>CAZRDR010000061.1:0-1902 GCA_964598995.1 uncultured Gammaproteobacteria bacterium | reverse complement strand
AGCCCTGACACCACTTCTCACTATCGAAGACCTCAGTCTTAACACACAGACATATGAAGTCAAAAGAGGAACTCATTCAATTCAGCTCTCGAGTAAAGAATTCTCGCTCTTAGAATATCTCATGCGTCATCATGATAAAGTCGTTACCAAAGAGCAGATCATGACCAACGTCTGGAGTTATGACTCGGACGTGCTACCAAATTCGGTCGAGGTCTACATCAAACACCTCCGCGATAAAATTGACAAACCAGCATTCGGTGATAAGCTCATCCACACGGTAAGGGGATTTGGGTATAAAATAGGAAGGAAGACATAATGTTCCACTCAGCACGCCTCAAATTGACTCTCTGGTACGTCCTAGTTGCTCTCATCGTTACCGTTTTTTTTAGCTTACTTGCATACAATAGTCTGGGTTTTGAGGTCGAAAGGGGTCTGCAACGACAAAGAATTTATTTACAGCAAAATATGGACCCCAGCCAGCCACCAAGCATCATTTTCAGCAGACTTAATCCTGCACTTCAGCACGAGATTCGTGAAAGACTGTTAGAGCGTATTCTCTATATTGATACCGCAATTATCATATTAGTCGCGGCAGGTGGGTACCTCTTAGCTGGTCGAACGCTTAAACCAATAAAAGAAATGGTCGATGAGCAAAATCGCTTCATAACAGATGCTTCCCACGAACTCCGTACACCTTTGACTTCGATGCGGACAGAACTCGAAGCAACCCTCCTATCTAAAAAGCTTTCCGAAAAAGAAGCTCGAGAAGTTCTTACCAGCAATTTAGAAGAAGTTGTGCACCTGCAAAATCTTTCAAATAATCTCCTCGAACTTGCAACAGCTAAAAAACCACCGAAGAAGAAAACGATACAGACATTGTCTCTTACTAAGATGCTTAATGAGGTTATAAAAAAACTCAAGCCGCTTGCTGATGAGAAGAAAATTAGCTTTACACTAAATCTCGAAGAATCACATCTCATCGGGGAACAGAGCTCATTGCGTGAGTTATTTATAATTCTGCTTGATAATGCAATTAAATATAGTCACGAGAACACCGAAGTAACGATTTCTTCAAAGAAGAAAGAAAAATTTGCAGTCATAAAAGTCAGTGATCAAGGCATCGGTATCCCAAAAGCAGATCGAGAGAAAATCTTCGACAGGTTTTTTAGATCCGATAAGTCACGGTCAAAGGTGGGAGCAAAGGGGTATGGCCTTGGACTTGCCATTGCTAAGCAAATTGTTGCAGACCATAACGGACAAATTAATGTTGAGAGCAAACTCGACCACGGAACTACTTTCATAGTTCAACTACCGAGAAAATAGTCAGCGACTGGACTGAAAAGTTTCTTCTATGGTAAAATGACAGGACGTTTTCGCCGAGGTAGCCAAGGTGGTCAAGGCACCTGTCTGAAGAACAGGCTATGTCAGTTCGACTCTGACCTTCGGCACATTTCCTCTTTCTTTCTTCTTACCTAACCTTTATACTATCCTTTAACTCAACAGTTACTATCCAGTCTATGAGTATACAAGACGTATTTTATCTATTCGGCATCATCTATATGGTAATGGGGATTATCCTCATGATCATTATTGGTATTGTCTTGATCGTTATTAAAAACAAGATCACCGATCTTTATCAACTGATCGATGAGAAAGTAGATCAGATAAATCGCATAGCTGAAGATCCTACCAATGCGGCTATTAACATCGGTTCAAAAGTCGCTGGTATCGCGGTACGCAAAGTCCGTGATGCAATAAAGAAGAGATAAGCTTTCTGAAATAAACCAAACAAAAACCTCCTAAAGGAGGTTTTTTTAGTGGACGCTGAGGGATTTGAACCCCCGACCCTCTCTGTGTAAAAGAGATGCTCTAGCCAGCTGAGCTAAGCGTCCTTAAAGAATT
>CAZRDR010000060.1:0-6559 GCA_964598995.1 uncultured Gammaproteobacteria bacterium | reverse complement strand
ACTCTTCAAGATCAAGCTTCTGCTCTTTTTCAAATTCATAGGCCTGAATAGCCATCTCCAAACGATCTAATTGCTTGACTAATTTTGCCTCAACTGTCTGTTGTTGTTCGTACTCGTCAAAGAGTTCAAGCAGCTCCGGATACTCTATACCCTAACTTATCTTGGCCATAGCTTGCCACTCTTTTTCATGTTTTTCGTCCGGATGGACAAGGATTGTATCCCCCCGTTCGACCACGATATCCCCTATTTCAGTTTCAGCAACGTCATGGATTAAGGCAATTTGCATGGCTTTAAGTGGATCAGCGCCTACTTTTGGCGCGAAGATCATGGCAAGAAGTGCGGTACGAAATGAGTGCTCAGCTACACTCTCTGGTTCATTAACGTTACTTAATATCCATCCGGTGCGGGGTAATCGTTTTAATTTACCGCTGATGAGTGCAAAATCAAGAAATTTCATGTGGGCCTGGATGGGATCGAACCATCGACATCGGCTTTATAAGAGACGCGCTCTACCGCTGAGCTACAGGCCCGATTAAGTAGTGTGATTGTACCAGAATTTGAAGCTAAGTGGAACTTAAAGCTTGGCGCGCTGCGTAATTTCTGCCTCAACGACTTGGACATTTCGACCGTACTTGAGACGTGAGAGCTCTTTCACAAGTTCTGCCACTCTTGGATCTTTCTGCGCTGCCTCTGCTGCGATATCTTTGGTCGTATCAAGTGAAAACGGCGGTACTGGCTCACCACCAACTATGGTACGCATATAACAATTAAAGCGATCAATATTAATCAGATCTGCCTCTTGGAAGGTAGGCTGGAACTCATGCTGCAGATAATTCGCGTCAGTCACACCGACACGGAATGAAGCGATGGTACCGACGTTACCAAAAATAGCGTTTTTAACTTCTTCTTCCATTTGACCTACGAACTGGTTCGCAACGATAAGGTTGAGACGATATTTACGAGCCTCAGAAAGAATCTGCGCGAAATCAGGTGTCGCGAAATTCTGGAACTCGTCGACATAGAGGAAGAAATCTTTACGCTGATCCATTGGCATATCCTGTCGACTCATGGCAGCAACTAAGATCTTCGGCACGAGTACGAGGCCTAAGAATGATGAATTCTCCTCGCCGATTTTACCTTTAGAGAGATTAATTAAGAGAATTTTCTGACTATCCATGGCCTGTCGGAAATTGAAAGCACTTTCTGATTGCCCAATGATATTTCTGATCATCTTATTGGTAACGAAGCGTCCGAACTTTGAGACGATATAGTCAAGAACCTCAGATTTATGGAAGTCACTCGTCTGGGCGATCTGATCAGTCCAATAGCGCCTAATAACTGGATCTTCAACCTTAGGCAGTAACTCCTGCACGAAATTCTGATCTGTTAAAGCACGCACCACTTCCATGAACGTCGCGCCTGGCTGATACATACAGGTCAGCATCGCGTTACGCACAGCGTGTTCAAAGCGTGGACCGATGATACCTGTCTTGTTAGGATCAAAGAGTTTGTACATCAAGCCGATCACTGAGGTTACGACTAAGTGCTTTTGCTGCTCATTCTGTGCCTCAAGCATGTTAAAGCCTAACGGCTGATCCAGATCAGAAGGATCAAACAGGATGACATCCTCTGCTCGCTCTGGCGGCATCAGCTGAAGAATATCCTCAATTAAATCACCATGAGGATCAATAACCGCTAACCCTTCCCCATTTTTGATATCCTGCATAATCATCTGTTTGAGGAATTCAGATTTTCCTGTACCTGTCTTTCCGATGATATACATGTGGCGCTGTCTATCAGATTTTCCAATAAAGACAGGCTTACTAATACCTCTAAAAACACTCTTACCCAAATAAAGTCCTTCAGTTGGGATGTTCGCTGGAGCAGGCGCACGCTTTGAGTTCACCCAATGGATACCTGGTGTCTGAACACTTTTATTAGGGAAATGAAAGATCGTCGCGAGCTCATCACTTGAGAGAACCGATGTCTGACCACGGAGTGGAAAGTAGCGATAGATAAAGTCGGTGACAAATAAACCCTTAAACCAATGCCTATTTTTATAAAACTTGTTGGCTCCAGCATACTGACCAAAGGCATTAATCATGTTGGTTAAGTGAGCCTCAGCTGCTTCTTTAGTGCTACTTGAGACAACAATGCGAATGACTGTGTGAAAGCCTGGCTTACTCAGTTTATTTTCAATTGCCTCTATTTCTTTAGCATCTGAAGTATAGGTTGCCTTTTCAGGGTTAGACTCCTGTTTTTTAAGATGTGCGATATACTCGCGGCCTTCTTTTTTCCAGTGATTATCTGATGGCTCAACCAGTATCTGAATTGCAGCCCCCTCCCCTTCTCCCATCTTAGCTAGAACTGAAGTAATTGTTGCCAGGCCATCAACAGCTAAATCTTTATAGACTCTAATTGGCTTATACTCACTGTCTTTTAAAGCAACTGAGGCAAAGGCTACCTTGCCCGTCTCTGAGAAGATGTTGTACTCCCCTGCTATCGTATTGCCGTCTTTCTGCTTAGCGGCTGGGTCATTGACCTGGACAATTTCCGCTTCAGGATAGGCTCCATTAATCTGTTTTTCGACGAAATCACGCACATTTGCTGGCACGTTAATGTAAAACCTGATATCACCAGGCATGCCGACGATCTCAAAGGAAATATGCGTCTGATGCTTAAAATAATCTCGTTTTTTACTTTTATGGAGCGCTGCGAGACCAGCAAATAACTGTTCAGCCGCATCGATTTTTACCTCATTATCTCGAGGCATCGAAACCTGCAGCAGAACTGAAGTTACTGACTCGTGCTCACGATGCCGATTACGCATCCAGAGCGTAAAAATCCGAAAACCAATAACGCTGCCAAAGCCTAAAAAGGCCAAGCCAAAAACTACCCCAAAAAATCCTAGTAATAATGTCTGTAAATCCATTACTTTGCTGTCACTCCTTGTAATTTTTTCATTAAGTACTCTGTCAAAACTGCCAGCCAATGCTTTGACTCAGAAATTGGTACTTTCTTCTCAATTTCCTGAACTTGGGAGGGGGTATACGGCAATTGAATACTCGGCTGCATCGGTATAGTCACTGGCACAGCTTCTTTAGCGTGCTCAATACCAACTGCTTTATGCTCAGGGGTTAGTTGCGGCTGCTCAGGGTTATGAACTACCTCAACCCCAGCCTCTGCAACTTCCTGCTGCAAAACCGGAGCGACTTCTGTCGGCCTCACATACTCTGCAACCGGCGCCTGTCTCACTGGCATCGCCTCTTTATGAGGACCACTGACTGGATACTGTGGAGCCTGGATAGGTTGAGGCTGAACCGTCGGTTGGACTGGTTGCTGTACAGGCTGTTGGGAGACTTGGGGGGTTGCCTGTGCCTGAGGAGCAGGTGTCGAGAGCATATTTGGATCAAGCGTCAGCGGTTGATCCGAGATAGGCACGACAGGAACTGGTGTTTGAGGAGCAGCTACTTGTTGTACCTGAGGAATTGCCTGTGTAGGCGGCACAGACTGCTGTAGTTGGACTGGTTGAGTTGTACTATCCATTAAATTTATCTTAGCATGATTATGTAAGGCAAACAACGACAAATAGCCTCAACTCAACCATTATTCGTCATCAACTGGTGCATTGCCGTACGGACAATTCCGACACCTATTACCACAGCAATAGCCCTGTTTAAGCAAAAACTCTTTAGTAAGAACGATTAAGTCGTTCTCATCATAATAAAAATCTCTCCCCTCTTTTAAGGTTGCTTCGTCACTTAACATCGTTTTCCCTCTCCGCAGGTCGGACAACTCGTAATTCCTTTACCTACACGAATTGCTTCATTACACAGAACTTTTTTACGAACTACTCGCCTTTCGTCTTCAACTCGTACTGTTTTTTCGCCTGGGCAATGAAAATGAGCAGCTATCATGCTACAACCTTTGTCATAACAGCGAAGATTTGGGTCATTCTCAATTCCGCCGATACCATATTTACCTACACTATTATCCAAACTACCTGAGTCGCCACAACCTACTTTACGATCCTCAACTCGCATCTTACCGCGTCTACGAATTTCCTGGAACATATCCTCACGCGTTAGTGACTGACTCCAGGTGAGGAGTGCCTGTAAACCTTCTATATCGCCATTTTTCAGAAGTGTCTCCGCCTCATCCCCTATATGCAGCATCGTATTGAGGGTCCAAGCAATAAGTTTAGGATTCCACTCAAGTACTGCATGAATAAGAAATGGCTTAACCGGCTCACAGATCTGGTTAATGATCTCAAATTCATAGCCTCTAAGCGCTTCAGGGTCAAACGTAAGTAAATCATCGAGTAATCCATCGATATCTCCAAACCCATCCAGATTAATTGGCTTTCTCAGTAGAATTGCGTCCAATGGTCCTTCCTCACCCGTAAAATACTCAGGATCAAGCGCTACGGCAGCCTCTCTGTACTGCTCATAATCCATAATCGTCGCAAATCGCTTCGCATCGATTCTTTTCTTACCAGTTACTTCATCTATTCGCAATGTATATTTATCGACGAAATGCTTGGTATACGGGCTATCCTTGACCATGCCAGGAGGTGAGAAAATAAGTCTGGTATCGCCATCTTGAGCATCCTGAGAATTAAAATCTTCTTCGATCCGTAAAATTCCCACTACCTCACTTCGTTCACGTTCTAATTCCTTTGAGCCGTGTGTTTCCTGATAGGCTACTCCACGTCGAAGGATAGTCTCTATGGTATCTGTTGGAAATTTTTTATTACGCATATGACCCTCTTCATCAAAATACAAATCCATCGGATTCTCTAAGGCGTTATATCGCTCACGTAACGTCGTCGTTAATTCATCGAGTTCATTTCCCTTCCATGCATCGCGTTCCTCATCTGTCTGACACTGCTCGGCGCGATTGCGCGACTTTACCGGATCCCAGGAGAGTAAACGATTTCGCGTATTGACGTTATTTTTACGATCGAAATCTGATCTAATGCGATCGATATTCGCTATCTCTCGCCCAAAATTAAATTCAGCCTGAATACCATTTTTTGTAATGGTATAGCCCTCAGGCTGCCTGACCTGGCCGGAGTTATCTGATATCTGAACCAACATACTTGTTGGCCTTTTATATGTTTCTGGTCTATCTAGAACTGATGTTCCACCTAATTTTTCCATAAAAAAACTCCTCACTTGTCCTGAGCCTGCCGCAGGATCCGAGGAGTATGTAACTACTTCTGCTCGGAAGAAAATGACGGGGATCTGACTTTACAGTTGCGGCACAGTTGGAGAATTCCACTCCATTCACCCGAAGCAAGCTCTACACTCGCTTAATCCAAATTGTCTCTTTTTTCTTTTCTTTATGATTCACAAAACGTGCCATAGTAAAAAGTAAATCAGATAAGCGGTTGACATATTTTATGACCTGCTCGTCTATCTCCTCATGCTGGATGAGTGCGATCAAGCGTCTTTCAGCTCTGCGGCAAACAGTGCGAGCTTGATGGAGATTCGCACCTACTCTCCCACCGCCAGGGAGAATAAAATTATGCAGCTCAGGCATTTTGGCAGTCATTTCATCGATCCTTTTCTCAAACTCCACGACTCGCTCAGGCAATCGTGAAATAGGTTTTGCTTTCGGATTGGCGAGATTTGAACCGATATCAAATAAATCATGCTGAATACCCTCAAGTTCTTTGGCAAGGCGTTTATGTTTGGTCTCGATATTGGCTACGACAAGACCCAACAGACTATTCAACTCATCAATCGTACCGTAGGTGTCAACTCTATCGTCTGATTTCAGGACTCGCGTCCCGCCAAAAAGTGAGGTCTGGCCCTTATCTCCAGTCCGTGTGTAAATTGGCATTACTGTCCTTTCGCCAGAGCTGGCATCCTCCTTTTGACGAGGTACTCTAAAAACTCAAATAAAATAATAAATGTCGTTGTATACAAAAGATCGCCAAATATAGTATTGCGAAAAAATGGCAGTGCCATTAAAAAGCATTCAATAAGTCCTTTGGTGGTACGTGGATAGATATGCCCGACTAACCAGACACCAAGATTGGTCATCACGAAGAAAAATACTGAGGCCATAATTGTCACGACTAAAATCTTCCCCGCTGTTTTTTGTCTTCGCGCCCAAAGACCTAACAGTCCTGAAATAAGAAAACTCACATAGACAAAAAGAATAGTGTCGTGAAAGCCAAGGAAAAAATCCGATAGAACCATGATCACTAATGGGATAATCAATGCATACTTTTTATCCAGATACATCCCGCCGAAAAGTGCAATTGCGGTTATGGGTGCGACATTGGGCATATGAGGAATCAGTCTCATTAAGACTCCAAAGAGAATAATTAATGTAGGAAGAAGTAATCGATAACGCATTAGTAGGTTTGAATTTTCCATTCGATAAGATCTGTGTCTTTGGTCGTATAGGAAGCAGGACCTACCTCAGCCATTTTGCCATTAATAAAAAATGACCAGTATTCACGCTTAGTATTATCTGCCTTTCTGTTATTAATCGACGTAACTAAGCCTGAGTTGTCTTGCTCAACACTCGTCTGTTCTTTAAGAAG
>CAZRDR010000059.1:0-3703 GCA_964598995.1 uncultured Gammaproteobacteria bacterium | reverse complement strand
CTTTAAGACGGCGAATATCACTATTTACTTCAGTTCTGAGATCTCCTTCGACTTTAATCGTCTCAAGAGCTTTGGTGATCTTTTTCTGATCCTCTTCTGAAAGGTCTTTGACTCTGACTTCCCCATCAATTTCAGCTGCAGCCAAAACGCCTTTAACATTACTTCGACCAATACCATAAAGATAGGTAAGTGCAATATCTACTCTTTTGTTGTCTGGTAATGTTACTCCTGAAATACGCATAGAATTTATCCTTGACGCTGCTTATGCTTTGGCGTAGTGCAAATAATAAACACAACACCTCGACGGCGAATTACTTTACATTTATTGCATCGTTTTTTGACACTTGCTTGAACTTTCATAATAGACCTCCATACTTTACTTATCTGACTCGATAGGTAATTCTACCCTTACCTGGATCGTAAGGCGTCATTTCGATTCGAACTTTATCTCCAGGGAGAATCTTAATAAAATGAATTCTCATTTTTCCTGAAAGATGACAGAGAACTATTGAACCATCCTCTAGTTCTACACGAAGTAACGTGTTAGGCAATGCCTCTTTGACTACCCCTTCTTTTTCAATTGAACCTTGATGAGCCATAAATCACGAATAAACGCGAACTTTCACCGCTATTTTATTCACATTTTCTATTGGAAAGTAACTTTTTTATGGCTAACTCTACCAAAGTCAATGCTCGCGAATCAAAATAGCAGGACGTATTCGCGCCAAGTACGATGATTATAGCAAACCAGCCTCAAAAGAGCAACTGGTTAGGCAGTCATGATTATCGGGTCGCTCTCAGTAATCAAAATACTTCGTTCAAAGACTGCAGACAGACTATCATCAGCTGTTTTAATCGTCCATCCATCATCATTGGCATAGACGACATCAGGTAACCCCATGGCATAAATTACTTCAACAGCAATGGTCATTCCTGGCTTAAGTAATGGAGTTCGCTCGATTTTGCCGTATAAATACCCCGGGACTTCTGGTTCTTCGTGGAGTTCTTTTCCGACACCGTGCCCTACAAGTGTTCTAACGACACTATAGCCTTTTCCTTCGACTATATCCTGAATCGTTTTTGAGATATGTCCGACCCTATTCCCTGCACGAGCTTGTTTTATCCCCTCCCACATAGCTTTTTTGCCTGTTTCTAAGAACTCCTTTACTTCAGGAGTGGTTGCAGCGTCGCCACCGACGACAACGGTGTCTGCCATATCGGTATGGAGGTTATCGAGATAGACACCACAATCAATACAAATGACATCCCCTCGTTTAAGCGCATAGTTACCAGGGATACCATGGACGATTACTTCGTTCGTCGCAGTACAGATCGTATGCTTATAGCCGGGAACCTCCATAAAACCTGGTTTACCACCCTGCTTACGGATAGAATTTTCGGCGATCTTATCGAGTTCTCCTTCAGTTATGCCAGGCTTAACTGAAGACAATGCTTCATTTAAGGCTACAGCCAGCATATGCCCACCTTTTTTCATACTCTCAATTTCTTGTGCGTTTTTAATATGAATCATATAAGGCCTTTCTCCTTCAGTATTTGCATAACTTTCTCGACCGTCTGATCGATCGTATCATTTGTGGTATCTACCTCGATGGCATCCTTCGCATAATGAAGAGGGGAATCGTCCCTGCCCATATCTTTTCGATCTCGCTCCTCTGTATCGGATAGTACTTCTTCATACGTTTTATTTATTCCGCGTTCCTGGAATTGCTTGAACCTGCGATGCGCTCTTTCCTCAAGTGAAGCGTTTAAAAAAATCTTTACATCTGCATTTGGCGCAACGACTGTCGCGATATCACGTCCTTCGATAACTGAACTTTGACCTGAGACTAAATCTTTCTGACGCTTTACCATTTCTTCTCGAACTCTTGGGTGAGCAGCGATAATTGGCGTGTTATTACTGACCTCTGGTCTGATGATCTTCTCTGAAATATCTTCATCGCCTAAGAAAATTACTGTCTGACCTGAGGTTACTTTTAGATGTAAATTACAATTACTCAGTACCTCAAGCACAGCATCTTCATCATGAAGATCAATCCCTGCGCGTAAACAAGCAAGCGTTAACCCACGATACATCCCACCTGTATAGAGGTATAAAATGCCAAGTCGCTCACTTAAGGCAACTGATAATGTGCCTTTCCCTGAACCAACTGGACCATCGATTGCGATTGTGTATTGGTTATTCATATTCTTTAACTATTTTTCTCAATTTCGTTGCCAGACCTCTGACTGTCCCATTATTTTCGATAAAGACATCTGCCATAGCGATACAAATTGCTGTCTGGAGACCATGCTCACCTTCGCCAATGCCCAAATCTCTGTTATCCAACTCATCAAAAAGATCTTTAGTTAATTTCTCACGTCTTTTTAATTGCTTAAGTCTTCTAAAGCGTGTCTCGCGATTGACGATAAGTGAGATCAGAACAGCCAGTCCTGATTTTCGAAGTGTCAAAACTTCATCGCTGTTGCGATACCCTTCGATAACGACCTTTTCCCAATTATTCTGACGCACTAAATCGAGCGCTTTTCTGACTAAGACATCGTTCCCGTACTTCACTCGCCACTCATTGCCTATATCCTGTAACTTCTTTCTGGTAATCTCTTTTTCACCTCGTGCTACTAACTCTTCCTCAAGAAACTGTCCTAGACTAATACGCTGATATCCGAGATTTTCAAGAAGTTGTGAAGCTGTTGTTTTCCCGCTTCCGAAAGCGCCTGCGATACCAATGATGTGTTGCTGTCTCATGGGAGAGGTTAAGCCTTTTTAATATGGCTCATGATCTCATGGTGGATTTTCTCGATTTCTTGCTCTCCATCAACCTCAACTAATTTATGATGATGACGATAATGCTCAATTACTGGCTCCGTCAAACTGTGGAATAATTCGATTCTCTTTCTAATTGCTTTAAGCGTATCATCTTCACGACTTTCAGCGTCATTCATAGCGCGATAGGAAAGTCTCCATAATGCTTCTTTATCCGATACTTTAAGGTAAAAAACATTATCTACGCCATTTTCAAATGCTTCGGCTTGATGAGTAGTACGAGGGAAGCCATCTAAGATATAGCCATTTTTATACTCGTCGCGATGGAGGTACTCTGTCACGATTTCAAGTGTCTTATCATCTGGGATTAAGTATCCAGCATTCATCGTCTCTTTAATATAACGCCCAAGAGGTGTATGTTCTTTCGCAAGCTCACGGAAAATATGCCCTGTTGATAAATAAGGAATATGCAATTTATCAGAGAGCAACTTACCCTGTGTTGATTTACCTGCTCCTTGAATTCCAATTAAAATAATCTTCATATTATTTTTGTAAAAATCCTTCGTAATTACGCATGACTAACTGTGCTTCAATTGCCTTATATGTCTCAAGAATAACACTGACCACGATCAAAATACCTGTGCCGCCAAGAACTAAGTTTTGGATACCAGTAATACCGCGTACTGCTGATGGCATAACCGCAATAACGCCTAAGAAAATAGCTCCAACGAGTGTTAAGCGTGTGAGGATGTAATTCAGATAGTTAGCAGTATGTGTTCCTGGGAGGACACCCGGGATAAAACCACCTTGTGTTTGCATCTCCTCTGAGATTTTCTTTGGATTGAAAACAAACGCAGTCTACAAAATGGTAAAACCAACACCAAGGACTAAATACATGAGGTTGTAAACTGAGCCATAAGA
>CAZRDR010000058.1:0-7798 GCA_964598995.1 uncultured Gammaproteobacteria bacterium | reverse complement strand
AATTTGTACATTTCTCCTTCCTCTGGGGGACGGAAAGAAAATAACTTTACCCTCCAGATCACGAACGCACAGTACACACTCGATACCTCACCAATTGATGTGACGTGTGACTGCTTTACCTGTCAGAACTATACCAAAGCTTACTTAAGGCATCTCTTCGTCGCTGATGAACTCCTCGCGCAGCGACTCGGCTCGTATCACAACGTCTATTTCATCGTGAATATGGTTAAAAAGATCCGTGAGTCGATCCTTGATGGCTCATTTGAGAACCTCAAAGACGCTTGGCTTGCATAGTCCCGCGCTACCTTGTTATAGTGGTGGTATGGAGGGTGGAGTAGACGCCGGCGGACACGGTTCAAAGTTAGGCAAGTTTTTTGGGAGAAATAAGCAAGCTCCCACTCCTCAGGCAACAGAACCGTCACGAGCACAGGTTTTAGAAGCTCACAAACAGCTCCGTCAGGATGTTTTACAAGAGGACCTCAGAGGTAAGTTGGCACGTCTCCAGCAGACGAAAGTAGGCGATCCGAGTGTCACAGGTAGACCTGAACCATCACCATTTGAGACTCAGGTACAAACTCCACAGCCAGAAACAGCACCTGTTTCGTCGCCTGTAGAGCAACTAGCAAGCGTATCCCTAGAACCAGTTAATGTACAGACTGAACCTACAATTGTAACACCTGTAGAAAAACCCCTAGTACAGCCAATTGAGTCTCCAAAGGTTCAGCCACAAGGTGATGCTGCTATAGCTTCAGCCATGGATGTGTTGTTCGATGATAATGTCCGTGGTGGAGAGATGAACGCCGATGGGAGTTTCGCCGTAAAGAAATCACTTACTCCTGAGCCGGTTGCACAAGCAGCAGAGCCAACCTCCATCAGCGAGCACCCAGCATTTAGAACAAAGCTCCAGGATCTTAAAACTGAAAAAGCTTTTCCAGATATGCCGAAAAATATTTCGTCGCTTCCTGTCCAGCCACAATCACCAGTGGATTATGGCGCTCCACCCGCATCAGTCCAGCCTGCAGAACGACCTGCTCCCAAGCGAGGCTTATTTGGTAAGGCTGCGACAGTTGCTTCACGACTCTTGAGACGAGCTGCGTGATTTGACAAATCTCCTCAGTTAGCTATAATACGTTCATAGCGTTGATTCGGAATTTTGGAACCGATGAGCTATCGCAAAATACATAATGCACGGAGGCGAAACCGAAAAAGACAAGCAACGTGAATTGTCCGCAAGGAATTACGCACGTCAGAAATAAGGTTTTCTTATATTTGATGTGCTCCCTAAGGGAGCATTTTTTATAGGAAAATAAAGCAAGGTGGCACCGCCATTTTATTTGGCCCTTGTAAGATCACAACTCAATTGTGGTTTTACAAGGGCTTTTTTGTTAGGCCTCACGGAAGTGATGCGAGTCGGGCACGAAGCGCTCGAATACGCGGCACAGCCGTTTAACAATTTAGAGGAGGATGGAGCGCAAGCTCTGTCACCGGAGGATTCGTCATGATCGTTCAGCTCAACGCGGAATCGATCCCCGTAACAGGAGCCAGACTGGACCAGTCGAACGGTTCGACGTTCTTGGAGTGCTCAAGCGGAGCGATCCAAGGCGTCGATGAGTCGACGGGGAAATTCCTGCGGCAGCCGCAAGAGCTCTTAGTCGGATTCGACGACGGACGCGTTCTGCGCGTGATTGCCCAACTGTTCGGAGAGACGCTGGCGTGCTTGATCATCAAGCCCGTGCTACCTCTCGAGCAAGAAGAGTCAGGCTCCGACCAGGAGTCAGGCTGGCAACCGCAAGCGGAGTTCGTTCCGGACAGGAGCTACGGCGGCTGGACCGACAACTAGAGCGTTCACGACGTGATCGGTCGGGGATTCGCCCCGGCCGATCAGTCATTCCATCCTCCTCATTTTCGAAACTGTAGTATATAATGCAATTAAAATTATGAATAAGAAAAAAGTATATTCAGGAATAAGAGCGACCGGCAGGCTCCATTTAGGCAACTATATGGGAGCTGTGAAGGGGATGCTCCAGGTTCAAGACGAGTACGACTGCGTCTTTTCTGTCGTAGATCTGCACGCGATCACGACGCCATATGAGAAGGAGACGCTCAAGGAAGCAACACGTAGTGTGATCCTAGACTATCTAGGCGCAGGACTTGATCCTGAGAAGTGTCTTATTGAAGTGCAGTCATTCGTTCCAGAGCATATGGAACTGGCATACTACCTCGGCACAATTTATCCCGTATCACGTCTTGAAGATCTGCCTACCTATAAAGATAAGAAGGCCCAGCATCCAGAGTACGTGAACATGGGACTGCTGTACTATCCGATCCTCATGGCAGCTGACATCATGCTTTATAAAGGTGAGTTAGTCCCAGTTGGGATCGACCAGGAGCCTCATTTAGAAGTAACGCGTGAGATAGTCCGTAAATTCAACAGAGTCTACGGCGAGACCTTCCCTGAGCCACAGCGCTTTAAGACAGTTGGTGAGTACGTGCCGTCCTTAACTGGCGAAGGGAAGATGAGTAAATCAGTCGAAGGCAGTTTTATCAATCTCACTGATGATCTTCAAGCGATTAAGTCAAAGCTTGCCAAAGTCCCAACAGATAGTGGTACGGTCGGCGGTCAGATCCCCACCACTGGTGGCGTGGCTAATCTCTTTACGCTGATGTATTTGTTCGGTGGTAAAGACCTCCATCACAAGTACGTTATCGATTATAAAGATAAAAAGATTAGATACAGCGATATGAAAGCTGAACTTGCTGAGGCCATTTTTAAGGAATTAGAGCCGATTCAGGAGAAACGTAAATATTATGAAGAGCATCCAGAGGTCTTTGATCAGATCTTAGCGAGTCACGCTGAGCGCTGTCGAGCACAAGCGCAGTTAACGATCAGAGAAGTGAAGAGTAAAATGGGCTTTTTGAGCTTATAATCCCTGCATGGAGTTAACCCCTAAGCATTTAGAGTCATTCCAACAAAAGATTTTGGACTGGTATAAAACCAATAAGCGTAGTTTGCCCTGGCGTCAGACGCGTGATCCCTACAGGATTTTAATCAGTGAAGTCATGTCGCAGCAGACACAGCTCTCAAGAGTCGTGCCTAAATACGAAGCATGGCTTACGAGGTTCCCGACAGTTGAGGATCTGGCCAAAGCTCCGATTAGTGAGGTTTTACGTTACTGGTCAGGGCTAGGTTACAACAGACGAGCGTTGAATCTTCAGAAAGCTGCGCAAAAGATTGTGAGTGATTATCACGGTCAGTTCCCTACAACTGTTGACGAGCTGCTAAAGCTCCCAGGACTTGGGAAGTACACCGCCTCAGCAGTCGCGTGCTTTGCCTTTAATCTTCAAATACCGGTTATCGATACCAATATCCGCAAGGTCATCGCTCATGAGTTCTTTAACGGCGTCTTACCTGATGAAAAGATACTTGAAAAAGTAGCCTTTAAGATACTGCCAGAAGGGAAGGCATATGAGTGGAATCAAGCTTTGATGGATTATAGTGCCATAGCTATGAAGGACAAGAAAATCCCTGTGCCCAAACAGTCTCACTTTTTAAGTTCAAATCGCTACTATCGCGGCCAGACAATTAAACTTTTGCTTAACGTAAAACATATTTCCTTCTCAGGACTCTTAGATTACTTTGCAGAGCGAAATCCGATTGAGTCAGGACGTCTTGAAATGATCCTCTCAGCTATGGCCAAAGACGGTTTAATTATTTATGTTGAGGGCACAATCTCTCTCCCTGAAGTGTAAGGCACCTGACTGCAAATCTCTTAAGGCAGGACTAGCATTGGGTATAGTTATTTGCTATACTCGATTGATTCTATGGCTTCAAATGGCAGGAAACCATCCTCTTCTGGTAAGAAAAATAAGATAGTTAAATTTAAAGTAAAAACGTCGTGGAAAAATATCCTCCTCTATGGCTTTCTAGTTATTATCGCCTTACTTCTTCTTGGAGCATTTAGTACCCCATACAGTAATGCTAAATCAGTCTCAGTCTCAGACATTATTTCTGATGTGAAGAAGGGGAATGTTACACAGATTGTCGTTGATGGCGATAAGTTAACCGCTACTGAGAAAAATGGCAATCAGATTGAAGCGTATAAAGAGCCATCGGCTGATGTCTATTCACTATTTAACAATGCCGGAGCCTCACTCAAAGATAAAAATGTCAAAGTCACAGTTAAAGATCTCTCGACGATGAGTGGGTGGGTAAACCTGTTAGGAGCTGTCTTACCAGTTCTCCTTATGGTCGGCTTTTTCTATGTCATCTTCCGTCAGGCACGCGGTACGCAGGAAAGTATCTTTTCTTTTGGCCAATCCAAAGCCAAGCTTTATAACAAAGATACGCCCAAGGTAACTTTCAACGATGTCGCAGGCGTAGATGAGGCGAAGCAGGAATTAACTGAGATTGTCGATTTCTTGCGTAATCCACAGAAATATAAAGCCATGGGAGCACGTACTCCTAAAGGTGTTCTCATGATCGGTCCAGCTGGAACTGGTAAGACCTTACTCGCGCGCGCAACAGCAGGAGAGGCCAATGTCGCGTTCTTCAGTATGGCAGGGTCAGAGTTTATGGAAATGCTCGTTGGTGTCGGCGCTTCCCGTGTACGAGACTTATTCAATACTTCGAAAAAGGCTCAACCTGCCATCATTTTCATTGACGAGATCGATGCGATTGGCCGTCAGCGAGGCAATGGTTTGATGGGGGGACACGATGAGCGTGAACAGACCTTAAATCAGATCCTCGTTGAGATGGATGGCTTTACGCCAAATGAGCAGATCGTGGTCATGGCAGCTACCAACAGACCAGATGTCCTCGATCCGGCTCTCGTTCGTCCTGGCCGTTTTGACCGCAGAGTGAGTCTGGAGTTACCAGATGTTGAAGGCCGTAAAGAGATCCTGACGATTCATGCTAAAGGCAAGCCATTTACTAAGGATGTCAATTGGGATAAGGTCGCCAAGCGAACCGTTGGCTTCTCAGGCGCGGATCTTGAAAATATGCTTAACGAGGCTGCGATCCTGGCTGCTCGTCTTAACAAAAAGGCAATTGATGTGGATGATCTGGAGGAAGCAGCAACTAAAGTGAAGATCGGCCCTGAAAAAAAGCGTCTCCAGTCAGAGGAAGATCGCCGCATGACTGCGTATCATGAGGCTGGACATGCGCTCGTCTCCTGGCAGATGCCGCATATGGACCCTGTTCATCGCATTAGTATCGTTTCACGCGGTATGACTTTAGGCCATACCATGATGGAGAATATTGATCGCGTTCACGAGACGAAGAGTCGCCTTATCGAGCAGATCGCTGTCATGATGGGAGGAAGAGCGGCTGAGGATATGATCTTTGGTGAGATCACGACCGGTGCGTCAAATGATATTGAGAAAGCAACTCAAGTAGCTCGCGCTATGGTCATGAAGTTTGGCATGAGTGATTTGGGTCCACTTACTCTTGATATCGAGAAGGAGTCACCTTA
The DNA here is from genome assembly GCA_964598995.1 of uncultured Gammaproteobacteria bacterium. GTDB lineage: Bacteria > Patescibacteriota > Microgenomatia > Levybacterales > UBA12049 > JACROF01. Next base: position 2,327 of record CAZRDR010000058.1, on the reverse strand, counting down.
CTCATCAGATGAACTCTCAGATGAGATGCGAGCAAAGATCGATGAGGAAGTAAGCAAGATTATTGAGGCTGGGTACAAATCGGCCGTCAAAGTCTTGAGTGACTTACATACCAAGCTTGATAAGATCGCAGAAGAGCTCCTCAAAGTCGAGACACTTGACGCAGATGACTTTACCAAGCTCGTTGGTCCTAAAGTTGCTCCCGTTCCAGCAAAGGCTAAAGCCTAAAATCTCTGTGTTACAATAACTCCATGGCAAAACTCGTCCTCATTGATGGCTCAGCCCTTCTTCACCGGGCTTACCACGCCATGCCAGGACTCACCAATAGTAATGGTCAGGTAGTAAATGCGGTCTATGGCTTTTTCTCGATGTTTTTGACTGTCCTATCAGACCAGAAACCTGATTACATCGTCGTCGCTTTTGATCGCTCTAAGCCAACGATTAGACAGGCGCTCTTCGCAGGCTACCATGAGCATCGTCCACCTATGGCCAGTGACCTTTCAGATCAAGTTGGGTTGATCGACGAGCTGCTCGATAAGATGGGGTTGCATATTATTTTCGCAGATGGCTATGAAGGAGATGATGTTATCGGGACGTATGCGCGTCAGGCAGTTGAGATGGATCCAAACATCGAAGTTGTCATCGTAACGGGGGATCGGGACATGCTCCAACTCGTCAATGAACGGACCAAAGTTCTCATGCTGATTACCGGTATGACCAAGACTGCGCTTTTTGATGAAGCTATGGTGGAGGATAAGTATGGAGTCAAATCGAGTCAATTTATCGACTATAAAGCACTCATTGGGGACGCTTCTGATGGCTATCCGGGCATTACTGGTATCGGACCTAAGACAGCATCGACCTTACTTCAGAAATTCGGGACGTTTGAAGCACTCTACGAGCGCATTGGCGAGCTACCTGAAAAAGTTGCGTTAAAACTGGCAACCGATGCTGAGCAAGGAGCCTTAGCTAAAAAACTGGCGACCATTATTACCGATGCGCCTGTGCATCTGAACTTAGAGACGTGTAAGACAGCAGATCTGAATATCGAGGGACTTAGAGAAGGCTTTGAGGAACATAACTTTAAGAGTCTGATTACAAGGCTTGATGCGCGTTATCCACGCGTTGAGAAGCCGAAAAAGAAGATCCCAGATGATAATGGTCAGATGGGCTTGTTATGAGAGTAGCGTTAGTTCATGACTATCTGAAGGAATACGGCGGCGCAGAGCGAGTCCTTGAGGCACTGCATGAAGCGTTTCCTGAGGCTGATGTCTATACCTCAGTCTTTCTACCTTCCTACTTAGGGCCTCACAGAGAGCGTTTTAAAGACTGGAAGATCCATACCTCCTTCCTGCAATACATTCCTTTTAAAGCAAAGTTAATGAGTCCGATGCGACTCCTAACGCCTTGGGCCTTCAAATCGTTTGATTTCAGCCGTTACGATGTGATCATCACGTCAGCCACGGGTGCTTATTTCCCCAATACGCTGAATAAAAGGACTGCTCGGCTTTACTGCTACTGTCACACACCGCCTCGCTATCTCTATGGCTATGCCACTGCCAGACAGTGGAAGAATAATGCATTTTTGCGAGTGATAGGTGAGACCTTAAATCATTTTCTGCGTATGGTCGATTTCAATGCGTCTAAAAATGTCGATCAGTATATCGCTAATTCGGAAGAGGTAAGGGGACGTATCCAGAAATTCTATCGCAAAGATGCTCTCGTGATCTATCCGCCAGTTGACCTCTCCCCTGCAGCGAAGGATAAGCAAAAGCGTGAGTATTTCTTAACAGGCGGCAGGCTTGCGCGTGCCAAGCATGTCGATATCATTGTCAAAGCGTGTAAAGAACTGGATTTACCTCTTAAAGTCTTTGGTAAAGCATTCGCAGGTTACGGTGAGGAGTTAGAGCGAATGAGTGGGAAGAAGACAGAGTTCGTTGGTGAGGTCACCGATCAGGAAAAGCTTGACCTCATGGCGGGTGCGAAAGCATTTTTATTTGCCTCAGAAGATGAGGATTTCGGGATCACGCCAGTTGAGGCGATGGGGCAAGGGACACCAGTAATTGCTTACCGTTCCGGTGGAGTGAAGGAAACAGTTGAGGAGAATGTATCTGGTCTCTTTTTTGATCAGTTAACAGTAGAGAGCTTGAAAGAACAATTAAAACTCTTTGACAAAAAACGATTTAAGAGTGAGGATTGTCGGGCTCGGGCTGAGAAATTTAGTAAGGACAAATTCTTAAATTCAATTACTTCACTTGTTACTAAAAAGTGAGGGCGCGCCGCCCTCACTGATGAGAGAACGACGCGCCGCAATGGCGCATGACGATTG
>CAZRDR010000057.1:0-21824 GCA_964598995.1 uncultured Gammaproteobacteria bacterium | reverse complement strand
CTGACGAAGCATCCGAGGAAGCAGCTGATACTGAGCTCCCTGTTAAAGGCGGAGAAAACTTCGGCTTTGTCATGGATCAGGACATCACCTCAGTCACCCCACACAAACCTGCAGCTGCAATGCCAGATGACGTAGCCAAGTCTACCTTTGGCGGCACATCAGATTACGTACCGCATAATTTCGACAGACCTACGAGAAGTCGTATTGATGAATCTGATAATGATATGGACACTGAAGAAGGCTCCTCTTTCTTTACCGACATCATGGGAACAGTAACAGGATTATTTGCAAATCTTAAGCTCCCTTCAGTTCCTGGTATGAGTCTTGGTGGAAATAAAAAGCTACTCGCAATTCCAGTCGTAGTCGTACTGCTTATAGCACTTGGTATTTTCTACCTCACCAGTGTGAAAGCGACAGTAACTCTTCATATGGATGCTAAGAAGATTGATAACTCAACTGATATTACGCTTCGCACTGATTCTGGTAATGACCTCTCCCAAAAAATCTTAGCTGCGAAAGAAGTCGACACCTCAATCGATGGCAGTGCCACAGCCGATGCGACTGGTACTAAAGATGTCGGAGAAAAAGCTAAAGGAACACTAACGTTTTATAACAATAGTGACAGTAAGAAAACGATCTCCGGTGGAAGCACCGTGACCTCGAGTAATGATCTCGATTTCATCGTCGATAAAGATGTGAGTGTAGCCTCAGCATCTGGGGACGCAATCTCCTCCAAACCAGGCACCGCTACAGTTACTGTGACAGCCAAAAATATAGGAAGTGAATACAATCTTCCCTCGGGTACTAAATTTGAACTATCAGGCACGAGTACGAACATCATTGCCGCTAAAAATGACAGTGCGTTCTCAGGCGGATATAAAAAAACAGTCACTGTCGTTGCCAAAAAAGATATAGATAAGCTGACTTCCGATCTCACCAATCAGCTCCAGGGTGAAGCTAAAGACGCCCTTAAAGGCAAAGCAGGCAATGGCCAGGAACTCTTGCCAATATTTACGAGTACTGAGCTTACGAAAAAGTCACTTGATAATAACGTCGGGGATGAGGCAAAGAAAGTAACCCTCAAAGGAACGATGACTTTCACAACGCTTTCCTACAGTACTGATGATCTTAAGCAGCTAGCTGAAGCAACTCTCAAAGGGAAGTATGAACAGGATCTTTCCCTTTCAGATAAGGGCATCACCACACAGCTGACCGATGTTAAGGCGGGTAAAAATAACCAAGCGACAGCAACACTCAGTATGAACGCTGGACTCCTGCCAAAGCTTAATAACGAGGACATCGTAAAGAACTTAACCGGCAAGTCATTTGCTGATGCGACGACGTATCTCAAATCTCTCCATCAAGTAAGCTCAGCTGAACTTACTCTCTCACCTTCGCTTCCTCGCCTGCCTAAGCTACTCCCACGGTTTAGTGATCACATCACCTTGGTTGAGCAGACGAATGACTAAGGTCTACACGAAGAAAAATCCGCTGTTAAAACGTAAAATTGCCCGTTTGTTTGGGTTGCTTATGTGTATTTTTGGACTGTTGATGGTAGCTTACTTTTCCTTCCCGCTTCTCTCATTTCAGCTCTATCTTCAGCCTGTCTTTGCCCAGCAAAAATTAGCAGCGCCCATCCCGCAAGCAACTATGCTGAACTCTGACTCATTCAGAGACCTCCTCCAGTCAACAGCTGAGACCTTAGCAGGAGTTGATTATACTGACGCCAAGAACTGGTACCCAAGCATCCAGCAGGCCCACACCGATGTCGCTGTCACGCATTACACGCTCAGCATACCGAAGTTAAAGTTAACCAATCTGGATGTCTCGACCGTTGATACCGACCTCTCGCATCACTTAGTACAATATGGCGGTACGGCAGTCCCACCGAGTAAAGGCACAGCTGTAATCTTTGGCCACTCGACGCTGCCGCAATTATTTAAACAAGGTGACTATGATACCGTCTTAGCTTATGCACATACTCTTGAAGTAGGTGATGAGATAGATATTCAGGTCGATAACTTGAGTTATACCTATAAAATCTATAGCATTACTATCACGAGTCCATTAGATACGTCATTTTTCACACAGAATTATGACGACAATTATCTTATACTAGTAACTTGTACCCCTCCTGGTACGACCTGGAGACGGTTACTCATACACGCTCGTATCGTCAAGCCTGAGACAACGCAACAGGCCCCAACACAATGAATAAAGAGAGATTACTAGCTTATTTGAAGGCTATCTGGCCGACAGTGTATCGGATAATCAATGGAGGAATTTATTTCATTTTAAACCTTATCAAGACCTTTTTCCGTCTCGCGATGGAAGAGATAAAAGGAGGCGGAGGCTACTAGAGTATGGATGAAATGACCCAGGCCATGGAGGCCATTCAAAAAAAACTCGTTGGTAAAGAACTTAATTATAAAGAGATCTATGCCATCATGGATCAGATCTCGCAGAAGAAATTAGGCGATGTCCTCACTACCTACTTTGCTGCTTCTGGCTACTCCAAAGGCTTTAGTGAACAAGAACTCTACTATCTGACCAAGGCCATGGTCGAGACTGGCGAGCAGCTCCATTTCAAAGGCATCGTCGCAGATAAGCACTCAATCGGTGGAGTGCCAGGAACTCGAACGACACTAATCGTCATCCCGATCGTCGCAGCTGCTGGCTTTCAGATCCCTAAGTCCTCAAGTCGAGCTATCACCACTCCTGGCGGAACGGCTGATGACATGGAAGTACTGGCCAAAGTCGAGTTCGCCAAAGAACAAATTTATAAGATCGTTGAAAAAACTAATGGCTGTATTGTCTGGGGAGGCAGCTTTAACTTAGCACCAGCTGATGATGTCATCATCAAAGTCGAGGAGCCTCTCTCCTTTGAGAGTTTTGATAAGATTCTCGTCTCGATCATGGCTAAAAAAATAGCCTTCGGCAGTAACCACGTCGTCATCGATCTGCCTTTTGGTGAGATGGTAAAGGTCCATAACGAAAAAGACGCAGAACTTCTTAAAGATAAATTTGAACGTCTCGCTAAAAAGTTCAAGATCAAGCTCAGAGTCCTCACGCATAAGACCGATGAACCAGCCGGACGCGGTATCGGGCCGCTCTTAGAAGTACGTGAGTCACTTTTAGTTCTGGAGCAAGCTCCTAATCGTCCTTTTGACCTTGAGGAACGCGCGCTTAACCTCGCTGGGACACTCCTTAATCTTTGTCTTGAGGACAGTCCAAAATCTCTTCAGGAAAAAATTAAAAAAGATTTCGGCGGAGGTCACGAATGGGCTCGGTCACTCTTAGCGACTGGTCAGGCGCATAAAAAGATGATGGAAATTATTAAGGCTCAGGACGGAGACCCAGACGTTAAGAGTTCATCACTCCATCCTGGTAAATATTCTTTCCAGGTAATTGCCAAAAAAGACGGAACTGTCAAGAAAATCAATAGCAAAAATGCGACAGTTATTGCTAAAATACTAGGTGCACCGAGTAACCATAAGGCAGGCATTTATCTGGATAAGAAAATCGGTGAGAAAGTAACCAAAGGCCATGCGCTCTACACACTTTACACGACCAATGAATATCTTCTTAAAGAGGCAAAGGAATCGACGACTCACTTCCCGCTCCTCTACTATGCGTAAATTTGTACCAGTACTCATCATATTAGCGGTGATCATCGTTGGACTCCTGTGGTGGACGTCCAGCCTCGCTGCAGTAAATACTCTTAATCGCAATGAGGTCATGTTCGTCGTGCCCCAAGGTGCAGGTCTTAAAGCAATTGCCAGAGATCTAAAGAGCCAAGGACTGATCAAAAATAGTCTGGTGTTTGAGATCATGGCTCGTCAAAATGGCTATGACAAAAAAATTCAAGCTGGTGACTATCGTCTCTCACCTGCACTTAGCAGTCAGCAGATTGCAATCCGTCTGACCAAAGGCGTCGAGGATGTCTGGGTCACGATCCCTGAAGGAAAAAGGGCTGAGGAAATAGCAGCTATCATGAAGGATAAGTTGCCTGATTATGATGATTCATGGGAGCAGGAACTCGTTAAGCACGAGGGCTATCTCTTCCCAGATACCTACCTCATCCCGCATAACGCCACACTTCAGACAGTAGTTAAGACGCTGACTGATACCTTCGATCAACGATACAAAGAAGTAACAATTAATAAGACGAACCTAACCCAAGCTCAGATCGTAACCCTTGCCTCCCTTATCGAGCGTGAAGGACGACATGCAGAAGATCTGCCTAAGATCTCAAGTGTCATTCATAATCGCCTGGACATAGGCATGCCGCTTCAGATCGATGCTACCGTACAATATGCCTTAGGCTACGACCAATACGAGAAGACGTGGTGGAAAAAAGACCTTACTTTTCAGGATCTCAAAATCGCTTCACCATATAACACGTATGTAAATGCTGGCCTCCCGCCTGCGCCTATCGCGAATCCTGGAATAAATGCTATAAAAGCAGCCGCTAATCCAGATGATACTGACTATCTCTATTACATTACTGATAAAAATGGCGTAAATCACTATGCCAAAACGAACGCAGAACACGAAGCCAACATCCACAAGTACGGGCTGTAGATCATAATAAATCCGCAGAGACAATAGGGGTTATTCAGTTATTAAGAGTTGATTCTCTGCTTCAACTTTTGGAGCTGATAACTCAAGTTTATTAGTTACAGTATTAACCCGTACCTGATAACCAGTATCATAAGGTTTTATACAAGTTTGAACAGACGAATTACTTAGATCATCGTAAGTAGACGGGTCATTAGGAATGTTATTGATATAAATGGGAATAAGGTAACTACAAAGGCCAACTCCTGTATTAGATATTGATTTCCAATCACTTGTAATCTCCGATGGAAGATGGCCTGTCGATCTTCTATATTTCACTAATGATTGCATTATTTGATTCAAATTTGTCTTTCTTAGGTTGTCTCTCGTACGCATTGAGATGATCTCCTGTTTTGATAATGTGTTGGGATATCGTGACTGGACATCAGGTGATAACGGTTTCCCGAAATCCTCATCATAATTATTTATGTGTTTCAGATCGCTGGTAATCACCTTAAGCGTTGTGTATGTATAAAAAGTTAGTAACTCTTTTAATGTGTATGGTAGTAAAATAGAAAAAACCACACAGAGTACCATCAGTTTTTCGCTAACCTTCTTACCCTTAATGATGAACCCGATGACTATAGAAATGAGTGCAAGCATGCAAATTCCTATAATAAGCGTCAAGGGTAGATTAGATTGCATTGCTTGATACAGCTCTTGGTCCTTAGTAGTGTTTAGGTTCTGAATCCAAAGATAAAAAAGCCCTAAGCTAGCTAGTGTCATGACACCATTTGCTCTCAGTAATTTAGAGAAAAGATAATGTTTGTTTTTATGGTTCCAAACATAGAAATAACTAAATGGTTGAAGAAGAAAAAGAATTATTGTTCCCATCTTAGTCAGTGTATATTGATGAGTAAAATAATGTCAAGAATAAAGGAATATAATTATGACTTTCTGCGGATGCCTTTGAAGAGTCTGCGGGATTTTTTCTTAGGTTCTTCATTCTCTTGTCCTGAGCTTGCCGAAGGATCTTCTGGCTCGACGGCTTTATGAAGTGGGAGGTCTTCCTCGACTGTCTCCTCAGCTTTGGCTTCTTCGCGAGCTTCCTCTCTCGCCTCTTCGACTTTCTCAACGATTGCTTCTTTAACTTCTCTTAATTCGTCTGCCAAGGCTTCGACTTCTTTTACTTTTTCCTCGATCTTCTCAACGATGGTTGATTCAACTTTCTCATCTACAGGGGAGACACCTCGCAAAGGATTGTCTGGCGAGGAGTCACCCCTTTTATCCTCCAAAGCCTTCTCTACTTCTTGATCTTCTTCTTCAAACTTTTTTTCATCCTGAGCCTGCCGAAGGACTTCTTTTTTCTCAGACTTCGTAGCTTGCCCTGAGCTTGCCGAATGGGGAGCTTTGATCTCTTTTACTTCTTCTTTTAAATCCTCACCCATGACCGGCTCTTCATCTCGCATACTGCCGGCGAGCTGATCCTCAAGAAGTGTCAGGAGGTCTTCCCACTTATTAAATTTACCTATGCCTTCATCTGAGATGACTTTTAGGAGCTGGCGGCCGCGTTTGGTTGTAAAAAGTAAGGCAATCAGGATACCAACGAGAATTCCGGAGAGGAAAGTAGCGTGGCCGTGGCCACTGGTAGTTCGTTCTTCATCACTCATAGTACGTATTACTCCTTACGGGATTTTTTATCAGAGGATTCGTCATCCTTGGCCATAAGACCTCGGATCACCTTTACAACACTGAGGACAGTCGTTGCTTTAATACCTGTTGAGAGGCTAGAAATCGACTCGATTGGCTTTGAGATATTTTCAGTAATGTCATTGGCATTATCGATGACTTTATTAGCTTTTGAGAGTGTAGAACGGAGTTCTTTAAGGATGAAATAGACCTGGATACCTAAGACCACGAGGAGGATAGTTAGGATGATAATGACCGCAAATAAGATGACTTGAACAGAATCTATCATAGATCAGCTAGTGGTATAGTCTAGATTACTCTATACGTTAGTAACGTGTCAACCCGAACTTACTAATTGGACTTTACCTCAACCCGCCTTGTAACTATCGATTCTTTGCCGAATTTATTAAGCGCACGGATGGTAATTTGGGATCTGCCGGGGAAAGTCGTGACGATTTTTGAGAATGTCCCGTCGTCTTCTACTGCCACAGGAGCGTTGTTAATCGTCAAAGTGACGTTAGCATCGGTCTTACCAGTGACAGTCACGTCTGCGGTCGATGTAGCGCCGTCTTTAGGGGTATAGACAGTCAGCGGCGGGTTGAAAAATGCTGCTCGATATTGATAAAGGAGAAAGGCTCCAAGCATGAGGAGTGCGACGATGGCAGGGATAACTGCCTGCTGGATTTTAAAACGGCGCTTAGGCAGAGGTCTGTCCTTCACATAACTTGAAGGAAGTACTTTATAGACTTTTTCCTCATCAAACTCGCGTCTGAAAAGTGCCAGGATCTCTCGCTTTGGCAGGCCTAAGAACTCAGCATAGTTCTGAACGAAGCCTAAGGCATAGGAACTTGATGGTAATTTATGGTATTCTCCCCGCTCAATAGCCGACAAAAATGACGGCCTGATCTTCGTCGCTTGAGCTGCGTCTTCTAAAGACAGTCCTTTTTCTAAACGTGTTTGTCTGAGTCGTTGTCCTACTCTGATCATAAAGTGTACGGGTAACGCTTTTCGTTACTTATTGCGGCTGCTGGGCGGACAGGAATTCATCAGCATTACGAACGAGAACATCTCGAGGCTTCGATCCTTCGGAGTGTCCGACGATCCCAGCTTCCTCTAACTGATCTAAAATACGAGCCGCACGTGAGTACCCGATCGACATCTTACGCTGCAAGAATGAGGCAGAGGCAGTATCGAACTGGCAGACAAGTCTAACAACTTCCTCAAACATCGGATCACGACCCCCGTCGCCAGCACCCATCGCGCCGCCTTTACCTTTAACTGATGCAGGCTGATTAATAATTTCCTCAGTGTACTCAACAGGATAGTTATTATTCTTTAAGAACTCAACTAATTTCTTCACTTCTTTCTCAGAGACGTACGCGCCTTGGATACGAGTTGGCTTAGAGGACTCTGGCGGAACATAAAGCATGTCTCCCCGACCAAGCAACTTCTCTGCTCCAGGTGAGTCGATAATAACGCGTGAGTCGATCATGGAGGAGACGTTAAAGGCGATACGGCATGGCACGTTCGCTTTAATCAGACCGGTGATGACGTTAACTGATGGACGCTGCGTCGCGATGACTAGATGAATACCGGTCGCACGAGCCATCTGCGCGAGACGAGCAATCGCATCCTCAACCTCAACTGGCGCGAACATCATCAAGTCTGCCAACTCGTCGATGACGATGACGATATACGGCAGCGCCTGGAAACCTGATAATTCGTTATAGCCCTCGATGTTACGCACACCGCGCTCTGCAAATAATTTGTATCTGCGGTCCATCTCGCCCATACTCCATTTCAAAGCAGACAGAATTTTCTCTGGTTCTACAATTACTGGCGTCAGAAGATGGGGAATACCATTAAATGCAGTAAATTCGACGCGTTTTGGATCGACCATGATGAGTTTTACTTCCTGCGGTGAGGCTCTAAAGAGAAGTGAACAGATAAATGAATTGACTAAGACTGATTTTCCTGAACCGGTAGTACCTGCGACGAGGACGTGCGGCATTTTAGCTATATCTGCGACGAGTGGCGTCCCTGATACATCAAGTCCCATGGAGACTGCTAATTTAGATTTGTTTTTCTGCATCGTACTTGATGCCAGCATCGTTCGAAGCGTTACCACCTCAAGTGAACGGTTAGGGATCTCGATACCTACCAAATTTCGTCCAGGAATTGGTGCTTCGATACGGATCTGACCGGTCGGAGCTTCAGTGGCGAGGGCTAAGTCATTTGCAAGGGAAGTGATCTTACTGACTTTGGTACCAAGAGCGAGCTCTAAAGCATACTGCGTGACAGCTGGGCCGAGGTTAACCTCAGCGACTCTAGCCTCGACGCCAAAACTCTGGAGTGTCTCCTCAATCTTTCGTGCAATCTTATTAATATCTCCACGCTCAGCCTTCGCACCTGGTGACTCATTAAGAAGTGACAAGGATGGATACTCCCAGATCCCACTCCCGGTGTCGCCTAGGACATTGGTGACAAGCTTCGCTGAAATGAGCTCCTCTGGCTCAGGCTTTTTATTATTAATTGGGATTGGTGTAGCTTTGCTAGGCACAGGAGCGACATCTTTTTGACCGCCTTTAATTTGAATTGGCTTGGAACGATCTAACTGAGATTTGTCATCGCCATTGCCGCGGTTAAAAAGACTCGTTGGCACGACTCGATGCGAATTATCCATGAGTGCTCTCACTCCCTGGATCATGTCATCTACTGAGGTATCAAATAAGACAATAATACCGATGATCAAACCCGCGAGGAAGACGAGATCCGCACCAATTGTTGTAAGGATCTCCTGAAGCACTTTAAACATGCCCTCACCGACTGAGCCACTGCGTGTAACGCCTAAGAGTGACAGGAAGAAGACGAGATAGCCGAAAGCGACATTTGGTTTTGATAGGAAAAACTTCTTTAAATGAAGCATTAAGAAGGCAAAGAAGAATGGTACAAGTGGAAAAAGGAAAGCTGCACTGCCGAACTTACTCACCATGATGTCGTTGAGTCTTTCAGCTGAGGAGCCATTGCGAAGATAGGAACTATATAACAGTCCCGTCACGAGGAGCAGGCCGATTGAGAAAAGCGTGTAAACTGTCGTTGCCTTGAGCTTTAATTTACCGCCTCTTTTTTTATAGGAACCACGTTTGGACTTCTTCATAAAACCATTATAGGGGTTCAAAAAGCATAGCACAAATCCTTTTTTATTGCATAGTTCGTGCCTAGACTTCGATGACAATTGGGAGGACTAAAGGACGTCGACGTAACTTGTGATAGATGTGCTTACTTGCCATTTCTTCAATTTGGCGCCTGAGATGGACCCAGTTCGTTACTCTGCCGCGCTTTTTAGAGAGCATTCCCTTTAATTCATGCGCGAGTGAGACCTCGAGTGTCTCGGCATCTTTAGGCAGCAAGCCGCGTGCGATAATATCAGGATTATTTGATAACTGGCCATCTGCTGCTGCTACCTCGACCATAAGTATGAGAATACCGTCCTTAGCTAATTTCTCACGATCACGCAGGACAAAGCCTTCGACTTCCTCGCCTGATAATTGATCAACATAGACATTTTTCGTCGGTAACTTACGACCTAATTTATAATTTCCTGAGGTAAATAAGACTTCCTGACCATTTTCTAAGATCAAGACCTGCTTATCGGTGTAATTAAGTTTTTTGGCGAGATCTCGATAATACACCAGATGCTTATAGTTACCACTGATCGGAATAATATAGCGTGATTTTAACAAGGACATCATAAGCAGATGATCCTGCTGTGAGCCATGTCCTGAAACATGTAAGAGTTTTCCATTCGTTGAGACATGCGCCTTCGCACCAGTTTTTACTATTGAGTTGATAAGTTCATTGACCGCTTCTTCGTTCCCAGGGATCGGATCTGCCGAGAAGACGACGATATCTTTTGGTGATAATTTAATATCTCGATGCTCACCTTCTGCGATACGAGTCATGGCTGAATTCTCCTGTCCTTGACTACCAGCGACTATTAAAACCATCTGGTGATCTGGGTAATTAGGCATGTGGTCAAGTTCAATGATAGTGCCATCCTCTACCTCTAAGTAGCCGAGTCTGCGTGCGACATCGGTGACTTTAATAAGTGAGCGGCCAATAAAGGCAACTTTACGATGCATCTTCTCGGCAGCTTTAATGACTTGATTAATACGAGCAACGTTAGAGGAGTAAGTAGTAACTAAAATTTTACCTTTACAATTAATAAATAGCTGCTCGAAAGTCTCCCCTAGCCCTGAATCAGATGGCGTTTGTCCGGGTCTATCTGAACCAAGCGCGTCAGAAAGGTGGATCAATACGCCTTTATTAGCCTCCTCGACGATACTTCTAAAGTCCATGTGCTTCTCATCATACGGGGTGAGATCGACTTTAAAGTCACTTCCATGATAGACAGTACCAACAGGAGTCTTAATGACAATATGCGACGTGTCTGGGATAGAGTGAGTGACCTGAATAAATTTAGCGCTAAAGCTACCTAATTGTACTGGCTTATCAGTAAAGTTAACTGAATGGATATTCGCTGGGAGTTCGAAATCTTTCAATTTAGCATTAGCTAAGGCTGCGGTGAACGGTGTGCCGAAGACTGGGAATTTTGGTAACTGTGGGAGGATGAAAGGAAGGGCGCCGATGTGGTCCTCATGACCGTGTGTTAAGAGCAAACCGACGATTTTTTTCTTGGTTTGCAATAAATAGGTGATGTCTGGAATCAAGAGATCCACACCCATAGCTGAAGCATCGGCAAAGCCGATACCACAATCCACGATCAGGATTTCATCACGATACTCGTAGACGTACATATTTTTCGTGACGTCCTCGATGCCACCAAGTGGGATAAATGAGAGATTGTCCTGAGTATATGGGGCAGATTGTGTATTCTGTTTAGGTTTTTTGTCCATAGGAGCGTAGTATACAACGTTTTGTGGTTTCATCGTTAGAGTAAGATTTTACCACGTCGGCAAGAATTCTTTAAGGTTTTGATCTGAAACGCGGACAGCCTGAGCTTTCCCTTCGACTATCTGCCTTGCAACGCGGCGACACATACCTTCAATTGTTCGTTCAAGTGAACGGATACCAGAGTCAAAACCAAGTGGTCTGATGATACCAGGCCAAACAGACTCATCGATTATCATCTGTTGATCAGTTAGTCCAGCTTCTGAACGGATTTTATTAAAGAGATAGACCTTAGCGATGACTATTTTTTCCTCATCGGTGTAGGATGGCATCTGGATGATCTCGAGACGATCGAGAACTGCTGTGGCGATATTACTCGTGTTATTGGCTGTTGCGACGAAGAGCACATTTGAAAGGTCAAAGGCATAATCAATATAGTGATCGGTAAAAGCAAAGTTCTGCTCAGGATCAAGGAGTTCGACGAGTACACCCATGATATCAGCACGTGCTGACTCAGTCACACGATCTAATTCATCAAGGAGAATAACGGGATTCGCAGTCTGAGCATGGAAAAGCTTCTTCACGACGAAGCCTGGTTCTGCATCCGGAAACGCTTTAGACTGACCACGCAAGGCGCGTGAATCTGCCATACCACCGAACGGAATACGTTCAAATTGTTTGCCCAAGGCCTCAGCGATTGACTTAGCGAGCGTCGTCTTACCAGTACCAGCAAGACCCACAAGACAAAGAATCGGTGCTCGCTGCACGACGTCATGTCTGTTCTCACGCATATTTAAAATCAGTGTTGCGAGGTAATCAAGAATTCTTTCTTTAATCGCGACTAATCCATAATGATTTTTATCCATAATTTGTTTGGCTTTAACGAGATCAAGCGTATCCGTGCTCTGCTTGTGCCATGGCAGACCGACGACCCAATTTACATAGGTTGAGGTGTTCTCATATTCCAAGATGTAATTTGCACTCATAAACCCTGAACTGGCTCTAATTAAAGCAAGACGTGAAACACGCTCAAGAAGATTTTCTTTCAGAAGATCAGGAAGTTCAGCTTTTTCGACGCGTTCTCCTAGTTTTCTAATTTGATCGACTGATTCTCCTTTATCAGTGTTCGTAATAGGAGTAGGAGGTGTATTCGATGGTGTGATGGTCGGCAGGGCAGAATCCAACATAGTATTATTTTACACTAAAGATAGTAAACAGTGAAACGCAAAGATAACTAACGTAGAAGAAACTAGATTAATAGTGAGTTCGACGGCGAGGTCCACCAGTGGTTCGAGCTTTTTCACGTCTTTCTCTCTCAAATTGTGCAGCTAATGGATGTTTTGAAGCAGGTGACGCTGAATTAGCTGAGTTAAAATCACGATTCTCACGGTTATAACTTGATCCTTCTTGACGGTTGCCATATGGTGCTCGTTCTGGTCGACTTCCATATGATCTACTAGGACGTCGATCATTACTTCTAAAGTCTCGTCTTCCCCCACCGCGTGGCTCGTAAGGTGGACGACTTCCGCCACCACCAGTTGGACCTGAGCCTGGCTGTGGTTCATCGTTACCTGCATTCTCACCGAATTTCATAGTCAGGTTAATACGTCCCTGATCATCGATCTCATAGACTTTAACTTTAACGACTTCTCCAATTGAGACGACATCCTCAGGACTATTAACGAATCCTTGTCCCATCTTTGAGACATGAACCATACCTTCTTTGCCTGGTAAAATCTCAACGAATGCTCCGAATGGAAGGATACGCTTCACTGGACCTTCGAATTCTTCACCAACTTGGACTTCACGAGTAAGACCTTTGACCCAATCAACTGCTTTGGTAACTGCTTCTTGATCTGTGCCTGAGATAGTAACGGTACCATCATCCTCGACATCAACCTGTGCACCAGTCTGTGCAATGATATTCTTAATAGTCTTTCCACCAGGACCGATGAGCTCACCGATCTTCTCAACAGGGATAGTGATCTGTTCGATCTTTGGTGCGAATTCAGAAATCTTCTTACGAGGTTCTGGAATAACTGAGAGCATCTTATCAAGGATGAACATACGAGCAGTTCGTGCGCGTTCGATGATCTCTTTAACTTGCTGATCTGTCAGGCCTGGAACCTTAACATCAAGCTGGATAGCAGTAATACCTGCATCAGTTCCAGCGACTTTGAAGTCCATATCACCTGAGAAATCCTCAAGACCGATAATGTCAGTCAGTAAGACATAGTCTTTCTCATCAGACATCATACCAATTGAAATTCCGGCAACTGGCTTAAGGATAGGTACACCAGCATCCATCAGAGCGAGTGTCGATCCACAAGTACTAGCCATTGAGCTTGAGCCATTCTGTGAGAGAACCTCTGAGACGATACGAATCGTGTATGGGAATTTATCCTGGGTTGGGATAACTGCCTGTAAAGCGCGCTCAGCAAGTGCTCCGTGACCGATTTCACGACGAGATGGTGTTCCAATTCGACCAGCTTCACCAACAGAATATGGTGGACCTGAGTAGTGATGAATATATCGCTTCGTCTCTTCGCCTTCAGCTGACTCAATGAGCTGCTCCATGCGAGGTGATCCAAGCGTAACGATAGACAATGCTTGTGTTAATCCACGCTCAAAAAGTGCTGAACCGTGAGTACGTGGGAGTACGCCAGTCTCGACATTAATTTGACGGATCTCATCGATCTTACGGCCATCTGGTCGAGCTTTCTTGGTAATAACATTACTTCTGATGATCTTGAACATGACATATTCCAAGGCTTTACCAAGAGTTTTCTTATCAAGTTCACTCTCTTCATTTGCCATTTTATGCTCTTCGATAACTTTGGTCAGTAATTCATCAGTTTCACTGCCACTACCCTCTTTATTTGCGCGTCCTGCGATAAGTGCTTCAATCTCTTTTTTGTAGCCTTTCTCTAATATCGCAATAGCATCTTGAACTGCAGCGTTTTGCTTAACTTCTAACTTCGGCTGACCGATTTTCTTAACGAGGTCCTCAATAAAGGCGATCATTTTTTGGGTCTCTTTATGTGCAGACACGATCGAATCATTAACGACGTCCTCAGGGACTTGGAGAGCGCCAGCCTCAATCATGACTGTTAAGTCTTTACTCTGTGAGACAACGATATCTAAGTCAGATGTATCGCCCTCTGTAGCGGTAGGATTAAAGATCAAACCTTCAGCATTATGACCCATACGGATAGCACCAATTGGGCCTTTCCATGGGATTGGTGAAACAGCAAGAGCTGCAGAGACAGCATTAAGGGCTAAGATATCTGGCTCATGTTCGCCATCAACTGAGAGAACAGTGACGACAACTTGGACTTCATTTTTAAATTCTTTAGGGAAAAGAGGTCTAATAGAACGATCAATAAGACGTCCAATGAGGATAGCGTCATCTGTTGGACGACCTTCGCGCTTTACCCAACGACTCCCTTTGATACGACCTCCAGCATAAAGCTTTTCGGTGTACTCAACACTAAGTGGGAAATAATCGATATCTTCACGAAGTTTGCCGCAGACGACTGTAACCAAAACGACAGTGTCGCCGAGACGAGCAAGTATTGATGATGTAGCTTGGGGAGCTACGCGACCCGTTTCAAAGGTCATTTCTTTGCCTGCGAATTCAAGCTTTACTGAGGTCTTTTGCATGTATTTTTAGTCTTTCAATCCAATCTTCTTTTTAATATCTGAGGCGCGAGTCTTATCGACTTTAACCAAGAAGTTAAGAAGGCGGCGACGCTTTGCAATCATTGAGAGAAGTCCACGACGACTGTGAACATCATGACCATGATCTTTTAAGTGATCTGCAAGACGAGTGATGCGGTGAGTGAGAAGTGCGATTTGAACTTCTGGACTTCCTGTATCTCCATCAGCTGTTTGGAACTGTTTAATAATGTCTTGTTTTTCTACTACTGAAAGCGGCATAGAAGTGTATTATAGCAATTCTGCTTATTTTTAGCAATATAACTAGTTTATTGAAGAAATTTAAATGTTGATAAGATATCTGGATAGGATGCTGGTAAGTCAGCTAATGAAGGAATTTCTTTGTCTTTATATGATACGGCAATTATATAGCCTTGTCCTTCCTTAGATAAAAAGTAAGTAACTTCTGTAGCAGTACAGGCAGAGCAAGTTTTTCTCAACGCCACCACAGCAGGGACTCCATCAATGTATGTAGAAGAGAAATCAACTATCCCGTCACTTTTAGATTTAAATTCCTGAACTGAATTATATGAAGAATTAGCGACAACAAAATTTATAACTGTATCTTTGGCTGAACATTGTTCGTAGCAATAGACTGTTATCGCATTACCCGATTCATTTGTCGCAACAGATGAATTCCAGTCCGCAGGATAATCAAATTGATACTTCCTACCTGATGCCATAAATGTCTTTAACGAACGAACAGAGGTTGAAACTGGTAAGGATTTATTAGGAGTTAACTTATTTATAACGGGTTCTGCTGATTTTTTACGAGAGGAGTAGGATCTCGTTTCTACTGCCTTATCTCTTCTACTAACGAGAAGAAGGAGAGTTCCAATAACGATACATGTGCAAAAAAGAACGCAGAGTATAAATAACCATTTATTTTTTGTAGACTTTGTTACATTAGAAGAGGTGATATCTAGGTTAGCAGGTGATTGCTGAGGTGAAGATTGGATATCATCCATAGCACAAGTATTTCAATAATTTAAGCACGTTGTCAAATCAAGGCTAATTAATTCAAATTGCTTAAACTGAGGTTGAGCCTTTGTAAACTTTAGGCGTTAACCAATCAGAAGGTGGCTTCTGGTCAGACTGTTGTACAGGCTGTTGTGGTTGCATTTGAGTTGGCTGTTGCTGTGCCTGACGTGGCTGCTGCGGCTGACGCTCTTCACGTCGTGGCTGATCCTGACGCTGATCGTTGTTACGATTTTGTGACTGAGCTCTTAATGCTTCGCGAATTGCATCGCGGCGATCCTGACGATCATCTCTTGGCTGAGACTGCTGTTGTGGTCTTGGCTGTTGAGGCTGACGCATTGGCTGCTGATTCTGCATCTGAGGTCGTGGCTGTTGGCGCTGGAACTGTGGCTGAGTTGAGACAGCTGGACGTGCTTCCGCACGTACAGCACCCTTTTTCATAAGAATAGATGCAACTTCAAATGCGAGGTATGACGTATTAGGATTCTGGAAATTATTGGTTGCGTTAATAATACCTGAGAGTAAGTTCTGACTTGCATCAACATCGATATCATAACCTAAGTTAAGCATAAGATCAGCCATCTGCTCTGAAAGGGATGAGAAGCGTGGTGAGACGAGAACCATCGCACCGAAGCCTTCATTTTCACTACTGTTATCAATATTAATAACGGTTACATCCTGCAGTGATCCTTCTGGGAACATACCTTCAACATCTGAAAGACGTGCTGCACCAATCGTAAAGAGAAGTTCTGGCTTATCACTACCGCGCTTAAATTGAACATCTTGTTCACTAAATGTTAAGCCCATTTCGCCGGCTTTAACGACGATATTCAGTGAGCCATTTTCGATAGTATATGAAACTTTTTCAATTTCTCCTTCGCGGTATGGAAATGAGACGACGAGGTCGCCGCCAGTTCCTTCATTTGATGTCTTAACCTTATCAATACCAACTAGCGATGAAAGTTCAACGATTGGTTCTGTTGGAGAGACGACAGTAACACTTTTTCCTTGTGATTGGAGGCTAAGTGAGAGTGCTAATGCTGCAGCCATTTGATCAACACTAGGTGTTGCAGATACGGCAATAGAGACCTTCGATGCAGATGCAATTGTATCTTTGATTTTTTGGAGTGCTTGATTATCCATACTATCCTATATTATTCATGGGATAGTAGCACATCTCCGACCTGAAAGTCAAGCATAGGTGTAATGACTATGCCAGCCTCGTGGCCCTTCTCGACCTTAGAGGTAGGATTTTTCCCAATTCGAAGCGAAGTTACCTGTGATTCACCCACGATATCGTCCCCACGCATGATCCTGATCTTATCTCCCCGAGCAACTCTGCCATCCATAACTGAGATACCAAGCGCAAAAGTCTTCTCGAATGGGAATTTAGCCAAAATATTAGCTGTACCATAAATCTGTTCAATCGCAGCCAGTCTTTTACCTTCAAGGACATCAGCTAACTCATCAAGCAGCTCATAGATAATGGTATAGTTCTTCATGAGTACTTTTTCTGTTCGCGCTAATTTCTGCACATCTGGTCTGATCTTGGAATTAAAGCCGATGATAAGTGCGCCTGTGGATTTGGCATGGAGGACATCACTCTCAGTCATCTCACCTGTCTTCTGCTCAAGAATAGATATTTTCTCTGGAAGTGCATTGACGATAGCCTCAAGTGAACCTTGAGAATCTGCAACGAGAATAATTGGTAACTCTTCTTTATCAGCAAGTGGTGAATAGTCTACTGTTTCACGAAGTTTGGCCTGCTCCTCTTTCTTATCCTGAGCGGCACCGGTAATCAGACTCCCGACTGCAGGAACTTTTAGGAATCCTAAGACTTCGACCGCATCCCCTACCGTTGCTTTCTCAAGCATTTTACCTGCATCATTCATGAGTGAGCGGACTTTAAAGGCACCACTTTCATCGAATACTTCTTGGCGAGGAGTGAGACTACCATCTCTGATGACAATTGTCGCACGTGGGCCTGCTTTCTGATCGAGCTTTGACTCAATAACGATGGCTTTTAAGGGATTAGTCGGACTCATTGTGACTGGATGAGTCGAGGCATGCACTTCCTGAACAAGTAAAATGAGGTCGAGAAGCTCTTTGATGTTGTAGTTCGTCTTAGCTGATACCTCGATAACTGGGACGTCTCCTCCCATCCCTTCAAGCATGATTCCCTCACGCAGGACCTGTCCTTTTACTTTCTCAATATTTTTACCAGGAAGATCAGATTTAGTGAGGACGACGATCATCGGCAGACCTGACGTCTTTAAGATATTAATACTCTCGCGTGTCTGTGGCATGACTCCGTCAACTGCTGAGACGATTAATAAAGCAATGTCTGCAGCCTGAGCACCGCGACTGCGCATCTTAGAGAACGCTTCATGACCTGGAGTATCGATAAAGGTGATACGTCGTGGCTTGTTATCAACCATAATTTCGATACTTGAAGCTCCGATTTTCTGGGTAATACCGCCATGTTCACGCTCTGCAATAGAGGTACTGCGGATAGCATCTAATAGCGTAGTTTTACCGTGGTCAACGTGG
The DNA here is from genome assembly GCA_964598995.1 of uncultured Gammaproteobacteria bacterium. GTDB lineage: Bacteria > Patescibacteriota > Microgenomatia > Levybacterales > UBA12049 > JACROF01. The sequence goes on along the minus strand of CAZRDR010000057.1, from coordinate 3,419 downwards.
CCTAATACTGTTACGACTGGAGGAAAAAGTGTATGTTGTGTGTCTGCCATGTGTTAGTCTCTTTCTGAGTAACCGGTGATGTTAAAGTGAGAACTCTCATACTAACTCTCAAGGGTTGCTTCGTTATCTTCGGTAGGTGTCGATTCTGCTGGTGTTTCTTCAGTTGGCAGGCCTTCTTCAACAGCTGCTGCTGATTCATCTTGAGGTGCCTCAACTGAGGCTACTTCCTCAGCTATTTCTGCTGTAGCTTCTTCTTTTGGTTCTTCTGCTGGTGCCTCTTCAACTGGCGTCTCCTCTGCCTTTGGTTCTTGAGCTTCTTCCTCGGCTGGTTCTTCTGTCTTTACGGGCTCAGTTCCTTCGATCTCAATTCTGTAACCAGTTAATTTTGATGCGAGGCGGACATTCTGGCCGTCTTTTCCGATAGCAAGTGATAATTCTTCCTGTGGAACAACGACGCGAGCAATTTTCTCTTCTTCATTTAGGTGTACTTCGACATTTTTAGCAGGTGATAATGCAGCTGCAATGTACGATTTAATATCTTCCTGCCATTGGATAATATCGATTTTTTCAATACCGCCGACTTCCTGGATAATAGCTTGGACGCGGACACCCTTTTGGCCGACACAACTTCCGACTGGATCGATACCACTTTGGGTTGAAGCAACGGCAACCTTTGAACGGTTACCAGCTTCACGCTCGATTGACTTAAGGATAACACTGCCTGAAGCGACTTCTGGGACTTCACGCTTAAATAAACCTTCAAGAAGTCCGTTATCTGCACGAGATACGATAACTTCTTCACCCTTTGCACCTTCTCGGATTTCTTTTATGAAGACGACTAAGCGCTGATTTTGATAGTATTTTTCGTCTCTAACCTGCTCTTGTGGAGGCATAAGCGCTTCAGTCTTACCGATATCAACGATAACATTTGGTCCAGCGAAACGAAGGACTGTTCCATTGACGATCTGACCGACTTTATCTTTGTAGTCAGAAATAATTGCTTCTTTTTCTTTCTCGCGGATTTTCTGAAGAATTACTTGCTTAGCTGTCTGAGCTGCGATACGACCAAAGCCAGGAGGGGTAACATCCTCTCCATTATGGAGGATACTTGCTTCACCAGTATTTGGATTAAGTTCAGCTGCGTATTCTTCTACTTCGATCCCAGGATGATCTTTTCGATAAGCAGCTAAGATGGCGTTACGAACGGTGTCTAAGACAACTTCTACGTTGACTCCACGCTCGGTTGCAACTTGATTTAAGGCTAATGCGAATTCACTTCGTTGTATTGCTGGCATAGTTTTGTAAGTATACCAGATCAGGAGCCTAGGTTCAACACAGGGTATATCCTAGTTAGTAGCACAGACGTCTTTCAGGACAGATGAGAAGAGCTTCGTCAGATCCTTTGGATCACCATTTCTAAGATCAATTGACTGGTAGTATGGACTGGTAGATTTAGATGCAATCGTCTGTAACAAAGTCTGAAGATCCGTGGTGAGACCGCTTCCCCGTGTCCCTGGAGTACTGTTGTAAATACCGATTGAGTAGACCTTATTATTAAGACCTTTAAGCTTTGTCGTTAAATCGGTGCTATATCGTGAGTAGGGAGTAGCACGAGGATCGCGTAGTTTAGACCAGCATACATTTCCAGACGCCGCAAAAACCGACTTATAACAGTCAGAATCAATCCACTCGACATTTTCAGGTACACCATCAGTAAAGAGAATAGAGACATAATTATTATCTTTTTTCGGGTGAGAGCCTTGATAATCAGTGATACGTGAAATAGCGGTACTAAAAGCATCACGCGTATAAGTTCCCCCATCAATTCCAGGCGAAACTGATGAGAGACGCTGATAGACAAGATCTTTGTTGGAAGTATAACCCATGATCAACGTTACACCAGCTGTGCCGTTGTATGAAAATGCCGGACCGGCGCCAAAGCCTATCGCACTCACGACTGTCTTACCATTTGATTTGTAAAGAGCAGTCGTAAAGTCTCCTAATGCATCTTGCAGGGCACCAGCTTTTTGATTTTGACTCATCGAGGATGACAAGTCGATCAAAAGCGTAATAATTGTTTTGTCCAAACACGCCTGAACAGCAGGTGTAGGTGTAGTTGGTGGTGTAGTTGCTGGCGTAGACGTAGGGGAAGGAACTGGCGTATCAGTTGGTTTTACTTTTATGTCAACGAGCTGTAACGCACTTTCTGAGCTTCTTTTGGCACTATCAGGATCGATACTTACTTGATCGGCAGCGGATGGCTTAGGGTTAAGACTGGGGATCACACCACCGGTGAGCGCAAATGCTCCTGCCATGACTGATGCGAGAACGAAGATAGTATAGATACCCCCATCACCTTTGAAAAAAGATATAATGCGGTGATGTAATTTTTTATGGCGGGTACGGGTAACGCGATTCGCGCGTTTTTTGGTAGTAACTCGTTTTTTCATGGGCAGACCCTATACTATAGCGTAGTCATATTACTCACCTCTGTCAAGAAAAACGCTATATTTTCTGAAGAGAAAATTGATTGGTTGGGTCGACTGTTACCTTAATATGATCACCGCGACTGATTTCCTGAGACAGCATTTTCTGTGAGAGCAGGTCATCGAGCGTATCCTGGAGGTACCGTCTGATCGGACGGGCACCCATTTCTTTGTTGTAGGCTTCTTTACTTATCTTACTTAAGACACTTTCATCATACTCAAGCGTAATGTCTTTTTGGTCCAACTGTTTCGTCAAATCCTGCAATAGAATCGCCGCAATCTTATTGACTTCTTCCTCGTTAAGAGGTTTGAAGGTGATGACGCCATCAAAACGGTTGAGGAGTTCAGGCTTGAAGAGCCTTTGACTTTGCAGGTACTCGAAAAGTTCCGTCTCGAACTGCTTATCAATCATGCGTCCTTTTTCAATTGCCTCATGAATAAATTCTGAGCCTGCGTTAGAGGTAGCAATAATCATTGTATTAATAAATGAGACTGTCCGGCCGCGATTATCGGTGAGTCTTCCATCTTCTAAAATCTGTAAAAAGAGATTAAGGATAGTCGGATGTGCCTTTTCGAATTCATCAAGCAGCAACAGTGAATACGGATGATCTCGAACCTGCTCTGTCAGCTCGCCTCGCTCTTCTCCCTGTCCAGGAAGCGCACCTAGCAGTCTCCTCTGACCTTCCTCATCAGCATACTCACTCATATCGAGTCTGATCATCGTCGCTTCATTTGCAAAATACGTCGATGCTAATACTTTTGCGGTCTCGGTCTTCCCGACACCTGTCGGCCCGAGGAAGAGAAATGACACGGGTCGCTCTCTGGTCTCAACCCCTGTACGAACTCTTCGCAACGCTTCGCTGATACTATGAACTGCCACGTCCTGTCCGATGATTCGCTGATGCATCACATCCTCTAAATGTAAAAGAAGAT
>CAZRDR010000056.1:0-14087 GCA_964598995.1 uncultured Gammaproteobacteria bacterium | reverse complement strand
ATAATAAGGAATGAATGATCATCGATATGGTGATGACGTGCCGTCGTGGTTTTTCTTCGAGCAGTTTTTGCAGTTTTTTTCTTAGGCATGTAAATCACCTCCTTAAGACGTAGAAATTACGTATATATCTACTATACATGATGCTGAGACTGAATTGTCAACAGTAAATTTGGGGGTTATTGCTGGGCGAAGTAGGTTACCTTTGCTTTTTGCTGGAGACTCTGGATAAGTGACTGCAGCTTTTCATTTGATTTCTGCTGCTGGAGAGATGCCTTTACCTGAGTTCTCAGATCATTACCAGTTAACTCAACTGGAAGTGATGCTTTATTTTGATTGATATAATCATCGATCTCTTTATCACTAACAGTAACATTGCCGACTAACTTCTGGATGAGTTTTTGGGTACGGATACGATCTTCGTAAGCTGGGAGTGAGTCACCTTGAAGTGAAAGAGCATCTTCTAATTTTTGACCTTGCTTCTGGAGCATTTTGCGAGTGTTGTCTACTTCACTCTGGACTTCTTTATCACTGACTGTGATGTTACGGCGTTTTGCTTCCTGCTCCAAAAGTGTCTTAGTGACTAACTGATTCATTGCTTGTTTGCCGGCTGTGACGCGTTGATCCTGCAGATAGACTGATGACGTCTCGTTAATAAGAGCGAGGCGTGAAATCGGCTGACCATTAACAAGCGCAACGACGAAAAGACTCTTAAAATAGACCGCAAGTCCAACTAATGCGATGAGAAGTAACACTAAGGTAATATAGAGTTTACGGACTTTCAGTGCTGGTCGTGAAGAACGAGTAGTACTCGACGTCGTCTTGACTGGCTCAGAAGATTCGACTACATCAGGAGAAGTTGATTTTTTAGGAGTTACTTTTTTAGCAGGTTTTGGTGAGGTTTTTTTTGGGCTTGTAGTTTTTTTAGCAGTTGTTGGTTTAGTCTTTTTTGTTGCCATTAGTTGATTATAAATACTTATTTTAAAAATGTCTATAGCGGAAAATGATCAGTTCATTGCTGAGGAGCTGCCTGCAGAGTTACTTTCATATCAGTAGTTGTTCCTTTGCCGTTATCATCCTCGTGGTAGACAGTAAGTGTCATACTGTCCCCTACTTTTTTCTTAGCGATCATAGTCGAGAGTTCATTGGTCTTGGCAATTAATTTCTGTCCATCGACTTTCGTGACGATATCCCCCTGCTTGAGCCCTGCTTTATCTGCAGCCGAGTCAGGTACGACAGTCTGGATATATGCTCCTTGCGGCAAATCATTTCTGAGTGCAACCTCCTGTGTGATCATTTCATAGGCAACTCCAAGGTATGGCCTGTTAAATTGTCCAGTTTGGTTAAAGTTATTAATCGATTCTTTAACAGTATTGATAGGCAGAGCAAAACCGATATTCTGGCCGCTTTCTGATACTGCTGTATTTACTCCGATGACTTGCCCTGCGGAGTTAAATAACGGTCCGCCGCTATTACCAGGGTTAATAGCAGCATCAGTCTGGATGACATTATCTAACTGTTCGGCCGTCCCCTCAAAGGCACTCCCTGCCGTAATACCTCGACCAAGTCCTGAGATCACACCGGTCGTAACAGTATTATTAAACTCTCCTAGTGCTGTTCCGATCGCGATCGCGAGCTGCCCCACCTGTAATTTATCGGAGTCGCCAAGAGTTAGCGGTTTGAGCGTGTTCCCTGCATTATCGCCTGGATTTATCTTAATAATGGCGATATCGTTAAGCGGATCGCGATAGATCTTATCGACTGAGTACTTTTTATTATTATTGGTCGTGACAGTGTATTTGAGTGTCGTATCACTCACCACGTGTTTGTTCGTCACGATGAAGCCATCACTTCTGACGATAAAACCAGAACCGATATTCTGCGGCTGGTGAGGAGTCGATGAATTACCTTGATTCGGGACGGGAATGCCGAAGAAATAATAGGGTGAATTATCATTAAGCGGAGTTTGAGGTTGATTCGATTCACCTGAAATAGTGACGACAGAAGGTGCGGCAGTCTTAACAACTCCAGTGACGAGTGATTCCTCACTGACGATTTTTACTTTATCGGTGCTTTCAGGAAGAAATTGTTGAGGTGTAGTCGATGTTCCTAAATATGTTCCGAGATTTGGTGCGTACTTACTTACGGCACTGAGGCCAACAAGAAGAATTATTAAGATAATGACGATAGCGACGAGTCTGCGCATATGATGATGCTACCAAGCATTCCTGAAAGAAAGCTGAAAATTATTTTACCAGATCATCAACGGCTTTTTGAAGCTGTGTATCAAGTGATGGATCTTTAGGATTTAAAGCGACGACGTCATCAGGTGTAAGCCCTGTGCCATTTTTACCGTTACCAACCCATGTCCCCTTAGGTGTAAGCCAGCGCGCGATCGTCACGTGAATTCCTGCTCCCTGTCCGAGATCCTCAGCATTCTGCATCGTTCCTTTACCGAATGACTGTTCGCCCACTAAGCGCGCACGTCCCGCATCACGGAGTGAACCTGCGACGATCTCAGCTGCTGAGGCAGAGCCTTTATTAATGAGAACGACGAGTGGAACATTTAATAAGAGCCCATTTCTCTTCACTGAAAGTGTATCTTTACCTTTATCCCCCATATCCTCAGTCACAATTGGCGTACCAACCGGTAAGAACTCGGATGCGATAAAGACAGCGTCAGTTACATACCCTCCAGGGTTATTACGCAGGTCTAAGACTATTCCTTTGATAGATGGATCTTTTTGCATCTGGAGTGCTAACGAGTTAGACATCGAGAGCCATTCTTGGTTGGTGTTATCACCAAACTGTGACAGTCTGATGTAAGCCACTTTATTACCATTCTTGGTGATCATATTTGGATCACTAGTTGGTGTTGGAGTTGGTGCATTTTTATCACCAGGTGTGACCGATGGTTTCTTGTTAGGCTGAATAGCGTCAATCTGATCAACAGGCTTAACATAAGATGTGACACTCTTAACAGTGATCGTGTCACGCGTGATAGTAATCTTTTTGAGGTCTTTATCATTTTTATGGACAATACTGAGCGTAACCTGTGTTCCCTTAGGCCCTCTGATCTTATTAACAGTCTGATCAAGAGTCCAGCCTTGAGTCGCTTCATCGTTAACTTTAAGGATGGCATCTCCAGCTTTAATACCTGCTTTCTGGGCTGGACTTCCGTCAATCGGCGCGACAACGATGACTTGTTTGTCCTGCAGTCCGAGCTCTGCGCCAACTCCTGAGAACTGACCTGACATCACTTGTTTGAAATTATCATTCTGCGTCGGAGGCAGATACATCGTGTAGGGATCATCGAGACTATTTACCATGCCAGTGATAGCACCGTCGAGCATTTTCTGAGGATCGATTGCTTTTTTATCGTAGAAATCAGTCTGAACTTTATCAAAGACAGCCCAGAACTTGGTCATATCAAGGTTCTGGTTAGCACTTGGCGGTTCTTTACCAGTTACCGTAAGGCTAGGGTGATAGTTTTTCCAATCGAGGTTAACTTTATTTACACCGATGTAATATCCAACGATACCAGCGATGAGCACAAAAGCTGCGGCTCGAAGAGTCGAGGTCTTAATCTTCATTCGTGACAGTTTGATCCTTTCCGTTCATAGTGATGTCTTTTTTGGTTTTGACGAGTTTTTTACCTAACGTCTGATCGATAGAGATAATAGGCAGATCTATCTTACGATCGAGGACGTAACTAAAGATGTCATTTGATAAATCTGTCCCCAAGATACCCAAGACACCTATCGCCGATGCTTTAGCGATAGCTTCTTTTTCAATATCTGGAAGGAGAAGTATCTTTCCCATCGTCTCTTTGGTGATCTCGCCGCTCTGGACCATATTCCCTTTTTCAGGTTCAAGAGTCAGTAATGGACCAGTTGCTTTACCGCCAATACCTTTCTCGCCGGCTTTTACTTTAGGGATTTCAGGTTCTGGCTCCTCCTCGTGTTTTTCTTCTTCCTTAGCATCAATGACCTTATCAGGAGCCAAGACAATTGAATCATTATTACATACCTTGATAGTGCCAGCAAGTGGCGAAAGGATATCGTCTTTTTTGTCTTCTAGCTCCTCCCCAACCGCTTTGTCTGACTGGATGATGAGCTTACCTGAGTCTCGCTCAAAGCGGATAATGGTGCCATCAACATGGGCTATAACCTGATCACTTTTCAGCCCTAATGAATACGAATGCGAAGCGATGATATCACCCTCATGGATACTGTCACCGGGAGCTTTTTTGAGGTATTTTCTGACACTATCAGGCGATTCATTATAGATCGCGACGAGATCGAGGATGAGTTCATTAACTGGCGAGGACTTAGGAGCTGGAGCTTTAGCGAGGACTTCTCCCTGCTCCACATGATCACCTTTACCGACAACGATCATATATTCTTCGGGAACTGAGACTGGCAGAGTCGTCATAAGACTATGATAGCAAATTGTAGAGCGTTACAAGTGACAAAAATTACTCTTTACCAATAAATGGTAAGAGTGCTAAGTGGCGAGCGTATTTGATAGCTTCAGTAAGCTGACGCTGATGCTTAGCGCAGAGGCCTGAGCGGACACGGCCAATGATCTTGCCGCGCTCAGTTAAGAATTTTTGCAGAGTTGCAGTATCTGAATAATTTGGAGTTTTCTTCTCCTCACAGAACATACACTTCTTAGGTGCTACTATCTTTCTTCTTGGTCTAGTTGATGTTTTTTTAGCTGCCATACGTTAAATCTCGAGACAAAACTACGTTTTTTCTCGACGTGCCTTCGAAGTGAATTCGATCTCACTTCGTAAGAGCGGCACTGCTCTTTTTCCTTTATTAATCTCTAGAAAGGAATATCGTCTGGTGGGACCATATCCTCATCAGGAGTTGGAACGTCTGCTACCTCAGGTGCTTGTCCTGAGCCTGCCGAATGGTCTTTTTCTTCTTTTTTAGAAGCCGCTTTAGGTGCTGGTGTCGGAGCTTTCGGCTCATCACCTGCGCCTGCTGGAGCGCCTTTACTATCAAGAAGGATCATATCATCAATAACTACTTCAGTTACTGACTTCTGTGCTCCGTCTTGTGCAGTCCAACTTCTCGTAGAAAGTCGACCTTCGACATATACCTTTCGACCTTTTACCAAAAATTGACTACAAAGTTCTGCTAACTTGTTCCAGGCAACGATACGGTGAAATTCTGATTCCTCATGTTTCTCACCTGAGTCAGTTGTCCAAGACCTATTTGTAGCCAGACCAAATGTACAAACTGCAGTTCCCTGCGGAGTGTAACGTAGTTCCGGATCTCGTGTTAAGTTCCCGATCAACTGTACCCGATTTAAGCTTCGTGCCATATCCAACGTTTATTTTGTTCTCAGTAACAAGTGTCTGAGGACACTGTCACTTCTAATAAGTCTTGTCTCAAAATCTGCTGGGATGACTTTTTCAGTCTCTAATTCCCATTTGTGGTAGACACCAGCAACTTCTCTTTTAATTTTATAAGCGAGAGGCTTTTGACCCCAGTCTTCTTCTTTCGTAACTTTGACATCACCAAGCCAGGTTTTAACCTGATCAAGCATTTTCTTGCGATCTGCGTCTGAAAGTGATGTCTTAAGAACGACTACTAACTCGTATAATCTCATAAGTGTTATGCGTAATGATACCAAATTCGAGGCTCAGATAGCAAGTACTAATACTCAAGCGCCAATCTTGAACTCGATGACGCCTGCCCCGCCGAAGCGTAAGCGTAGGAGGGTCGCCATCATGAACCAATTTTAAACTCAATCACATCACCATCTTTTACGATATAGTCTTTTCCTTCAAGGCGCGCTCGCCCCAGCTCGCGCGCTTTTTGCCTCCCCGGTGAGGAAATATAATCATCAAAGCCGATGACCTCAGCCTTAATAAACTTCTTAATAAAATCAGTATGGATCTCCCCTGCTGCCTGCGGCGCACTACTCCCCTTCTTCACAGTCCAGGCTCGGACTTCTTTTTCTCCAGCCGTTAAAAAACTAATCAAACCGAGCCGGTCATAAGCTTTTTGGATTAATCGCTCAAGTCCAGATGCTCCCACACCTAACTCAGCTAAATATACTTGCTGATCCTCATCTGACAAACCCGCAAGATCTGCCTCGATTTTGGCACAGATGACGACGAAGCGATCTTCGGGAAGATTAAGATCTTTAGCGTATGAAGAAATGCGCTCAAGAATGGTCGACTCGTTGTATTCACTTTCAGTTACATTGAGAACGATGATTTCTGGTTTATTGGTGAGTAAAAACATGTCACGAGCTGCTTCTCGTTCTTCATCACTGAGTGAAACATCGAACGCTCGCGTACCATTATTGAGTGCACTGATAAGCTTTTCAGCTACAGCTTTTTTGGCAGGCTCAATCTTACGATTATCAAGTGTCTTCTGGAGAGTCTGTAAGTCAGCAAGAATAAGCTCCATCTGAATCGTTTTATAATCTTCATCAGGACTAACACTCCCCTCTCGCACGACATCTACATCTTCAAAGGCTCTGACGACATGGGCGATGACTGAGACCTCACGGATGTGACTTAAAAATTTGTTACCAAGCCCTGCACCCTCACTTGCTCCCTTCACCAATCCTGCTATATCGACGAATTCGACAGTAGCAGACTTAATCGGCGGCAGTTCTGACATTTTCTCTTCTTCACGAGTCACTTCAGCAAGTTGCGTCAAACGGTTATCGGGTACGGGAACAATTCCGACATTCGGCTCGATCGTTGCGAAAGGATAATTAGCAGCCAAAGCCTGCTGCTTTTTTAAAAGCGCATTAAAAAGAGTCGACTTCCCGACATTTGGTAGACCAACAATACCGACAGATAAATTCATGTGAAGCCAATTATACCAGAGGAAGCGAGAGAAAAATAAGGACTAATACATGGAGGTAATTATTGCTTGCTTGCCGTTACATTCAGGACAGTTAAGACGTGTATTTGGTTCCCATGATTTAAGAGTGATAGTTACTTCCTTATCACAGGTAAAGCAGCGGATGGAGACATGTCGGTCATTAGTCTGCTGGGGCGTTGGTTGGGTTGTTTCGAGCATAGTGTTGTAGGAGGTGCAACACTTTCAAAAAGAGAATTTGTTAGACAGTCTCTTTGGTTATGAAACAACAGGTACAGTACTCACTTTACAATCACGATAAAAGTATCATGTAATAGTTATGGTCGCTTTAGGTAAGAAACTTTAACCCTTAGTTCGTGAGATAATTAGCAGCCGAGTTTTAACTGCTGACCTGTGTGAAGATGCGTATCCTTCAGATTATTCGCGTGCATAATGTCCCCGAACTTTTTCCCACTTCCTAAGCTTTGACTGGCGATATTCCACAGACTATCGCCTGACTGTACCGTATAAGTTCTACACTTTCCCCCTAAGGAAGTCTGTGCAGATGTATTAAGACTAGTCGACTTCTGTGGCAATAATGTTGCGACTACCTGTGAGAGTAAACTTTTATAATATTTCCTGTTAGTACCTACCATTACTGAGATCGGATTACTCCACTTCCCCTGTCCGCAGTCATTCTGGGCATAGATCTTAAAATACATTGTCGACCCACTAGGCAGAGCATTGACGGTATATGCCAAGACACCTGTTGATGTCCCCTGTCCGGTCATGACGCTAAATTGGTCTGCTTTACTATCAAAACCATAGGAAATCTGGTAATTTTTAGCATCAGCAACCGGCATATAGTAAAGTGTCGCGGTATTTTTCGAAGTACTTATTTGAAAGAGATCTGGAGTAGTAATTGGCTTAGTGCAGGACGGTTTATCATGAGATTCACGATAGATGCTGCGAGGATTTGTCCCTTTATAGAGTCGTCCGGAATAAGCGCCTGAGAACAGGATTTGGCCATCGCCTGATATACCTCCTAACTCCCAGTCTTTATCTACACTTCCCGCAGGTTGCGTCTCCGACCAGGTATTGCCCCGATCACTCGACAGGTACAATCGGCTTGTATTGCTGAGAACTATCGTCATTCCATCCTCAGAGACTGTAGACCCTACCCAATAATCAGAAGATGCTCCCGGAGGATCATTCAGACGCCAGCCTACTCCACCATCGGTTGATTCATAGATCCCAGTGCCGCTTATCCCAGCTATCATCGTTTTTCCATCTGATGACATACCCATCGTCCGCCATCCCCAATCCGAGTCTCCATTAGGTCGTGTCTCAGTCCAACTCGTTCCGCTATCATGTGAGATGTAAAGTCTGCCGCCTGATCCAGCGTCGCCGCCAGCGAGCATAGTCTTCCCATCTCCCGAGACAGCCGTGTACCACGTAAAATTGCTGTTCCCCGCTGGTCGCACTTCACTCCATGTGTTCCCCTCATCAAGCGACCGATAGAGACGGCCGCTTTCATACGATACGAGGATAACCTGTCCACCTGATGACATACTGGTATTCAACCAATTATGACCTGAACTGCCCGCTGGCTGAACTTCAGTCCAGCCGTCACCCCCATCTCGTGAGATATACAATGAGCCGCCATATACCCCAGCCAGAATTATTCTCCCGCTTTTAGACATGCCACTGGTATACCAGACATCAAATTCACTCCCACTTGGAGTGATTTTCCCCCAATTACTACCGCCGTCTCCTGAAATGTATAAGCCGCCGTCTTGATTTCCTACGAGTACTTTCTGTCCATCACCTGAGATTGATACCGTCGCCCATCCCCTATCCTGCCCTCCTGCTGGCTGGTTTTCAGTCCAGCTTACCGAGGCATATACAGGTCTAGTAACGAGTGCGGATACACAGAGGATGAGGGAAAGAGTAAAAATTGATGCAAAAAACTTGCCGAAATACCGCATACATCCAGCTTATCTATATGGTCGATTCTAAGTCAATAGCTTCCCAAACGACTGTAAGAATTTGCTTGAATACTTGAGCCTTTTCCTTGCGATCTGATACAGTGGATAGATCCCCTATGACTGACCTGCCAGGCTTAACCAGTCAAGAAGCTCAACGACGACTTTCTGAAGTTGGCCTCAACGAAATTCATGAGGTTCAGAAGTCATCATTTCTTCGAGTACTTTTTAGACAAGTTGAAAAAAATGTAGTCGTCTACCTGCTTGTATTTACTGCCATACTTACCTTCTTTCTTGGGGAAACACTGACTGGCTATGTCATTTGTAGTGTTATTGGTATCGTCGTCATCACAGGCTTTATCCAGGAATATAAAGCAGAAAAAGCACTCAATGCTCTGAGGTCTATGATTACGCCTGTATCAAGAGTGATACGCGATAGTAAAGAGCAGGAAATTCCTTCAAGTCAGATAGTTCCAGACGATATTCTCATACTCCGCACTGGTGAGAGAATACCTGCTGACTGTATCGTCCTTGATGAAAGTAATCTTAAAGCAAATGAAGCAATTCTCACCGGTGAGTCCAATGACATTACAAAAACGTCAGCATCTTCCGTACCCACAGCTAGCGAAGAAAGCACTCTGTACATGGGATCCTTTGTCGTAAGCGGTCATTGTAAGGCACAAGTAGTTAAGACAGGTATGAAAACAAAATTCGGCAACATCGCTGGCATGATCTCAACTGCCGAAAAAAACCTTCCTCTGCAAGATAAAGTAAATAAAGTCTCACGCTACATGATCTATATTGGACTGTCTGCTTCAATCCTTACTGGACTGATACTTTTTTATCGGGCCGACGCGATTACTCTGCCTACTACCATTAGTATCCTCATCGTGATGATCGCTCTAGCAGTGTCCTCATTCCCTGAAGCGTTTCCTGTAGTTCTCACCACTACTCTCGCTTATGGAGCTAACCGCATGGCAAAACAAAACGCAATTATCAACCGTATGTCAATCATCGAGACACTCGGCGAGACAACAGTTATCTGTTCAGATAAGACAGGTACTATCACCAAAGGTGAGATGACTGCACGCAAGATCTACCAAAATGGTGTTTTTTTCGACGTAAGCGGTGTTGGCTATGACTCGACTGGCGCTATCACTCAGAATGGAACAGCTATTGATCCGAAAAATTCGTCACTAACGTCACTTATTCGCTGTGGAGTTATCTGTAATGACTCAACACTCAAGCCGTTAGAAGCACAGAATACTTTTAAGGTCATCGGATCTGCTACAGAAGGCGCACTTCTAACACTAGGTGCGAAAATCAATTTCTTTAAGGATGATGTTACCTCAGAACGTATTGAAGAAATGCCTTTTGACTCTAAAAGAAAAATGATGTCTGTCCTTTATGATGAAGGTGGTAAAAAAATCGTTTATGGGAAAGGCGCTCCAGAGATACTGATCAAGAAATGCTCTTCACAGTTAAAGAATGGGAGCGTTGTTAGTATGAGCGACTTAGAAAGGTCTGAAATTGAGAAAGCACATCAGGATCTCACCTCGAAAGGCTACCGCACAATCGCACTGGCATATAAAGAAAACAAAGAAGATACCTACACAGAGGATTCATTTGTGTTTTTAGGGATGATTGGAATGGAAGATCCACCCCGTGAAGAAGTAGCTGATGCGATCGATCAATGTAAAAAAAGCGGTATTCAAGTAAAAATGATTACTGGTGATAACAAAGAAACAGCTATTGCGATAGCTGCCCAAATTGGTATTGAAGGAAATGCGATAACTGGAGAAGAATTGAACAGCCTTTCAGATGAAGAACTAGCAAACTCGGTTAAAAACATTGCGATTTTCGCCCGTGTTCAGCCCGAGGACAAATTACGTATCATCAAAGCACTTAAGGCGAACAATGAAATAGTAACGATGACAGGAGATGGAGTAAATGACGCACCTGCTCTGAAAGAAGCGCACATCGGTGTGGCACTAGGTATAAATGGTACGGATGTGTCACGCTCAGTAGCCGACATCACTCTTAAAGACGACAACTTCGCCACCATCGTCACGGCTATTCGTGAAGGCCGGACTATCTTTAACAACATTCGTAAATTTGTCACCTACCAACTCGCCTGTAACCTATCTGATATCTATATCCTCTTTATGGCGATGATCGTTGGGCCTTATCTTGGCTGGTATACTCCAATTCTGACTGCACTGCAGATTCTTTTTATCAATATTGTTACTGATGATATGCCGGCCATTACCCTTGGATTTAATCGAACCTCCAAAGATATTATGCAGGAGCGTCCACGAAAAAATGCCCAGATCTTAACGACAGAATTTCTCAATCTCTTAATTCTCAACGGCGTAGCGATGGGTATTATCGCCTTTGGGGTATCATATCTCTCATTTAATATCATGGAGTTCACCCGTGAAGAAGCAAGAACAACCGTGCTTGTCAGCGTGATATTTATTCAGATCGCTAACGCTTTTAACTTCCGATCATTCAGATATAGAGTATTAAATAGAGGCTTATTCGTGAATAAGTACTTATTTATAGCATCACTCGCATCAGTTGTGGCAACGATCATCATTATCTATACTCCAATAGGACGTTTCTTTGAGACTACCCCGCTTGGCTTTGAGAGTTGGCTTATCGCCATGGGAGCCGCTTTCCTTATCGTCCTTATGTTTGATATCCAGAAAATAGTGAATAATAAGACCCACCTTTTCCTCCACCACGTCCATTAAGATTTGCTAAAATCGTGCTATGGCCACAAAGCAGTCAACAGTCGATTTTATCTGTGAGCAAATGAGTGCTGCTGGACTGATAACAAATAGAAAGATGTTCGGCGAGTACGCTGTCTATCTGGATGGTAAAGTCATCGCTTTCGTGTGTGACGACATGCTCTATATCAAACCAACTGCAGAGGGTCAGAAATTTTATCCTGAGGCCGAGATGGCTCCCTGTTATCCCGGGTCGAAAGATTATATGGTCATCCCTGAGGATAAATGGGAAGATCGCGAGTTCTTGGCAGAACTCGCTCGGATCACTTTCTCTGCCCTCCCCGCCCCAAAAATGAAAAGGAGTATAAAATAACCTTACTTCTCTTTTACTTACTATTAAGCAACTCTTGACAAACTCTATGCTATAATCCTAAGCTGAGAAAGGATACCACTATGCCAGACGTTATTGAACAAAATCCTCACATTTTAGGCGGCCAGCCAGTCCTCCGTGGCACTCGTATCCCGATTAGTCGTATTATGGCGCTCATCGGCCAAGGATATACAGTAGATGATTTTAAAAGTGACTATCCATTTCTTGAGGATCTAACAGCAAAAGATCTCAAAGATCTTCTTAAATACTACGAAGCACAAATCGCCTAATAATTCCGCTACTTCTAAAAAAACAAAGAAATTCAGATTTCTTACCGATGTGGCATTTGCCAGACCTGATAAATTCGTAAAGTTATGTAAAAAAGCTCACCTATCACATGCAGTTTTGAACTATGGTCTGAGCCGTAAAGCATCTGATGAGGAGATCTATCAACTTGCAACGAAAGAGAAACTATTGGTCCTCACGATTAACTTTAAAGACTTCAAAAGATTAGTAAAGACGAACAGTGCAGGTGTTTTTGGAATTCCAGGAGATCTCTCTAACGAGGAAATTGATAGCTTAGTCTGTAACTTTATTCGTCGCAAAAACCCTGACGACTATCAAGGGAAAGCTACTCTGATCAATGCTGACTCCCTCCCTACCCCTAAGCTTAAAACTAAAAATAGAACAAAGTAGATCCTGGACCAGGATGGGATCTTGGCGGCATTTTTATGTATCCAGGATTGACCAGGATTGAGCCTCGATTCACCAGGATGATCCTGGTGAATCGAGGCCACCAATTCCCGAAATCCACCAAGATTTACATTGCTAATTATATAATTCCTCCTTGCTTGAGACTATAGAAATGAGTACTTCCAATAATTATATGATCTACAACATCTATTCCTATAATCTTGCCTGCTTCTTTTAGCCGTTTGGTCGTCATAATATCTTCTGTTGAAGGTGTCGGATCACCGGATGGATGATTATGTGCGATAACAACATGTGAGGAGCTATTGAGAATTGCTCGTTTGAACATCTCACGAGGATGGACTAGACTAGCATTTAATATGCCAACAGACACTTCATCAACAATGAGATTATTACGAGTGTCCAGGCATAACAGGATGAAATGCTCTTTTTTCTCTTTGCCGATTTTTTCTTTTAAATACTCAAATACTAACTGTGGAGAATCTAAAAAAGTAGTTGGAGTGACCTTTTCTTTGGCATAACGTTCTGAGACTGCTTGAAATAATTTGAGACCGAATGCATTTGAAGGTCCGATCCCTTTTACTTGCTGCAGTTCTTCAAAAGTTGCATCCAAAACACCTGCAAGTCCATTAAACTGTGCGATTGCTGCCTTCGCCTGTTGTTTGCAGTCTCGACGTGGTGTTCCAAGAGTTAGAAGTAGTTCTACAATTTCATAGTCGAGAAATCCATCAAGTCCCGACTGTAAAAATCTCTCCCGTAATCTTTTTCTATGACCCTCGCCGAGATGTTTGGTGGGTAGTTGTTTAGTCATACACTACTCCCTATCAATATTAAGGGATGCACCACTTGGAATGTCACTATATGAGATGTCTCTTCTCGATAATTGCTGTTTGAAATAGTCCTGAGTCTCAGGGTCAGTGCAGTAAATGTAACAACCTTTCATTCCTCGTGTCATGAGCGTTCGATATGTATTCTTGATTATCATATCAGCTATTTCTTTAGCTCTGACCGGATCTTCCTTTGCTAGCTGTTTATACCCTTGTATTGATTTGTCAGTAGAGGCCCTTTTAGTAGCATCAGTAATGATCATCCCTTCTCTGACTATCAGATCAGGACCGATAATGACACCAACATAATCTAACTCAAGTCCTTGTGACGTGTGAATACAGCCAACTTCACTCACTGACTCTGGATGAATAATCCATGCTTGTCCATGTTCATCTAAATTCCATGTAGCAGTATAGTCCCCTATGATAATATCTTTCGCTTCAGGGTTCTTCTTACTCACCCAGTTCCAACAGTAACCTGCCAGCATTCGTGCTTTATTGTTAATTTTATTTTTTTCAATTATCTCCTGATGGATGTCAGCAGGACTATCAACTACACGAAAGTCATAGTCAATCTCGTCGAGCGTCTCATTAGCCGTTGCTTTAATCTGAAGTGTATTATCCAGCCAGGA
>CAZRDR010000055.1:0-24410 GCA_964598995.1 uncultured Gammaproteobacteria bacterium | reverse complement strand
ACTACGTCTTGCTAACGCATCTTCAGAAGTTGACACCAGCGCCAACGTCTGTGCCACGAGGAAATAAGATGGTCTATCTCCTTTTACCACTGTTGGGCTACTTACTTATTTTAGGGTCAGGAATTGTCCTCGTACCGCGCGCAATTCAGATGTTTGAGTCACTCTCAGCTGGTATTCCAGGTAACGAAACACTTCCTGGCAGTCCGATGTCTAAGATTAATCCGAGTACGAGTATTGTTTACGGACTTACGACCTACTATCTAACCAATAAAAAATTCCCAAGTAGCCTAGATGCATTGGTAGAAAAGAAAATATTAACGAGCGTTCCTAAGGAATCCAAGACTGGCTTACCATATCGCTACACCGTTGTTAATGATGGGATGGACTTTAAATTGTGTACGCCTATTTCGGTAAAGCCTGAAAGATGTGTAACTTCTGCCTCTAAAGATTTTAATCTGTAGTTATCTCGAGACAAAACTGCGTTTTTTCTCGACGCACTGTGGAAATGAATTCCACTTCTGCTTTTAGCAGAACCGTGCTGCTCTTTTTCCTTATATGAATTCTGATACGTTGAATGGTTTAGTATATTTTGGTATATATAATTGACCTCATATGATTGATTTAGTAAAGCTTCTGCACGAAAAACAATTCGTCACCTATTCTGTTGATGGACTCAATGTTGCTAAGGTTTCAACGATGTATGAGGGGTTCCGAACCGCTCGTGAGCTTCTTTACGAAATCGTTGATAAGACTACTGTCCTTTATCTTTCTGGTGGTAAAACACCTAAAGACCTCTACGAAAATCTCGCAAGTGATAAAAAAATATCACCTGGAGCTGTAGCACTCGTTGATGAACGGTATGGAATCAAAGGGCATAATACGAGTAATGAGAAAATGATTGAAGAGAGTGGTCTCTTACCTTACCTTCGTGAACAGGGTGTGCCATTTTACCCAATTCTGGAAGAACAACATCTAGGCCTTGATGAAACTGCTAAAAACTATGATATGACACTGCGTTACTTATTTGCGGGTTTTCCAAATCGTGTGGCAACGCTCGGAATTGGGCTTGATGGACACACTGCAGGGATTGCGGGGAATCGGAAAAATTCGACTGAACTCTCAGTGCAGGATTTTCATAATCGCATGTTTGATGATGACCAAAAAAATATGCTCGCCTCGTCATACTCAGACCTGCACGGAATGTTCAAAGAACGTGTGAGTATGACCTTTTTGGGACTTTCGATGATAGATATCTTTATCGTTTTAGTCTTTGGTGAGGACAAGAAAGAGGCCCTTGAGAAAGTATTTAGCGAGGGTAGTGAAGAAGAAGTTCCAGGCAGATTCTTCAAACGTCCAGAGATCGCACGGCGCACTCTTTTAATCACTGACCAAAAAGTATAATGGACGACCACTACATCAGACCTACCCAGAAATCAGTCACATGTTTTATCCACTGTGGTGATGAATATTTATTCCTTGAACGAGATGCCGGTAAGCGTGTCGATCCTGGTAAATTAAATGGTGTTGGCGGTCGGATCGAGCATGGTGAGGATTATGTCGCATGCGCTGTGAGAGAGATCGAGGAAGAGTCTGGGTATCAAGTGCGGCCAGAGGATATAAGGTTTTGCGGCATGATTATTTTTCAGGAAGGATTTCCTGAGGACTGGGTCGCGGCATTTTTTAAGGTAGCAGTTCCTGAAAAAACAGTCGAAGATGGGACCAAAACAGAAGACGGGATACTGCGCTGGATCCATAAAGATGATGTGTTATCGATAGGTGATATCTTGATCGATGATCTTCATTATTGTTTTAAAGAAATTATTGAGGAGAAAGAATTATTTTTTATCAATGCTGATGTTGATGAGAACTTTAAGATTAAGCGAATAAGTAAACATACATTAACGCACTAACTCTTAAGTAACTAATGTACAAAGAGTAATAAATAGAGTAGTATTGAGAATACATTTATGTTGATGTCTCCTTTTGTCCTCGTGATCTTCGGTGCGACTGGCGATCTGACCAATGTAAAACTAATGCCCGCGTTATTTAATCTTTTTAAGCAAGGCAATCTGCCTCAGGATTTTTTTATTTTTGGCTTTTCTCGCCGCGAGATAAATGACTCAGAGTTTTATGAACTTTTCCCTAAATTAATGACTGATCCTCTGTGGGGCGACTTTACTAAACACGTTCATTATCAATCAGGAACCTTCGAAGAGACGAAAGGTTATGACGAACTCATCGAAAAGTTAGCAAAAATTGATGAACAGATGGGAGCCTGTGTGACTCGTTTATTTTACTTAGCTACTCCTCCAGATAATTACGAAATAATTCTAGATAATTTGAACTCAACAAAGCTTGCAGAAGGATGCGGCCAGGGAAGTAATAAATGGACACGCATCGCGATCGAAAAACCATTTGGTAAAGATCTAGAGACTGCTATGCATTTGGATCAAAAGCTCGCGCAGATTTTCGATGAGCGTCAGATTTTCCGCGTCGATCACTATCTAGGTAAAGAGAACGTCCAGAACATGATCGCTTTTAGATTTGCTAATAGTATCTTTGATCCTGTCTGGAATAAAGACTATGTCGATCATGTGCAGATCACTTTTGCCGAGGCAGAAGGAATTGGTAAGAGAGGGAAATTCTTCGATGGCGTCGGGATACTCAGAGACGTCGGACAGAACCATCTCATGCAGTTAGTCGCGGCTGTAGCGATGGATCAGCCAAAGTCATTTACCAAAGAAGATGTTAGAGATGCTCGGACGAAAGCGATTCAAGCGATCGAGTGTATTCAGCCTGAAAATGTAGCAACTGAAGTCGTCAGAGGTCAGTATAGTGGATACACCAATGAGAAAGGTGTTAATGCAACGTCTCAAACTGAGACATATGTCGCGATGAAGTTCATGGTAAATAATGAACGATTTAAAAATATCCCATTTTATATTCGGATGGGTAAGAAAATGAAAGAAGAAAAAATGGAGATCTCGATTGTCTTCCGACAGACGTGTCACATTCTTTTTAAAGAATATGGCTGTCCTGAAATAGGCAATGTCTTAACGATTAGAATTCAGCCAGATGAGGGAATTAGTATGCGCTTTATCGCCAAAAAACCAGGCACCAAGCTATCACTAGAACCTGTGGAGATGAAGTTCAGTTATGCCGAAGGGTTTGGCAGTCGAGGGACTGATGCCTATGAAAAAGTTTTACTCGATATCCTCCAGGGTGATCAGATGTTGTTTAATCGAACTGATGAGTTGATGAGTTCTTGGCAGTTTAACACTAATATTCTAAAAGGCTGGAGTGAACATAACCCACAGCTTTTTACCTATGATGAGGGGACCTGGGGACCAAAAGAAGCAGAAGAACTTATCGAGCGCGACGGACGTCGCTGGCTATAATTTTGTAGAATGTAGCAAGTAGTAGGTAGTATGCAAGGAGAAAAGATTCAATCTTTCACTGACCTCCACGCTTGGCAAGAAGGGCACAAGCTAGTTTTAGAAATCTATAAAATCACAAAAACATTTCCCTCGGATGAAAGGTACGCATTAAATGATCAAATGAGAAGATGTGTTATTTCGATTACTAGCAATATTGCGGAAGGATTTTCGAGAAAAGGGAAGAAAGAAAAAACGCAGTTTCTTTATATGTCACTTGGTTCCGTTACTGAATTGCAGAATCAGTTACTAGTAGCACGTGATGTTGGTTATCTTGCAAAAGAAAAATTTCATCAATTAGCAAATCAGACAGTTGTAATAAGTAAATTGATTAATGGCTTGATAAAAAGTTCACACATACATACTACATGATACAATCTACATACTACTGACTATGCAAATAGGATTTATCGGATTGGGGAAAATGGGAACACGAATGGTCGAAAAACTCTTAGAGGGAGGTCACACGATCGTTGGCTGGAATCGAACGGCAAGTGTTACTGAAGAGTTTCAGCTTATCCTCAAAGATAAAGGTCTCTCAGATCGCTTTATCGCAGCTGATGATATCAAAAGTTTGGTGCATGGATTGTCTTCACCGAAAATCATCTGGGTCATGCTGCCAGCAGGCGATGCGACCGAGTCGACTTTGAAAGAAATTGCTAGTTATGTCGAAAAAGGCGATATCGTTATCGATGGAGGCAATGCTTTTTATAAAGATACGCAACGTCGATACGAAGATTTTAAAGAGTTTGGTATACGCTTCCTAGGCATTGGGGTCAGTGGTGGCGTAAAAGCTGTCGATAATGGTTATCCACTTATGGTAGGCGGAGATAAATCAGCATTTGATGAGATCAAGCCACTCCTTGAGACACTCATCCAGCCGCATGGCGGGTATGAGTATTTCGGTGAAGGAGGAGCAGGACATTTCGTTAAAATGGTCCATAACGGCATCGAGTACGGCATGATGCAGGCTATAGGTGAAGGGTATGGCGTCCTCGAAAAAGCGCCATATCAAATAGATCTAGTAGCAGTTAGTAAGCTTTGGCAAAAAGGAACTATCGTCACGAGTTTTCTTAACGAATGTGCGAAAGATGCACTTGAGAAAGATCCAACACTGTCAGGTTTGGACGGAGTAATTGATGCGACAGGAGAAGCCGAATGGACAGTAAATCAAGCTAAAGAAGAGGGAGTGTACGCTGAGAATATCGATCAGTCGCTAGACTTTCGCCGTCGTTCCAAAACTGATAGTAATGTTTCATCATCTTTCGCAGCGAGAATGGTCGCAGCGCTTCGTCGCGAATTCGGCGGCCATAAAGTGAAAGAAAAATAGGCAGAATTTGACAACATTTTAAAGTCTTGTATAATGAACTCATAAAGCGTTTGAGTTTGGCTCCTACCAAACGAGCTGACTGTGATTAAGCAGTACGGATCCCTAACCGTCAAAGAAGGAGGCTGATAACTGTCAGCTACGAAGATTTATTTAGCAATAAATAAATAGAACAAGGTGGTACCACGCTATGTAGCGTCCTTGAAAACACTATACGTGTTTGAAGGGGCGTTTTTTTATGATTAATTACCAGGATTTTGAAAAATTAGACATCAGAGTTGGTGAAATCATTGAAGTTCAGGATTTTCCTGAGGCACGTAAACCTGCCTACAAACTCACCATTAATTTTGGTGATGAGATCGGGATTAAAAAATCATCAGCCCAGATCGTTGCGAATTATTCGAAAGAAGATCTACTACACCGACAAGTTATGGGTGTGGTGAATTTCCCACCAAAGCAAATCGGTCCATTTATTTCTGAAGTTTTGACACTTGGAGTTGTTGATGAAGATGACAACGTCGTGCTGTTAATGCCAACCAAGAAAGCTAAACTGGGCAGTAAAATGTTTTGATGCTATACTAACAACTATGCGATACTCACAATTATTTCCAAAAACACTCAAAGAAGCTCCTAAAGACGAAGTAGCAGTTAACGCACAACTGCTGATCCGGGGCGGCTTTATCGATAAATTGATGGCTGGGTCATATACCTTACTGCCTCTTGGTATGCGAGTAGCACAGAATATCATGCAGATCGTCAGAGAAGAAATGAACGAGACCGGGGCACAAGAACTCCTCATGCCATTACTTCATCCAAAAGAAATCTGGAACGAGACAGGTCGCTGGGATAGTGCGAAAGAGGTCATGTATCAATTTGAGAAAAATGAACGAGAATATGCGCTGTCCTTTACTCATGAAGAAATCGTCATGGATCTGATCCGCAAGCACGTTAATTCGTATAAAGATCTGCCAGTGAAGGTCTATCATTTTTCAACGAAATTCCGTAATGAGCTGCGTGCCAAATCAGGAATTCTCCGTGGCCGCGAATTTATCATGAAAGATATGTATAGTGCGCATGCGACCAAAGAAGACCTCATGGAATATTACTGGGCAGTTGCTGATGCGTACCTGAAGACCTATGAGAGACTCGGTCTAAAAGCGTACCTTACTGAAGCAGCTGGTGGAGTATTTACCAATGAACACACCCATGAGTTCCAAGTAGAGTCCGAAGTCGGCGAAGATACTACCTATATGGCTGATGGGTGGAAGATGGCGAAAAATGAAGAGATCATGACTGATGAAGATCGTAATGCACCAGGACTAAAGTCATTTAAATCTATTGAAGTCGGCAATATCTTTCCGTTCGGCACTGCTAAGTATGCAGAAATGATGGATGGGACGTTTACTGATCATGATGGTACGCGAAAGCCGGTGTGGTTTGCGAGTTATGGTATTGGTATCACCAGGATGATGGGAGTCCTGGTTGAAGTTTTCCACGATGAGCGCGGTATCATCTGGCCCGAGTCAGTCGCACCATACCAGGTCCATCTCGTAGGTCTTAATGAAAACGCTGATAAAGTCTATGATCAGCTGCTCGCTGAGGGAATAGAGGTCCTCTTCGATGATCGAAGTGATGTTAACGCAGGAGCGAAGTTCGCAGATGCAGATCTGCTTGGTATGCCTGTTCGACTCGTTGTTAGTAACAAGACAGGTGAGAAGATCGAATGGAAAAAACGTAATAGTCAGGAAGTAGAATTACTTAGTTTTGATGAAGTAGTTAACCGCTTAAAAGACTAAATTGTATTGTTTAATTATTTAGGTAAAAATGCAGTCATGTCGATGTGGAAGATCAGGATCCACGCTACAGTATAGACCACCAGCATAATTGGAAGTCCTATTATCAGTAATAATTTTTTCTTCGATCCTCCTTCTGATTTTTCAGCCTTTTCTTCTTTGTTATCAGTTTTCGTTTGGTCAGCTGCTGAATTAACGACGCCAAACGTTGGAGTAGCAGCAGCTGGAACAGCCGGGACGTGCGTCGATGCCATGGCATTAACTGGTGGGGTAGGTGTAGCATATTTAGCAGCTAATGCTGCATAGTCAACAACAGGTTTACCCATAGGCGACGTTGCTGCAGGTTGTGGAGCAGCCGGCATACCACCTGCTGGGGGTTGAGGTGTCGGTACTGATTGAGTGACCTTAGGCGCATCAGATTTAGGTGCACTCACTTCAGGAGCTGGTGTTTTTACTTGACCTGGGAAAGGTGATGCAGAAAGACCGCCATTAGCTGGTGGAGGCGTAGCGGGTGTCATGGCAGGCTGAGGGGTAGTCTGAGCTGGAGGAGAGGCTTTGGGATTAGCTGTGCCCATGACGCGGTCATAGACTTCTTTTAATTTAGGATCAAGACTAGAAGGGGCTTTAGTATCCATGGCAGTATTTTTATGATCTGTTATTGAACACTATTTGTCAAGTTTATCTGCTATACTAGGCACATGAAAATTGTCGTTACGCATACCGCTCCAGATTGGGATGCCATTGGTTCTGTCTGGCTGATTAAGAGGTATCTCCCAGGTTGGCAGGATGCGAAAGTCGAATTCGTACCAGCTGGAACTCGCCGCGTTGGAAGTACTGATCTCTCCACGCTCAATGACCCTGTCGAGGAAATAGATAAAGATGAGATAATTCATGTCGATACCGGCCTTGGGCCACTTGATCATCATCAGACTTCAGATCGCAAGGTCTGTGGCGCTACTCGTACTTGGGATTATGTCCAACTTCAGCTTCAGGTAGCTGGCGAAGAGATGAAACGTGAACGAGTTGAGGCGATTACTCGAACAGTGCAAATTATCCTCGCAGATGATCACTTCAGAGAAGTTTTCTGGGCTGATCCGGCCGCTGATTATCATGAGTTCTCACTCATTGGCCTTCTCGAAGGGCTCAAGGAAGCAAAGCCTGACCAGGATGACTTTTATATAGAGTTCGGGATGCAGTGTCTCGATGCTATCGTTCATACCTTTGAGAACCGAATTTGGGCTGAGAAAGAGATTGCTGATCACGGTGAGACCTTTAAGATCAAGATGGGTAAGGCGATGGCTTTTGAAACCATCAATGATGGGGTAATTAAGCTAGCCCAGAAAATGGGTTATTTACTCGTCGTTCGGAAAGATCCGCGAAAAGGATACGTCCGAATCAAAGCTCGTCCAGAGTCAGGGCCTGAGGATAATATCGACCTGACAGCTGCATATGAAGAGTTAGTAAAAATTGATCCTGAAGCGACATGGTTTTTGCATGTCTCGAAAAAAATGCTTCTCAATGGCACTCCCAAGAACCCTAAAATGATTCCAACGAAGTTGAGTCTGCAGGAGATCGTTGATGTTTTGAAACGTTTGTACTAATATTTGGCTATGGACGATTGTATTTTTTGTAAAATAGCACGTAAGGAAATTCCTAAAGAATTTACCTATGAAGATGATCAGATCATGGTCTTCCCAGATATTAAGCCTGTTAAGCCAATTCATCTCCTAATCATTCCCAAAACTCATATTAAAGAGCTCCATGCGCTTGATAACCCTGTACTTTTTGAGAAGTTAGGCACAGTTATCC
Organism: uncultured Gammaproteobacteria bacterium; assembly: GCA_964598995.1. Taxonomy (GTDB): domain Bacteria; phylum Patescibacteriota; class Microgenomatia; order Levybacterales; family UBA12049; genus JACROF01. The sequence goes on along the minus strand of CAZRDR010000055.1, from coordinate 16,047 downwards.
AGCAGATGGTCCTTAAAATGCAGCTTGAGAATAAAGGGTATCGAGTCGTTATCAATGGTGGTGGCGCGCAGCTCGTTGATCATCTCCATGTTCACCTCATGGGTCCTATGAGTAAGGATCAATCAGTCTAAAGCCCTTAATTTAAGTTTTTTTAATAGGATTTACAAAAAGTACCCATTTGGAGTAAAATAGAGCCCTACTTTATAAATTCGAAGCACGAAATAACAAATCCGAAACAAATTAAAAATACAAAAGTTTCGAATTTCGAAATTCTTATTTAGGATTTATTTTGAAGGAGGTGTTTTTTCATTATGGTATCAGTAAAGAAACAACCAGGTGATACAGATGATGCGATTATTCGCAAGTTTTCTCGTAAAGTTATTGATGCGGGAATCGTTAACGAAGCAAAGCGCAGACAATTTTATCTCAAACCTTCTTTAGCTAAAAAACTTAAGGCTGAAGAATCTCGCCGCGCAAGAAAGAAGATTGTCTAATGGCAGACGTAAAAATTCTCACCTTTGTTGAAAGCCGATATAAGGTAAATCGTAAGAAAATTAACGAGGCTATTCACGACATATTGGATGAAAAAGGAATCACCAGTAAATGTGAAGTGTCTCTAGCGTTTATCGGTGATCGCAAGATGCACGCGTTAAATCTCAAATTCCGCAACTTGGACAAGACAACTAACATTTTATCTTTTCCACTTGCGGAAGGCGAGCAGACGCCTCTTCCCAGTGGTGTCATCAGACTCGGCGATATCGTTATCTCTTATCCGCAGATCATCAAAGAAGCAGCACGCGATGACATGATGGTAGATGATAAGATAAACGAGCTCGTTCAGCATGGTCTTTTACACCTCTTGGGGGAACATCACTAGAGAAGGTCTAATTTCTCATTGACCTAATTCCTAAATAATGTTTTAATGCTTCAACCTCTTACGTATTTGAGTAATTAGCGTTTAGGATTTAGAACGGAGTGACTTATGGTTTTTTATCGTAAATATCGACCTCAACAAATTAGTGACCTCGACAGTGAGACAGTACGCCAAAAACTCTTTTCAGTTCTCTCAACTGCAGCACCAACATTTCTGCATGTTCCGCATGCATTCCTCTTCACCGGTCCGAAAGGGCTCGGTAAGACGTCAACAGCACGAATCGTCGCAAAAGTGATCAACTGTACTGGACGCAAGGACACGAGTGGAAAAAATCTCGAGCCATGCAATGAGTGTGACCAGTGTACCTCAATAACAAGTGGTACTAACTTAGATGTCTTTGAAATAGATGCTGCTTCAAATCGCGGCATTGATGAGATCCGTGATCTGAAAGAAAAGATCAGACTTGCTCCCGTAGGTGCTAAGAAAAAGATTTACATCATCGACGAAGTTCACATGCTGACGACTGAGGCATTTAATGCGCTCCTTAAGACACTCGAGGAGCCACCTAGTCATGCAGTATTTATCCTGTGTACGACTGAGTCAAATAAAATTCCAGCCACGATTCTCTCGCGGTGCTTTCATATCACTTTCAAGCGAGCAACTGAGAATGAACTCGTCCATGCTTTCAAGAGAATCGTCAAAGGTGAAGGGCTGACAATCGATGATGATACCTTACAAAAAATCGCTAAGTTGGCAGATGGTGGGTTTCGTGACGGAACTAAGATTCTTGAGGAATTAGTCTCACTTTGTGATGGCCAAGATATCACGACTGAACTCTTTGAACAAAAGTATCAGGTGACAAGTGTCTCACAGAAAGTAGCGACACTGATTAATGCCCTTGATGAAAAGAATCTGTCAGAGGGGATGAAAGTAGTCGAGCAGCTAATAGCTGAAGGAGTTGATATCAGTTATTTTTTGAGTGAGCTGGTCAACTCACTTCATTCGCTGCTTTTGCAAAAAGTAGGAATTGAGAATGAGGAGAAAATTGAAAGCAATCTTGAGTTATCTGATGTCAAAATGCTTCTGCAGCTTTTTGCAAAAGCAGCTAACGACACGAAGTTCGCAGTTATTTCATCATTACCGCTCGAGTTAGCGATCGTTGATTGGTGTCAAGGAATACAACTTGTTACTGTTAATTCGACTGTTTTGCCGAAAAAAACACAAGACACTATCGAGAAAAAAGCAGAACAGGTGACTCTTTCGACACTTCGCAAGCAAGTTGGTAATATTGCGAAAGAGCGAGCGGTTAATGGCGAGCCTAAAGAGGAGAAAGAAGTTAAAGTGAAGTCTAATCCAGCTGATGTGAGTGTGCTAAAATACGCTGCCACAGGCGAGCATAGTCAGGAATGGATCGATACGCTTTGGAAAAATATGATTGTAGAAATAAAATCACACAACCATATGATCGCAGGTGTATTACGCTCATGCCGCTTAGCGAGTTATGATCGTGAGGTACTTATCATAGAAGCAGCGGCGAAATTTCATAAAGAGCGTTTAGAAGAAGCAAAGACTTTCCAAGCACTCCATCTGGTGTGTGAACAATTAATTGGCAATCCGGTCGAGATTAAGATAGAATTGAAAGCATAATAATACAGAAAGGCGGTGATTTAACTTTATGCAAAATCCATTTGGACAATTAGGCGAACTTAAAAAAATGCGTGACCAGGCGATGCAAATACAGCGCCAGTTAGCAGCTGAAGAAATTACTGTTGAGAAAAAAGGCGTTCTTATCGTCATCACAGGCGATCAAAAACTTAAAGAGATTAAGACGAACGGCAAATCTGATAAAGATATCGTCGAAGCAGTAAATGAAGCTGTTAAAAAGTCACAAGAAGTAGCAGCTAAAAAACTTCAGGAAATGTCTGGCGGCTTAGGCGGACTTCTCGGAGGGATGGGGGGGAAGTAACATTTGTCTCGAGACAAAACTACGTTTTTTCTCGACGCGCCTTCGAAGTAAATTCGATCTCACTTCGTGAGAATGGCGCTGCTCTTTTTCCTGTTTAAAATTGGATGGGTTTCATCCTTGCTTTGTTATGTTTTCTCCTGGAACAATTATTTCTGAGTTCACTTCAAAAAAAGGCAAACAGATTGTCTTTCGTCTTCCTCGTGAAGAAGATCTCGAGAAAATGACTGAGTATATTAATACACTTAGTCGTGAGGATACGTTCATCGCTTTTAGTGGCGAACAGATTTCTTTAAGAGAAGAAAGAGAATACCTAGAGAAAATATTTCATAATCTCCAAAACGACACTGGGTTTTTTCTCTTAGCGATTCATAATGAGGAGATTGTCGGTGCTTCTGATGTTACGAGAATGGAACGAAGATCCAAACACGAAGGTCATTTCAATATCAGTCTGGCTGAGAATTATCGAGAAGAAGGAATCGGAAGTGAGATGATCCAAATTTTAAGTGATCTGGCACGAAAAATAGGGCTGCAGATGCTCCAGTTGACTGTTTATTCTGTCAATGAAAGAGGAATACATGTTTACGAAAAGAATGGTTTTCAGAAGGTTGGGCAAATCCCTAAGAAAGCACTGTATCATGGTGAACTCGTTGATGAAATAATAATGGTGAAGTTTTTATAAGCCTACTTGCAAAGGTTTAAGCTTTGTTTGTAGAATACAGACACATGAAACTCTTCAGTGGCAGTTCGAATAAGCCTTTAGCCGAAAAAGTCGCCAAAGAATTAGGCACCAAGCTCTCTCCTGTTGAAATATTTATTTTTCCTGACGGCGAACGACGCATCCAACTCCAAGAACGAGTTGTCGATGAAGATGTCGTCATCGTTCAACCCACGACCACACCTGTTGATACGAGTTATTTTGAACTCTACCTCCTATCTGACGCTGCTAAAAGAAGTGGTGCTAAGTCGATAACAGCTGTCGTTCCATATTTAGGGTACCAACGACAGGATCATGTATTCCGCGATGGAGAAGCAGTCTCACTTGAGGTTATCGTGAATACGATGCAGTCAGTGCATATTAATAAAGTAATTTCTTTCGATCTTCACACCGCCAAAATCCCTGAAGTTTTTTCAATTCCGATGGTCCATCTGTCAGCTTTACCACTCTTTGCCGAGGAGATCAAAAAACAAAAATGGAACGGTCTTGATACGGTTCTCGTCTCACCTGATATGGGGGGAATACGCCGCATAAAGATGCTGTCAGAACTTCTATCCGATATGCCGTATGTGACAATTGAGAAGAATCGAGATCTTGCGACCGGGAGCATCGAAATGTCTGGAATCGAAGGGGAAGTTACGCATCGAGTCGTTATCGTTGATGATATGATCTCAAGTGGCGGAACGATCGTGAAAGCAGCTCAAGCCCTCAAAGATAAAGGCGCAAAAGAAGTCTATGTCTTCGTTACGCACCCTGTGTTCTCAGCAGATGCGCCAAAGATTCTCGAGTTTTCTGCAGTTGATAAAGTTTATGTGACAGATTCGGTCTACGTTCCCGAAGAAAAACGCTTCCCGAAGCTTCAGATTTTATCACTCGCTCAGTCTATTGCTGAAGCACTTAAGTAACTGCTTTGCTTGAGAATTTGAGGCTAATGTGCTAGTCTAGATAGACTGTTTAGAACCGCTTTTTGTTCAGGGGTTTCACCCCGCAGTTTGTACAAAGAGCGGGGAGAAACCCCTTATGCGTATCCCCAAAGCTATCCAATCAACGATTGAGTCATTTGAAAAACTTCCTGGCGTCGGACCCAAAACTGCTCAACGACTGACATTTTATTTACTCCATGTTCCACAGCAAGAACTCGATAAATTTGCTGAATCAGTTAAGAACCTTAAAGCAAATACGGTGCTTTGTTCGATTTGTTACTCAGTGGGTGAGGAAGATCCCTGCAGTTATTGTTCAAGTTCTAGTCGTGATCATGGGACGATTTGTGTCGTCGAGCAAGCACTGGACGTCTTAGCACTTGAGAAAAGTGGAAGATATAACGGTGTGTATCATGTCCTGCATGGCAAGATCGATCCGTTAAATAGTATTGGACCAGATGAGATCTACATTCGTCAGTTATTTGATCGGGTGAGAGATAGCCAGAACGGGCATACGGTAAAAGAAATAATCCTAGCGACTAATCCGACGATGGAAGGTGAGGCGACAGCGATGTATATCGCTAAAGAAATGCGTGAGAAATTCCCGTCAGTGAGCGTTACTCGTATCGGTCGTGGATTGCCAATAGGTGCCGATCTGGAATATGCTGACAGCGTTACCCTCCAACGTGCCATGGAAGGACGAAGCAGTTACTAAGTTATCCAGTAACAGTCGGTGGCTCTGTGGAAGGATTATCTCCATAAAATGTTTGTCCGGGGTGGTGAGTTTCCCATTCTTGAGCGAGATCAGATAAAGCGATAACCAGATCAAGATGGGGAGGAATATCTTCATACTGTTGCTGTCTATCAAGGCTTTGTGCCTCATTTAAGGCTTGTTGTATAAGCTGATAATAGTTATCGATGCGAGGATTTCCTGTGGATACGCCTTCAACAGCGTGCTTTCTAATAAAACTCTCCCATTTCTTTTGCTCGGTTGTTGCTTTAGGTCTGCCTTTTCGTTGAAATTCTAAATCTCTTTTCACCATATCTGATGCAATAATAGTCGTAAAGTCTTGTGGCGCAGATTCATAGGTTGCCATTTGTTCGAGCATATCTTCTTCTGCAATATCTATACCATAAAGGAAATGTCCTAACGCTTGAGCATATTGATCCCAGCGATAGTTTAGTTCGTTCACGATGTGTGTTGGAGTAAGTTCTCGTTCTTTATCACTATCTTGAGGTTTTATCGTCTCTGTATGTCTGTGCGGTACCCATAATTCGTCAACGGCGCGTTGGATATCTTTTCGTAATGTAGGAAATGACAAGTCAGGACTGGGAGTATAGTGGGTACTAAAATCAATAAACATCCTTTCTTGAGCTTCATATCCTCCTTGTGCGTGAGCAAATGACAACTTATAATCACTGAAGATACTTCTCTCAAGAGGAGAAAGTCCAGCCTTTTTTTCCTCTGATTGACCGAGTTCTGACATACAGATAATGATAACACAGGAACAAATCCTCACTCAGTTAAAAGAAATCATCGATCCAGAGTTGCATATTAATATCGTTGATCTCGGACTCATTTATGGATTGAAAATTGATCACGAATCAGGCTCTGTTGAGATTACGATGACACTAACGACCCCTGGATGCCCGTTGTCATATGTCTTTCGTGAATGGATCCCCGAGGCAGTCAAAAAAGTTAAGGGAGTTAAAAGTGTTACAATAGATTTAGTCTGGGATCCGCCATGGGATCCTGATAAAATTTCTGACGATCAGAAAGAAGAGCTGGGAATCATTCGGTAATTACTAATTTCTAATTAACCTAATTATTCTAAGAAATGGTTAATGAGTCTACAATTAAAAATTACGATTTAGAGAAAAGAACTGGAAAGTTTGGAGAACAGGTGATTAGGTTCTGTAAAAAAATACCGAGGGGTCCGGTAACAGATCCTTTAATAGTCCAATTAATAAAATGTGGTACGAGTGTTGGAGCAAATTATTGTGAGGCGGATGATGCTGAAAGTAGACTCGACTTTAGACATAAAATCGGTATTTGTAAAAAAGAGTCAAGAGAAGTTAAACATTTTGTACAAATGGTAGTTGTGGCTTGTCCATACTTAAGCGAAGATGCGAAAATAATATGGCAGGAAGCAAAAGAATTAAATCTAATCTTTAATGCAATTTATAGAAAAATAACTTAACGTTAGACATTAGAAATTAGAGTAATTAGTAATTTATATAATTATGCCTGCCGGAAATGTTTTTGGATCATTTGAAGATGCTTTTGAACAGGGTGTCTCGCAAGTAAAACAAACAGTAAAACAACAAACCTCATCAGTTGCCTCATCTGTCGCGACTCAGACGACAGGGAGTAATTTAGGCATTGGTTCTGATTCCATGGCTAGTTCAGGAGGAGCTGTCGATGCAGGTAAGGCACTCACTGATCAATTCAACGAGACAGCCACCCAGCAACACAATCAGCAGCAAAATCCTCAGGATGATGCGGCAGCATCACAGCTTGCCACGCAGCAATTAGAAGCGAAAGATCAACAGGATCGACAGCAAAAACTAGCACAGGCAAGACAGCGTCTGCAGCAGCTGCATAACCAGGTGTATTTCGACCCGACATTTAATCGAAAGAAACAAGAGCCAACAACGCAAGAACGATTAGAACAGGAAGAAGCAGAAAAACAACAAAAGAAAATGGCAGAAATCGAGGAACAAAAGAAAAAAGAACCACCAATAGCCCTTCGTCAGGCTCAGACAAGAGCTGAAATGAACCGTGGTGCGAGTGGATAATTACTTTTGTAGGTTGACAAGCTGAATCGCACGGGAATACAATTTTTATAGAAGAGACACGTATGGAAAATTATCTAGACGAAGACAGCTTACGACCTTTATCTTCACACTTTCTCTAGTTGCGTCTTTCTTCGTTTTGTAATTTTCATCGTTAAAAGGAATTTATTATGTTGTATTTTTCACGCCTTAAAGGCAAACAAGTCATGACCGAGGGGGGGAAGCATTTGGGTAAATTAGAGGATGTACTTTTTCTAGCTGCTGAGACTCCGCTGATTACCAAACTCGTCGTTAAATCTCCTTCCAAAGATGATCTCTTAATTCCAGCTGATGCATTAAAGAAAGTAAATCACGTACTTACCTTAAAAGACGAATTTAGTATTTCTGATCCAACTGATCAAGATCTCTCCCTTGTTAAAAATCTCCTCGACAAGCAAATTATCGACGTCGAGGGTCACAAAGTCGTCAGAGTTAATGACGTCACGATCCAAGATAACGAAGGCGATAAGCCTTCGTTTTATGTATCAGGTGTTGATATCGGATTTAGAGGTATCCTGCGCTGGATAAAGCTAGAAGATGCAGCGCTGCCAGTTTATAGAGTTCTCAAAATGGATACGCATCCGCATTTTCTCTCCTGGTCTGAGATCCAGCCGCTGGAACTTGCGAGGGGTAATGTCCAACTGAAGAAAGGCTTAGATAATCTCGATCGTATTAGGCCTGAAGACTTAGCAGATTACTTAGAAAAGACGAATATCCGTAACGTCGATAAGATCGTCAATAATTTGGACGAGGAGTACGCAGCCGAGGTTATCGGAGATCTTAATGCGAGCTATCAGACAGCCCTCTTCAGACGATTTTCACCTGAGAAATCAGCAGATCTTATCGAATTGATAGACCCAGATGAAGCAGTCGATATTTTACTTACGTTATCGGCCGAAAAACGAGACGAAATCCTCAGTTCTTTGCCTAAGAAAAAAGCAGCTGAATTGAATGCACTACTTAAATTATCTAGAACTCCTATTGGTGAACTCATCACCTCAGAATATTTTGTTATTGAAGTCAATCATAATGTGGGTGACGTTATAAGTATGATTAAAGAGCGAACAGAAGAAGTAAGTTATCTGCCATATATTTATATAACTAATGAAGCGAATGAGTTAGTCGGAGTAGTGAATGTTCATGATCTTTTCGTTCACTCTCACGAGACACCAATTCGTGATGTCATGGAGCAAAATCTCGTTGTTATTCATGTCACAACTCCTAAAGATATCGCAGTTAAAAAAATGCTTCGGTATAAAGTATATGCACTGCCTGTTACAGATCCTGCCAGACATTTAGAAGGAGTTGTACGCTTTGATGATCTGGCTGAGACGGTGCTTAAGAAGTACGCAGATTAATTATGAAGAATTTATTTAAAGCCAAACGATTACGCAAACAACTACTCATAGTGATGGCAATTGTCGGGCCTGGCATTATCACTGCTTTTGCAGATAATGATGCCGGCGGTGTTGCGACATACTCAGTAGCTGCGTCTAAGTTCGGCTATAGTATGCTGACGACACTTATCCCGGTTACTGCAGTCCTCATGATTACTCAGGAAATAGGATCGCGAATGGCTGTGGTGACGGGAAAAGGACTGGGAGATTTGATAAGGGAACGATTTGGCATCAGAATTTCATTACTTATTTTTAGTCTGCTGTTTTTCGTTAATCTTGGCGTAATTGTGCAGGATCTCGGAGGGCTTAAAGATGCGCTTGGCTTATTTAACCTCAATGTATTCATATTCTTGCCGTTACTTGTTCTCTTCCTTTTTCTTTTCATTACCAAGTCGTCATATGCGAAAGTCGAGAAGTTTTTCCTCTTTTTAATTGTCTTCTATTTAGCCTATTTAGTCTCAGCTGTTCTTGCAAAGCCTGACTGGGGAATTGCCATGAAATCACTTGTCGTTCCGCATGGGAAAATAAGTTTTGATTATTTTTATACATCAATTGCCGTTTTGGGAACGACGGTTACTGCCTGGGGACAATTTTTTATCAACAGTTATGTCAAAGATAAAAAATTGTCCCCTGACAAACTCCGCTACAATCAAGCTGAGATTTATACAGGAGCAGTTCTCACTGATATTTTCTCGATGCTGATGATGGTCGCTGTTATTGCGACGATTTTTATCCACGGTACGAAGATTCAAGGTGCAGCTGATGCAGCGCTGGCTATTAAACCATTTGCTGGAGATCTGGCGAGTATTATGTTCGGCGCTGGACTACTCGTCGCAGGCTTTATCGGTGCTGCGATCGTACCACTGGCTACCGCGTATGCGTTCTCAGAGTTCTTCGGTTATGAGGGGAGTCTTGATGTCGATTTTAGTAAAAGTAAATTATTTTATGGCTTTTTCATGTTCCAGATATTACTCGGCTTCATCATCGTCATGCTGCCGAGTGTCTCACTATTCAAGATTACACTTTACGCAGACTTTCTGAATGGTATCTTCCTGCCGATTATTTTCTTCTTCTTGTATAAATTTGCCAATAGTGAAGAGTTGATGGGTGAGTACAAAAATACTAAGTTAAAAAATTTCCTGCTGATTACTGCCGGAGTAGTCATCACCTTTGCTGCATTAATCGGCGGATTTGGTGAATTCTTCCTCAAATAAATCTATCCAGTTGAGGCTGGTCTGTGTTACAATCCATTCAAGATGCTTCGTTTGTATAATACCCTCGGTCGAGAAATTCAAGAATTTATACCCATTACTCCAGGTAAGGTAGGCATGTATTCCTGCGGTCCGACAGTTTATGACTACCAACACATTGGTCATATGCGCCGCTATGTCGGGGACGATATTCTCATGAGAGTTTTAAAACTTAATGGTTATGCTGTTCATCACGTCATGAACATTACAGACGTCGGACATTTGGTTAGTGACAGCGATACTGGTGAAGATAAGATGGAAAAAGGTGCGAAGAAATTTGGTCTTTCAGTCTGGGATATCGCTAAAAAATTTGAAACTCAATTTAAAGATTCATGCGAACTGTTAAATATTACGCTACCTCAAGATTTGATGCATGCGACTGATTACATCCTTGAGCAGATAGAACTCGTTAAACAGCTTGAAGAAAAAGGATTTACCTACCGCACGAGTGATGGCATTTATTTCGATACGGCAAAGTTTCCTGATTACTTCAAACTCTCTTTGCAAAATCCTGAGGACTTAAAAGCAGGAGCTCGTGTTGAGATGGGAGAGAAGAAAAATGTCTCAGACTTTGCGCTTTGGAAGTTCTCACCCGTTGGTGAAAAACGCCAAATGGAATGGGAGAGTCCATGGGGAGCTGGCTTCCCTGGCTGGCATATCGAGTGTAGTGCGATGAGTATGAAGGCTTTGGGGGCACATTTTGATATCCATACGGGCGGCATCGACCACATTAGTATCCATCATACGAATGAAATTGCCCAGTCAGAGGCTGCAACAGGTGAGAAATTCGCTAACTATTGGGTGCATCATGCATTCTTGACGGTGGAGGGGCAGAAGATGAGTAAGTCACTTGGCAATTTTTATACCGTTGAGGATGTAAAAAATAAAGGCTTTGATCCGATGGCACTGCGCTATCTTTATCTCCAGACTCATTATCGTCAGGAAATGAATTTCACCTGGGAGGCGCTCGATGCAGCTCAGACAGCGCTTAACAAACTTCGCAGACATTATTTGGAGAGTAAAGAAGGAAGTTCGAGTTTGCCAGGAGAATTTGCATCAGCTCTTAATGATGATTTGAATATCTCTAAAGCCTTAGCTATCGTCTGGGAAAATGTAGGAAGTTTGACCCGAGCAGACTTTGTAAAAATTGATGACGCGTTAGGTTTGGAATTAGCTAGTTATCAAGAAGAAAAAGTGGATGTTCCCGAAGAAGTGCAAAAATTACTACAGGAGCGTCAGAGAGCGCGCGAGAATAAAGACTTCGCTAAGTCAGATGAACTGCGAGACGAGATTAAAAAATTAGGTTTTGAAGTTGAAGACACTGCGACAGGCAATACTGTTAAAAAATCCTCATAGCTCGTAGATTTTGTACGGCTGTTTTTCATTGAGTTTTTCCATTAATGGCATGGCTACATTAAATACCGGTATTCCGGTCTTAGTCTTACCCTCATGTGGTCCGCCGTTGGCATGACCATGGAAGACGACACTTGCGCCGTACTGATCGATGATTTGCTCATAACGGGTCGAACCTAAAAACGGCATGATGTCTGCGGGCTCATCTGCGACAGTTGCCCTAATTGGAGCGTAATGAAGGATGACAACTTTTTTCTCAACTTGTGGTATTTGTCTCAGCTGATTTTCCAGGGCAAAGGCTTGGTTATCACGTTCTTTTACGATCATTTTAAGCTCGGGTTCACCAAATGGCCCTAATGCAAGCGCGTCAAAGCCTCCGACGAAGCCCTTTACCCCAGCAAAGCCGATGCCATTTACTACTTGTGCTTCTTCCTCCAGAATACAGACGTTACTGTTTTCCTCTAAAATTCTTCTGACTTCCTGCGGTTGATCTGACTGGTAGTCATGGTTGCCAAGAACGCCGACGACGGGAATCCGACATGAGCGGAGGTCTTCAGCGAGCAGCTTTGCTTCTGTAGGGAGTCCGAGGTCAGTGAGATCGCCACAGAGAACAAGGATATCGGCTTTCTCTGATATCTCACTAAAGAGTCGCTGGTATTCACCTCTGAAATGTTCTTTGACATGGATATCACCAACAGCTGCGATACGGATTTTTTTAGACTGTGTTTTTGCTTCTGCCATATGGTTTTATCAGAGGTTTCACCCCTAATATCAGCTTGTTTGTAGGGGAGAAACCTCTTTTATTTAAGTTCGGTAATCGGTTTAAATCCCCATTGTGATACACCGACTTGGAAATCACTCGAGAGTAGTAATCCGCGCGTTATTTTTTCTTTAGGTGGGTTAGTCGAGAAAAGATCGACGAGTCGTCCCATGAGTTCAGCGATGACCCATTTGGGGATACTGTCACGTTCGGATGGATAGATAAATAAGAACATGACGATATGTGCCATGAGTAATTCCCAGTGAGGATCCATTTTTTTCAGTAACAATTCCCAATTGATAGTCTTGCCTTGACGCAGGATAAGATGAATGACGTCTCCTTCATCATTGCGATGACGATTCTGGACATAACATTTACTCCTTATCATCTCCTCAACAGGTTCTAAAAGAACTTTGTGACCTAGGACTGTTCCTTCACGTGCAATATCAAGCCACTCGCGCTCGACTTTATGAAGGCCATTGCGCTCGGCATAAATAATATCGGTATAAAATCCATCTGGATCAGTAACTTTCGCGAGCCAGCTCAGCTCGATCTCGGCTAGTTCAGTTTTATAGCCGCTATCTGCTAGAATTTTTAGAATTCTTGGATAGTCTTCCATGGGGATTTTGATATCGATATCACCAGTTGGACGATCAAGGCCGGTGTATTGATTAAAGGCGAAGGTCCCACCGATCATAAAAGGCAGCTTTTTATCGATCATAAGCGTTAGGAGTTTGTTGTAAAACTCCTCAGCCTTTTTCTTCTGTTTGCCAAATAGTGGTTCTGACATAAAATAAACGCTTCTCAAAGAATTGATTAGCGTATGGAAGCTACTATATTACTGATCAGTCACAGGATCATCATACCTATGTAAGAAATTTGCAAGATTTACCTTGACAATTTTTCACGAGACAAGCATTATAGAATGTATGACTGATGTCCTCGATCCAGTAGAAGTAAAAGCCCCTGAAGCCACGGATACCAAGCCCGTAACACCAGCACCAAATCCCCGCCAAGAAGCCGAAGCTAGAGTAAATGCTGCGATGGATGAGGCGAGACAACGAAAGCTAGACAGAATCGCAGAACTAAAGGCTCGTCATGCCGATACGCCAGCATCGGAACTCGGAAGAGGGGTAATACGAGAAGGTAATACAGATTTAGCAAAAATCATGATCAAACATGAATCCTCAGATCCTAATGACCCTAATCAAAAATTCGACAAAATTATTAAACCAAAGTTAAATTTAAGTCCCCGCGATCCGAGACTTCATGATCCAGATCAGGCGGTCTATACGAATTTTGCGCGAGTTAGTAGTGGTGATGGGGTGGTTGGTTATTATCAGGGAGTAGATTTCGACAAGTCTGATGTTACAACGAAAGTTCAAAAAGAAGGACTTGGCTGGGATAGATCGTATCAAGACAGAATTGCTGGAGTTAACAGATCTGGCGCAAATGGTAATTGGGTTGGTGGAGACGCTCCGAAACTCAGTAGTGAACCTTCCTATGATGCTATGTTCCGTTCTCCAATTCGACCTTCTTCTGAGACAGGAGCTGCGCAACCTGCTGCTGGTCCAGAAGAAGTGCCTACAGATCAGCTTGAGCAATATGGACCTCGATTAGAGGAGGTAGAAGCTAAAGCAACTCAATTAATTCAAGAAGGCGGTGGTCAATCAGCGTCAACTTCAATTAGTCAAGAAAATGGGAAAGAAGCAGGCACGAAGAGCAAAGCAGAAGATAAAACGGAAAAATCTTCACGAAAGTGGATAATCGGTTTAGGTTTAGGACTGGGACTTGCATTACTTGGGCGTCGTCACGCTGGAGAAGTGGATATAGCTGCCCAACACCCCCATGTAGATACAGGTCAAGGCATAATGCGAAATTCGGAGAGTGGTATGCCTTCACAGGATCTGCATGCAGCTGGGATAGATATCGCAGCTCCTACACCGTCTGCAAGTGAAGACGCTACTCATAAAGCCCGCCGCGCCGAAGAGGCCAACAAAGAGGCAAATCAAGATACTGATACAGCTACTGTCAGTCCAGACATCGGTCCTACCTCAGGAGATGAAGGCAGTGCCACGATTACTAATACGACTCCATCTGCAAGTGAGGATGCCACGTATAAAGCTAGACGAGCTGAAGAAATGACTAAAGAAGCAAACCAATCGACTCCTGATGCTGGACCTTCAGAGAGCGAGGATGCTGTCCGTAAAGCACGAAGAGCTGAGGAGGCTAATAAAGAGGCTGGCCAAAGTACCGAGACAGTGGCTGTTAATCCCGATATCGGACCGAATTCTGGCGCTGAGGGCGATCAAACGATCCCCGATGCACCGTTCGATACAAGTGATGGAGCAACTACTGATGGTGGAAATATCGAAGTCCCTCCAGGAAATGCTCCAGATGCGGAACAGTCTCCAACAGAGACAACATTTACCGCCGAGGCAGGCGACACGATGGGCGAGAAGATATTTAATATTGACGGAAGTACAGAAGAAGGCAAGCAAGCTATAAAGGATAAACTTGATGATCCAGCGAATTGGTCACTTATTGCAAGAACAGCTAAAGCAAATGCTGGCAGACCTGGAATGCATAGTGATGAAGAAGTTGATCAGATGATAGATGACGTATACTCAGGTAAAATGACGCAAGATCAGTTCGCCGAAGAAACACTCGGCCTTATTCTTGAAGGAGATCAGTATGTGCTGGTTAGTCCAGATAACGCAGTATCTGTAGGAGAATCATCTGGAAATGCTGTTGTAGGTGGAGAGAGTGTCGATGCTTCAGCAAGCGTTGCCACTCCAACAGCAGCTGAAAAAAGTGATAATGTAATGAACGCTAATGGAACTAATGGAGAAGCACAGGTAGGTGCGAAGCCACAGAAAAACATTGTGGGTCGAGCTTGGGATAGAATAAGAGGTAGAAAAGGTACAGCAAATCAAATTTAAAATTATGGATGATCAGCAATTAACCAATAGACAGAAATTAGTCTTTCATCTCATGGATAAAGGTCTTAGTAACGACGAAGTAGCTCGCGTCGTAGCAGATCTGGCCGAGGCTGCTATCAGACAGTTTACTGAGGAGTCGATGGCCGTCATGACTGATGAAGATAAAAAAGCTATCGAAGATGCTCCTGAGGGGACAGAGTCAGAAGAGTTAGTGAGAAAACTCTATGAAGCACGTAGTGGTAAGAATGCCGATGAAAGGCTGGCTCAGTTGATGGAAGAACACGCTACGCGTTTTATGACACCTGCGACGCCTTCGCCAGCTCAAACTTAGCTTGACTTTTTTGTAAGAATCTTCGATGATAGTACTATGGTAGATACCGCAGAGGCGTCAGTTGGGGTAGTACCCGCACCACCAGTCGCACCAGAGAATACTCAGAATTCAGCTCACGTTTTAGCAGAAGCACAGGAAGTATTGGATAATTCGTTAAATCCCGTTCAACTTGCAGCCAAGAAAAGAAAAGAGTCTACTCTGCCTGCACGTACTGCGACTGATGCAGCAGCTAAAGAGTATAAACGCATCCTTACAGAATACCCCGAAGAGCAGCTCCAATCCTGGGCTGGTGATAATGTGACTTTTCGAAAAATGCTTTATAACAAAGAGGCCTCAGAAATCGATGCTGCAGCCGATAGGCAGATCCAGGAACTTTTGGCCAACGATGAACGGGCTATGACTGCAGGCACATACTCGACAGAGAATTTTCCACTTGAGGATCCTGAGATGAAAATAGCTCTGGTAAAACTTGGTGCAATCCAAGCGAAGCTTGATAAGTATAAAACACTCCAGGAACAATCGATAGGTAAGCCAGAAGGTATCTCAGAGACACGTCTTGCTCGTAATGTCGCAGAGAAAAAGCGTGAATTATACGAGGACTATGTACAGGCTGAAACATCTCGAGGGCATAGTGATTTTATCGCAAAGCTAGCTACTGAGAATAAAGATATTGAAGATGCTGTTAAAAGACTCGAAGGTAAAAA
>CAZRDR010000054.1:0-5465 GCA_964598995.1 uncultured Gammaproteobacteria bacterium | reverse complement strand
ATACATTTGCTCGCCAAGGCCAACTGCCTGCAAAAGTTCAATAGCACGCGCTTCACGTACCTTCGCATCAGTACCACGATAGATAGAAGGCATAATGACATTTTCAAGAACGGTTATTCTTTTCAGCAGATTAAATGATTGGAAAACAAAACCAATTTCGCGGTTACGAATATCTGCGAGTTCATCCTCGTTAAGACTAGTAACATCAATTTTGTTAAGGATATAAGTACCAGTAGTGGCTGTATCGAGAAGTCCTAAAATATTTAGAAGTGTTGACTTACCTGAACCTGACGGACCGGTAATAGCTACGAACTCCCCTTTCTTAACACTGATATTCACGTCAAAAAGGACCTTAGTGACGACCTCGTCAGTTACATACTCTTTGGAGATATTAGTAAGCTTGATGGCTAAGTTCACGTCTTTCATGCATATTACTCACTTTTAAGCTTCGGATAGGCTTTCTCTACTTCATCAGGATTTAGCGCTACTTTATCTCCTTCTTTCAGTCCGCTCACTATCTCTGCAGCAGTGTCACTCTCAAGTCCCACTTTCACTCGTCTCTTTTCAAAAACTTTTCCTTTTTGGATATAGACATGTGAATCATCAATAAGACTTGAGAGAGGAATGGTTATGACATGATCATTCCCAGCTACGATAATCTCTGCGTCGCCGTTCATACCGAGACGATACGATAGAGCAGTTGGAGGAAGCGCTGCTTGGACTGCATAGGCAGTTCCGCCAGTTGAGGTCTGATGGCTAGCAAAGTCAATAGAGTTAATAGTAAGGTTGATAGGATTATCTGGATAAGCATCAAGAGTAACCTTCATGGTCTGACCAGTTCCTACTTTACCGATATCAGACTCATCGACATCTGCTTTAAATATCAAGTTGTCAGGATCAGAGATGGTAAATGTCGTCGTCGGCCCTACATTTACTCCAGCTGATGTAACATCTGCTCTTGTGACAACTCCTGCAATTGGTGTAGTCAGTACTGATTGTTCTTTTGCCAATTCCTGCAGCTCAACAGAGTTTACTGCCTTATTGAGGTCATTTTGATTATCCTCAAGTACTCTTCTCATACTGTCGTTGAGTGCATCCTGTGGCTTGCGGTTGCCGTAATTTTGCTGAGTCGTATCGAATGTATTTCTTTCTTTAGCATAATCGATAAGTGCATTTTCTAAACTTTTTTGTGTGCTTCGCTGGTCAAGCGTCGCAATTGTTTGATACTTCTTCACTGAGTCGCCAACTTTTACACTCAAGTACGTGAGTTTACCACCTGCTAAGAAATTAAGATTGACTGAAGAGTCAGAATATACAGTGCCTGATGCTGAAACAGTCTGGGTGATATTGCCGCGTTTGATTGTCTGAGTAGCGATTGGTTTTGGTGGTTTGGGTCTGAAAACTACGATAAGGAGCATGAGCACAACGACGATAATAATAGTCTTTCTTTTATTTCGTTTTACCCAGGCAAACTTGGACAGGTAGTTCATAGTTCTAGTATATCCATTTGTAAGAACGAACGCTAGAGTTTGTTTGTGTTCACTCACCAACTTTTGCTACAATTGAGGCTATCATCTGCACCCGTAGCTCAGTTGGATTAGAGCGTCTCGCTTCGGACGAGAAGGTCGGGGGTTCGAGTCCCTTCGGGTGTACATTATTCAGTCGTTCAAAGGATTCTTGACTCGCTTAAGAACGCTCTTTATATACTGCGTCTTAGCTTTAGTGTAACCTTCACGATCATTTGGATATCTAACAGCAAGTTCGTATTTCAGGCTTGCATATCTATCTGCTTCATTTTTGTGAGACTCCAAGTAGTCTCGGAATGCAATCCTATCGTTAAATTTTGATTTCTTATTAAACATGTGTATGTGATGGGTCCTATTACCTTTAGAATTTCTCTTAATAAACCAAGCATACATAGGAGGTTTATCTCCGAACTCAGGGCGCCAAAAGTATTCATAACCGAGTTCTGTGAGTAATGGAACTACTTTCTCTTTGACATCTTTGTAGCTTGTGACTTCTGCGAAAATATCTATAATTGGTTTTGCAGATAATCCTGGTACTGAGGTACTACCTAAGTGGACAATGGACTTTATAACATCAGGAAACTTAGTGATGAGAAAAGATGACTCATTTTGATATTCATCTTTCCAATGTGGGTTATATGACACAATATCAATTTTTTCTTTAGTTACATTATCGATCTGTTTTCGTAATGCAGGTGAGATCTTCATAGATCAATTATACTCTTCAATTATTTTACGCATGAAGCCAAATATTGTATAATACAAGTCTCACGGGTCAGTAGCTCAACGGTAGAGCAGTACCCTCTTAAGGTATTGGTTGAGGGTTCGAATCCCCCCTGGCTCACTGAATTATTTCATCTTACCATCTGTCCATCCTAGGTCAGTATGCTGACTAGAATACATCTCATCTGCCATCTGCCGTACTTATGTCTAAATTAGTACTGTTGTCTTTGCTCATCTTCGCTCTTGCCTTCATCATGTTGAGTCTTTCGCTTAGTTCGTTTATTAATGCTTCCAAACCTTCACAAGCCGGAGAGACAACTTATAAAAAAGATGATATACCTACTTTTGATGGCAGCACATCAGCTCATGATCCGATGCCATCTTTCACTCCCACGCCATATGAGAAGATGGTCTATCAGGATATTCAATCAAATCAACCAACCTCTACTCCTGTCCCCCAGCCAACTGACACCCCTATGCCGCAGAAAATGACTTATCAAGAGAAAGATGCAGAATGTAGAATTGTTGCTAATAAAATAGCCTATGAGTTTGGCCAAGGGTCATACGACTGGTCATATAATGACTGCATTGATAAACTTTCTCCTTATTGATGTACAATTTTAATAATACACCGTGAACAAGAAATACAAAAAAGCCTATATCATCGGACGCTTCCAGCCTTTTCATAAAGGGCACCTCTACCTCATTAAAGAAGCTCTCAAAGTCGCAGATAAAGCAATCATCGGTATCGGGAGCGCGAACATCATCGACTTTGATAATCCTTTCCCGATCGACGAGCGAATTGAAATGGTGAAAAATGAACTGAAAAAAGCAAAGCTTAATGACTACATAGAAAAAATCGTTACTATCGACGACGTCTATAACGACGATAAATGGCGTAAATTAGCACTTGATCAAGTCGAAGGGGTTGATCTAATCGTTGGGAATAATGATTGGGTGAACGATATTTTTGAAGTTGCAGGTTATCCCGTCCTTAGAGTACCTTTTTATAAAAGACATATCTACCAAGGAAAAATTATCAGAGAAAAGCTCCGCAAAGCTAACAAGTTAGCCTAATTACTTTACAAATACCACGGTCTCTTTTGCATTTACTCCTTTGAGACTTTCGACACGAGCTTCAAGCGTGGTTAAGTCACGAATAGGCATTTGGGCAGGGCTAATAATGCCTATGTTTTGAGGAACTCTCTCTTTCTGAGACTTGCTAACGAGCGACCTCAAAAATGGATTATATATTTCATGTTGCATGTTTGCATTGTAGGTAAAAAGAGGAAAATGATCTTGATATTGACCTTACAAAATCATTTCAGGAGGAGGAAAAAATTATTGAGCCGTGTCTAACAACAACGGCCCAATAAAAAATAAGGTCAAAAAGAACGATTATCTCTTTGAACCACCCATTTTGTCCCAAAGAAGCCAGAGACCAGATAGACCAACGAGAACATAAACGAGATTCTCAAGCGCCATTACTGATCCAAAGATCATGTGGACGAGGTTCCAATCACCGCCCATAAAGCCACCTAAACCGACGAGAAGCCAGTTAAGAGCTCCGACGATAACTAACCACCATGCGAGCATTTTTAATCCCTTCATGCAATTCACCTCCTTCCACAGGTAGATAAATACTGTATAGGTTCAGCGTACTGATTGCTGCAGAGCTTGTCAAGATATTACTTAGAGACACGAACTCATATTAAATGACGTTCTGTGGTATGGTGAAAGTCCGAACTTCGCTATCTGAGCTCGATGAAAAGCAGTTCCATAGCCTTTGTTCGTGGCGAAATCATAGTTCGCGGCAGAATCATGCAACTTTGTCATCAGTGCGTCTCGATAGCCCTTAGCGATGATTGATGCTGCTGCTATAGATATCGATAATTGATCACCATGGATGAGAGGCTTTTGTAACTTTTTGCGGAGTCTTGATATATAGAACGCATCGATAAGGTGAAAATCAGCTTTATGACAAAGACTCTTCACTGACTTATAAAAACCTAACTGTGCTGCCTTGCCTATACCATAATTATTGATATAACTAACGGGAATTTCCGTGATGCTGTAACAGAGCGCTTCTTCTTTTATTTTGAGAGCCAGACTTTCGCGCTTTTTACTAGAGAGTAGTTTAGAATCATTAATCTTGTGAAGCTCAGTATCTTTAAAAACATAGTTTTTGGGGAATATAACGGCCGCAGTGACGACTGGACCGGCAAACGCTCCGCGACCCACCTCATCAATCCCTGCAACCTGTGAGTATCCCTGTGCCCAGAGGAATTGCTCTTCGTGGAAAGTGGGAAGAGATTTGACCATAGTTATTCTTCAGGGAAAAGTGCTTTTTGTTCTTTATCGGGAGTACGATTTTTCTCTTCACCATCATCGAGCCCGAGCATATCAAGGCCTTTCACCTGGCCTAATGAGCCACCGACGATCCCCTGCATTGAACCATACATACTTGTCGTACTCAGAAGAATTCTTTTTGCCTGCGACTCACGCATCTTCCAGATACGCTCAAATGCCGCACGTTCTTTGGTGATCTGCTCCAGCTGCTCGTTATAGACTTCAGCGAGTGACTCGATCTGCTGACGGAATTCATGGCTCGTGACATAATCATAAAGAATATCTGCCTTATCGCCACTTTGCTGACTCACGTATTTTTGGTAGGCAACCTCTACGAGTTTTTGACGGAGTAATTGCAGGAATGGAATGAAGCAGCTATAACCAGTTACATATATTCCTTCGTGATACCCAAAATCATTGGGGAAATTCTTCGGCATGGCAGCAGTAATGATCACACCTGTATTCGCTTTCTCTGCTCTGATATCAGATTTTAATTTACCTAGCCACTCATCTGACCAAGCTTTGGTCCGCTTACTCTCGATGAGGATCTCCCCACAGACAGTACCCTTCTTCGTCTTAACGATGAATCTGATGTCAGCTCCGGTTATACCTTTGCCAACTGGAAGAATATCATCATCGGGGAATTCCTGACGAAGCGTTTCTTCGAGATTTAACTCCATGACCTCACCCTGCAGCTGCTGCGAACTCTGATTAGCTTTGCGCTGTGCATCCTCTAAGGCCTTTTTGGTATCGTCTAACTGTTTTTTAAGCTCGAGGATTGCAAGCTCTGACTTTTCTTGAACTGACTTACTGATCTCCTCCTGAAGCTTCGAACGCTCTTCCATTAACTTTTTCTGCATCTCAATC
>CAZRDR010000053.1:0-3101 GCA_964598995.1 uncultured Gammaproteobacteria bacterium | reverse complement strand
GCTCAGTTCGAAAGTTTTTCATAGTACGCCAACCCCAGGAACGACGACAATCCAATCTAAGACTGCTACCCCCACTACTAACCCCCAGACGACACAAGCACCTCCACGCTCAGATATTAACATCACTGATTCAGGCGTCATCCGTCTTTTGGTCTGGAAAGGCGCTATTCAAGCTTGGAAAGAGCATCCATTCTTTGGAACCGGAGTTGAGACATTTGCCTTCGCTTACTATATGTATCGCCCAGCAGCTCACAACCTCACCTCTGAATGGGACTATCTCTACAACAAAGCTCACAACGAATACCTTAATTATCTAGCAACGACTGGTGCAGTCGGACTCGGGACACATGTCTTAGTTCTCATCGGATTTTTCATCGTCGCTCTCATGGAGTTAGCAAAAATCCGAAAACACAAAGAACATTCACTTGAAGCATTAAAACAGTCACTTCTCGTTGCCTCACTTCCTGCAGCGATGATAAGTATTATCATCACTAACTTCTTCGGATTTTCAGTCGTCATCATGAATATTTTCCTCTACTTCATCCCGATCTGGCTTTACTATTTCAGTGGTCTTATCGAAGAGCAGAAATGGTTTGGCTATACCGTTGGAAATAAGATCGTTAAGAAATACCAAACAATAGACGCATACCAGTGGACAGGCATTCTCGCTGTCATGCTTATCGGACTATTCTTTATTTACAAACTAATCATGTTCTGGACTGCAGATGTTGCTTACGCTTTGGGTAATAATTACGACCACGTAGGAGAATATCAGACAGCATATCCTAGTCTCAAGTCTGCGTATGATATTCGACCAGGAGAGCCTGTCTTTGCTGACGAATACTCCATAAATCTGGCAACGATCGGTACTGCTC
The DNA here is from genome assembly GCA_964598995.1 of uncultured Gammaproteobacteria bacterium. GTDB lineage: Bacteria > Patescibacteriota > Microgenomatia > Levybacterales > UBA12049 > JACROF01. The sequence continues at coordinate 2,226 of CAZRDR010000053.1, read as the reverse complement.
TTACCCAAAATGGCCAAGCATCAGTTGGGACGCCCTATATCCAGCAAGCAGTCCAGCTGAGTAACAATGTCATTGCTAACCATCCTAATAATGTCGTCTTTTGGAAATCTCGCGTCAGAGTCTTTTATCTCCTGGCTCAAGTAAATCCAGCATATTTTGCCAAAGCCCTAGATGCCATCCTGCATGCCAAAAAACTGGCACCATCAGATGCTAAGATCTCTTATAACGTCGGTGTGTTATACGGCCAAAATAATCAATTTGATAATGGTATTAAAGAACTGACACGAACGATTGCTTTAAAGCCAGATTATCGAGACGCATATTATGCTCGTGCGATTTTTTATCACCAGTTATCAACCAAGGAGACTGGTCAATCGGCTGTTGACCACAATGCAAAGGCTGTCGCGGACATGCATTATATTCTTAATTCCCTCAATCCAAATGATCAAGATGTTAAAAAAACTCTTGAATCATGGGGTCAGCAGTAAGCTAATTGAACTTGTTAAAACCGCACAGTTTACCGTATAATGCTGACTTAAGCCTATGTTACCTATCATCCAAGCACCACAGCCAGTATTGGGAACACAAGCCAAACCTGTCGGAAAAATTGATAAAGACGTAAAGCATCTCATCGAGGAGATGACTGACTCACTGCTCCATGCAAAAGATCCAGAAGGCGTTGGCCTCGCAGCTCCTCAGGTCGGTAAGTCGCTTCAACTCTTCATCGTTAAAGAATCAAAAAAAGATCCGCTTCTTGTTTTTATTAATCCGAAGATGACTGTTCCAAAAGGAGTCGATTTACCAGCAAATCTAAGTGATGATGATGAAAATCATGAAGTAAAACTCGAGGGCTGTCTCTCACTTCAGGATATTTGGGGTATTGTTAACCGCTATCCTGAGGTTGATCTTGAGTACTTAGATGAGAATGGCAAAAAACTGACTAAGCGCTTTGATGGATTTATGGCGACGATTATCCAGCATGAATATGATCACCTCCAAGGCATTCTTTTCCCCCGACGAGTTCTCGAACAAAAAGGCCAACTCTACAAATCAGTTAAAAATAAAAAAGGTGAAGTAGAATTCGAAGAATTAAAAGTATAATCCTATGCAGACCCCACTTAACGTCGTTTTCTTTGGGACTCCTGACTTCGTTGTCCCAGTAGCACAGTCACTTCAGACACATTTCAATCTCGTCGGTATCGTCAGCACTCCCGATGCAATCCAAGGTCGTAAAAAAATACTGACGCCCTCACCCGTTAAAGATTTCGCTCAAGCAAACAATATCCCTGTTTTTACTCCTGAAAGATATGATGAAGCAACAATTGAACAAATGAAAAGTCTGAACCCTGATCTATTTGTCGTTGCAGCATATGGTGTCATCATCCCACAAGCGGTATTAGATATCCCGACCAAAGGCTCACTCAATATTCATCCCTCCCTCTTGCCAAAATATCGTGGTCCATCGCCTATCCAGACTGCGCTACTTAACGGAGACGAACTCAGTGGGATAACAATTATTGAGATGGATGCAGATGTCGATCATGGACCGATTGTTAGTCAATGGGAGGTTCCCCTTCATCCAGCTGATACGTTCGCTAGTCTCCACGTCTCAATGTTTAAGGAAGCTGCAGAGAAATTACCTGAGATTATTAACGGCTTTGTCTCGGGAGAGTTACGACCGACTCCCCAAGATCATGAAAAAGCCCTATTTTGTGATCATATTACGCGAGAATCTGGCTATTTCGATAGTGAAAATCCGCCAAGTTCTGAAGTGCTTGATCGCATGATCAGAGCCTATTATCCCTGGCCTAACGCCTGGACAAGGTTACTAGTTAATGGCAGATCTCAAATGGTGAAGTTTTTCCCAGAAGGAAAGATGCAAATGGAAGGTAAAAATATTGTAACACGTAAAGAGTTTTTTAATGGCTATCCGGAATTAAATTCTTCGATCTTTTCTTTTAATTCCGGATAGCCATTAAAGAGTTTTTTAATGGCTATACGGAATTAAAAGAAAAGATCGAAGAATTTTTCGAAGAGAAATAACGGAGAGGTTAGGCAACTACTTCAGTAGTTACTGGAGCATTTGCCTCAAGTGCAGCTTCGTTTAATGCTGCTGCGACTCTCTTGTACATACGAAGACATTTTGTGCAGAGTTTGACACGCTTAGATTCGCCATTAACGATGACGCGAGCTGATTGAAGATTTGGTTTGAAAGTTCGGTTAGTG
>CAZRDR010000052.1:0-4348 GCA_964598995.1 uncultured Gammaproteobacteria bacterium | reverse complement strand
GAGATTTATCTGTTAGTGACACACTCAATCGCAGGATTCTTCCTGATTGAACGCTTATTCTTACATCTCCATCATCATGATAATGATGATGACACCGAACACCAGGAGGATCTGCGTCTTCCAGCCAGTTTTTTACTCTTTGGTGACGGTCTGCACAACTTTATCGATGGTGCATCAATTGCCGCGAGTTTTTTCGTCAGTGTGCCAATTGGTATTATTACCAGTCTAGCTGTTTTTATCCACGAGATCCCGCATGAATTAGGAGACTTTGGTATCCTCCTTCATAAAGGCTGGGGGAGAAAGCGAGTCTTCTTATTTAACGCATTAACAGGCGTGACCGCCTTAGTGGGTGCCTTGCTGGCTTATTTCTTAGGGAGTACGTTTAAAGATGTCGTGCCAATTCTTTTGGCGATCACGACGGGGAATTTTATCTACCTTTCCGCAACTGACTTACTGCCTGAGATCCATCATCATTCCAAGAAAAATCCAGCATTTTCTAATGTATTATTTTTCCTCTTAGGTATCGCTATTATTTGGGCATTAACAACTTTTCTTAAGGAGTAATTCGGCAGGCGAATCCTGCTTGGAGTTTTTTGAGGCTATAAATTATCGAGGCGAGTAATAATCCCAAGATCATCAGCTGCGCCATAAAGCTATGGAGCGCAACCCCGACAACTCCAGTCGAAGGCCCCAGTAATGATAAGAGTGATAGTCCACAGCTCGGACAGCCGCCACTGGCAAGTGCGAGTACACTCATCCCGCCAACAGACATTTTCATGCTTCCTGTGCGTTTCACATTTTGAATAACTGCGATAATGAGCGCGAAATTAAGTCCGACGAAGATCGCAGTTAAGAGCATAAAGACGAGTTCACGCAGAGGGAACATGACGATAAAACCGGTCAGGAGCGAGAAGGAAAGATGCAGCTTAAACCATAGTGAGGCATCACTCATGAGTGTTTGGACTAATAAGCCGAAGTTAAGAAAAATCGCTTGGATGAAAAGATAAAGAATACTAATTACCCCGGCAACGAATTGGACATTGCGCGTTTTAAGAGGAGCCCACAATGATGGCTTCGTCTGGACAGGAGAGAACATAATTATTTCTTGAGAGCTTGATCGATGATAGTTTTGAAGGAATCGTACGGCAGTGCACCAACTACGATCTGGCCGTTGATATAGAAGGTTGGCGTTGAGCTAACATTTACTTTTTGGCCGTCACTCATATCAGTATCAATTCGTTTCGCATCTGCTTTACTGGTAAAGCATTCATTAAACTTAGTCATATCAAGTCCTAAATCACTTGCCCAGGTGGTGATATCGTCATTGGTAACGGTGATCGTGCCTTCGCCTTGTTTGGCTTGTTCTTCAAAAGCCTTATCATGGAAATCCCAGAATTTGTTCTGATCACTCGCACACTCGGACGCTTCAGCGAGATCACGAGCGGCAGGGTGCAATTCAGGTGGGAGAGGGTACTGTCTATAGACGAGCTTTACCAGACCCTTATCAATATAGTCTTTTTTAAGTTGAGGAAGGGTATCTTTCCAGAATCTGCGGCAGAACAGACATTGCAGATCACTAAATTCGACAATCGTGACTTTAGCATCACTTTTCCCAAGAGCAGGGAGATGGCCATTACCAACTTTATAAAAAGCGGGTGTTGGGGTAGGGTTGGCACCTCCATTAATCGCTGCTCCTAAAACTTTCTCTTTTTGTTCCCAGTAGGTGACCTTGGCGGTCTGATAGCCGAGTAAAAATGAGAGTATGAGCAGCCCGAACATGAGGGTTGTCATTGCAAACGAGCGAGAGACTTTGGGGACTTTGAGTTCTAGATACTCACTTGAGTCGAGATCAGGAGTATCGAGAGTTTTTTTACGAGAAGCCATGATTAGTATTCATTCTAGCTTCTTTGCAAAAAGCTTGTCAACCTAAGATAATCTCGACTAGTTGAGAGACGGGTGGGGGAGCTTTCCGCTCATCAGGGCGATATCCTCACCGATTTGGAGATGATGATCTATTGCCTGTGAGCGGTACCAGAACGGCTGGACGTCCTGGTCTGAGTGAATTGCAGCCAGTGCGTGACCGAGGTAAAGACTTACCGGTTCAGGATGATTAATATTATGAAGCGTAAAGTACTGTTTACTCGTAGGTCTATCGAAAGTGATCGTGACATCGCCTATATCTAAGAACTCATGGATAAAGCCATTCTTCTGCGTATCGACCTCAGTACAGCGTACCTGATCTAAAAGAATAGTTGAAAGGTTATGAGACATGGGTGGAGCAAAGTGGACATCAATAATTTTTTTATTAGTAACGATATAAAAATCAAACAGCCAATCAAAGACGGCAATGAAAGCAGCAGTTGGCGCAAAAAGAATAAGTAAGCTCGTGCTGAGGATAAAGACGAGAGTATTGGAGAAGAGTACCAGTGCTAAATAGTGAATGAGTGCATAAGTAATAACTCCGGTAAAGGCGATAATAAAAAAGCGGGGAATAAGAATTACGCGAGCTGGTTTACCAATATAAAGGAGTCGCTCATCATCTGCGATGAGATAAGAGAGAATTTCCTGTGCAAACCGTCGATTAATTGTCGTCTTCATAGATCCTGCCTTTCTGATAAAAATCCTAAGCTGATAAGTTCGCTTTTTAGATATCTATGAAGCAGCCTAAGTATATACTTCCTGCTGCTAGCGTCAATGATAAATATCACCTGTTGTTGCGTTTTTATTGTCATGTAAGCATCTTTATCAAGATATGTATACAAAAAAGTAATATTCTCCAGGATTTGCCAAGAGGGAGGGAGTATGGGCTATAATAATGAGGTTAGTATGTCAGACCACCAATCACCTGAAGAAGTAGCCCCAACTACACCTGCTCCTGAGCCAGTAGCTACGCCTCTGCCATCGCCTGCCTCACTGCATGAGTTATCTCGCCTTGCGCATATCGTTATCGAACAGTTTGAACGGAAAAGCGAACCAAACCATGAGCGAAAGATCACGGTCAATCCCTTCGTCTCAAAAGTTGCCTCAGCCTACGAGAAGCTGAGAAATGCGATGGAGTATCGTGAGGACGAGGTCATCCTCAGATCAACCATAGAGCGCATTCTTCGCCGCCGCTTACTCTTAGGCGGAACTGCCAAAACGACTGCCGAGCCGCTCATCAGAGAACTGATCTGGGCACGCTATCTCCCTGACAACTCAGTTCCTGAAAGTGCGATCAGTAAAGTAGAGGATACAATTGATCTTTATCTCCAGCTGAGGATGAAAGTTCTGGAGAAGCACAAAGTAAAACTCGGAACGATTAACGAATGGACGTACCACCTCATGTCAAGTTCTCTTGAGCACATCCTCAATCCTAACCTTGAGAAGCAGACGATTGGGAACTTCATGTATCAGGTCATGAAAGATGATATCGCGATCGTTGATGATAATGAACAGACGCGTGACGCACAAGTCTATCTCGCTGTTAGGCGTGCTTTTGCACGTGATGATATCGCATTCCTGCGCTATCATCTTTTTAGTCTCTATTTTGGTGAGTTGACTTGGTCGAGTCTTGATCATATCGCTATTGCCTTTAAGGAAGGGTTAGATGAGATCAATGGACAGCTCTCATATCCTCGTAAAGACAAGATCTACACCTATGTTAAGCGTCGGGCAGCGGTCTTTTTTATCCTTGAGGATATCCTGCGCACGCATAAGGGAGATCTGTTATCAGTTCTTAAAGATGAAGCAAAACTGCAAGCGTCAGTGGAGGAGGCGTGTGAAAAGCGTTACCAAAGTATCTCCAAAAAAGTCCGCACGGCCATTGCTCGCAGTTTTGTTTTTATCTTAACGACAAAGGTTCTCTTTGCCTTTGCTGTGGAAGGGACCTATGAACTGCTTGTCTATAACAGTATTCAATGGGTCTCAATTATTATTAATACAAGTATCCCGCCGCTGCTTATGGTCTTGGTCAGTCTCTTTATCAAGACGCCTGGAGCAGAGAATACGAAGCGGATTCATGTCTTTATTAGACAGCTTCTCTATGACGAATCACCTCGTCTGGGCAATCAGCTCGTCGTCAAAAAACAAAATGACAAGCCAAATATCGTCTTTACGGGGCTTTGGCTGTCTGCCTTCCTCATCTCCTTCGGAGCAATTATCTATACCCTTAACCTGCTTCATTTCAGCGTGATCAGTATGGGGATCTTTATCTTCTTCGTCACTATCGTTTCCTTCCTTGCATACCGCATTAGTGGCACAGCGCATCTCTTCTCGGTTAATGAGAAGCAGCATGTCTTAACGCCGTTCATGGATTTTCTTTTTATGCCGATTGTCAGAGTGGGGAGGAGGCTCACGCAAAGTATCTCAC
>CAZRDR010000051.1:0-14868 GCA_964598995.1 uncultured Gammaproteobacteria bacterium | reverse complement strand
TTGGTATAAGATAAGCCATCCTACTTGAAGTAATATATGGGCTTTCGATAATGACTTCTTCTTTACAATTTGCTAAATCTTTCAAGAAATGTGTATAGAAATCCTTTTCATTACATAATCTGGAAGATACTAGTTCAGTTGAGTTATTTCGTTTAAACAATGAGAATATCATTCTGACACCTCCTCACTGTCTAGAATTTGTACTTTTCCGTTATAATACATAAAGCCGTGTCCTTTTAGTTTCTGGTAAACATCGAGAAGATTATCAAAGAAGGTGTTCCACCTGAGGGACAGTGAGCGTACTTAATTGTAATCTTCCTCTCTTGCACAAATTTTTGCCTCAGTGTATAACATCTGGTGTGAAGATCACTAATCCAACAGTTAAAGAACTAGTTCGTCATTACCGCGAAATTTCACTTTTGGGCAGAATTAAAGCCACGCTTGATTGGGATCTTAATGTAAATCTCCCTCCAAAAGCTTCAGAAGGAAGAGCTCAGCAGTCTGCCTATCTTACCGATCTCACAACGAAATTATGGCTTAATGAAAACTTCCGAAAAAATGTCGAGAAGGCAAATAGTTTGACTGGAAAGTTATCAGATGAAGAAAAAGCCATTATTCGCAATGTTAATTTCGCTGGAAAATATTATTTTAACGTTCCACGTGAGCTGATCATCGAAAAAGAAGAAGTAGCGAGTAAAGGATTTATGGCCTGGAAAGAAGCGAAAGATAAAAACAACTACAGCATCTTTTTACCATCACTTAAAGAGCTCTTCCGTCTGGACCAGATTATCGCATCACATCTGAAGTATGATAAAAATCCTTATGATGCTCTCCTAAACATGTTCGAACCTGAGCTCACTGCGGCTAAAGCTAAAAAAGCTTTCGATGCGATTAAGCCTGATCTTATTAAACTTGTCAAACAAGTACAGAAGAGTAAAGAGTATCTATCAGAATCTCCTTTTTTTGCAAATATCGATTACTCACGCACACAGCAGACGCTTCTGATCAAGTCAGTTATGCGTAAAATGGGTTTTGACTTTCAAGCTGGTAGACTTGATGTCTCTCCTCACCCATTCACGACTGGGCTTGATCGCTATGATGTCCGCGTGACGACGATGTATCACGATAATGATTTTCGAACGTCATACACCTCTACCATGCATGAGACAGGTCACGCACTTTATGAGTTAGGTATTAATCCTGATTACTCGGCTACTCCACTCGAAGGAGGAGTGTCCTATGGTATCCACGAAGCATTATCCAGGTTCTGGGAAAATATGGTCGGGCGAAATCCTGCTTTTCTAACATACATGACTCCCCTCTTTCAGAGTTTCTTCCCTGATCAGCTCTCCAACACTAACGAAATTCAGTTGGCTCGTTTGATCAATCTCGTTAAGCCATCGTTTGTCCGCATCGAGGCAGATGAGATCACGTATAGTCTCCACATCATTCTTCGGTTCGAAATGGAAAATGAGCTACTTAATGGTAAAATCGATCTGAAGGATGCTCCTGAAGTCTGGCGGGAGAAATCGAAAGAATATTTTGGCATAGCTCCTGACAAGGATAGTGAAGGTATCCTCCAGGATGTGCATTGGTCATATGGTGCTATCGGGTATTTCCCATCATACGCACTCGGCAACCTTTATGGTGCTCAACTACTCAACGCAATGAAAAAAGAAATTAACTTTGAGACAGAATTAGAGCGTGGTAATTTACTGACAATTAAAGGCTGGTTAGATCAGAATGTCCATCGCTTTGGTAGTCTTTACTTCCCGAATGATCTTATCAAAAATGCTACCGGTGAAGAACTGAATCCTACTTATTTTATCGAATATCTGAAAAATAAATATTCATCACTTTACCCTTCTCAAAAGAGTTAGCTTTTTCTCACTCCCTTCTTATGCTATTATTACTCAGCTTTTGTAGAGTAGTACACTATGATTCCAATTTCTGACTCAGAGAAATCCCGGAGATTTCCATTTTTCAACTTACTTTTCATCGGAATTAATATATTTGTCTTTTTCCTCCAGTTAACGTCACCTGATCCTGAGGCGTTCATCAATACCTATGCGCTTATCCCAGCACATGTAAATCCAGCAATACCTTCTACGCTTATTCCTTTTATTACTGCGATGTTTTTACATGGAGGCTTTCTGCATATCGCCTCGAACATGCTTTTCTTATGGGTATTTGGTGACAATGTCGAAGGTGATTTACCTTTTTTAACCTATCCTATTCTCTATCTCGGAGCAGGTATTGCAGGTAATGCTCTCCAGTATGCGATCGATCCTCATTCGACTATTCCGATGCTTGGTGCGTCGGGTGCAGTCGCTGGAGCACTCGGAGGGTATTTTTATCTCTTCCCGCATCATAAAGTTCGTTCTTTACTCATGATCCCGCCTTTTATAACGATGGTTAATATTAGTGCAAAATTCATGCTGGGATACTGGATCGTGCTGCAAGTAATCTCAGGCATCGGCATCTTTGCTATTACTTCCGAACAGAATGTCGCTTACTTTGCCCATATTGGCGGATTTCTTGCAGGTTATTTGTTCGTGAAGATATTCCCGAAGCGAGATCCTGAGCTCGTACGCATAGCCTAGTCTTCTTGGGGAGAGTATTTTATCGCTAGAACTCTGACAACGATCAGCATCAGGATGATAATAGTTAACGCAACTACATCAGGAAGCTTAGGCCCTTTAAACCAAAGTGAGATGACTTCATTGAGCATAATGATGAGGACTGTGTCGACAATGAATCTTACTCGTACCCTTCCATCAGCAATATAACTTACCGCTGTTTTAATCACTTCAACAACAGCTAACATGGTAATAACATTTAGAAGTAATACACGTAGTGATTCCTCAACATTACCATGGAGAAGTTCCTGCAGGCTTACTAGGGTCTTTACAATTCCTCCAAAAAGTCCAACCAACACGACAACAATGAGAATTCTAAGGAGTAAAAGAACAGAGTCAGATATGAAATCTGGAGAAATTCCGAGTGTGGCTTTTTTCCTCTTTTGTTTAGGCATAGAGCAGGCAGCTCGAGGTCATCATACTGCTCTTCCACAGCAAAAGCAATAGCTACTGATGAACTTGGGATTGTATACAAATTATGCTATACTACACAAACCACTGGCAGATAGTAACCCTATTTGCCAAATCTGGTTTATAGTCGTTATGGTGGCTGTAGCTCAGTTGGTTAGAGCATCAGATTGTGGATCTGAATGTCGGGGGTTCAAGTCCCCTCAGCCAACCCAATAAATTTAGCCTCAGGCGTGTGTATCAAACTATTTCTACCCAAAACCGAATTCCAACCTCAACAATAGTATTGATTTTTACTCTAGCTGTGTCATACTAGTTTTATGGCGAAGAAAAAGTCTTTAACCCAACAGTATCCAAATTTGAAATGGCTAGTACCAATTTTAATGGTTATGGTTTTGCTTCTCCTGTTTAAAATGTATTCCCATATAAGTATCAACGATAATACAAGATACCAAAATTCCTCTGTAACTCCTACAGTATCGAAACATAACTGGAAAACCTATGAAGACCAAGCGAATGGTTACTCAATAAAATACCCTGAGAATTGGAGCTATCAAGAAGTCACCAATGAGGGAGGAACTTCCATAAGATTTTATGAAAATGGAGTAACACCACGTCAAACATATATGATGACTCGTGGAAATGAACAATTAATGCTTAGTACCATTACCAATCAAACCTTGAAAGAATTGGAAGTTAATACAAAAATATCACAGACTACTATTGCGGGAAAGCCCGCAATTAGACTTTCAACAGGTGCTTACGTTGAATTGAATCCAAACCTAATACTTTCATTTCACTCCCCAACATATCCTCAACCAGCGATGGAAGAGATCCTAAACAGCTTAGTAGTTAACCACTAATTGATAGCTCTTATAAAACTCAGTTTCTTTAAGTTCTAGTCTGCTATAATAAGTTCGAACGTCGTTCAATAACCTACCACAAAATCATTTCATCGCCTCTGCTATAATTAATCTATGTCACAGATCAGTTTTGAGTCCAAGCTCTACGATATTAATTCGTGGGCGATTTTACACCTTCCTGAAGAAGCAAGTGCAAAGCTTCCAACACGAAGTATGCTGATGGTGAGTGGTACTCTGAATGGTGTTCCCTTTAAGGCTCTTCTTGAACCAGATGGTAAATATGGACATGGTTTAAAGCCTAGTCACTGGTTCGCGCCAGATAAGAAGTTATTAGCTGATGCTCATGTTCAGTCGAGCGATACTGTTAAGGTAGAACTTGAACCAACGAAAGAATGGGTAGAGCCTGAGGTCCCAAGCGATATGAAGAAAGCTCTCGCAACATCATCTAAAGCTCAGGAAATTTGGGACGACATTACCCCTAGTGCTCGTTGGGATTGGGTAAGATGGGTGCGAGCTGTTAAGACTGAGGAAACTCGAGAAAAGCACCTAACAGTTATGCTCGATAAACTTAATAAAGGTATGCGCAGACCTTGCTGCTTTAACCGCAATATGTGTAGTGTTCCTGAGGTCTCCCATAATTGGGCATTACTCGATCCGAAGTAAGCTCTTTTTTTCTGCAAATATTATTTGGTATATTTGGCAATTTTCTCTAACAATTCTTCTTGTTCAAATGGTTTTGCGATAAAGTCATCAGCGCCTGCTTGGTGGGCACTTGATTTCACATCTTTACTTGCAGAGATCATAATAATTGGAATATGTTTGGTATGTGATTCTTTTTTGAGATACCTACAAATATCTCTCCCGTCTTGCCCACTCATCCAGATATCAAGAAGTAACAGATCGGGAAACTCTGATTCCATTTTATAAATTGTCGCTCCATTAACAGTCGTATCTACTTCATAACCTTCGAGTTCAAGCATCATCTTAACTGCGTCGCAAATTGCTGGATCATCATCTGCAATGAGAATTTTCTTTTTCATCGTTTAAGGATACCTAACTTTTTTAAAAGGAACGTAAGATTTAGCATGAAATCAACCTAAGTTTTACTTGTTTTTTTTGTCGATTTTTTAATCTCTTTCTTCGGATCAACAGGTATCATAAAACAAAACGACGATCCTTTGCCTTCTTCACTCTCAACCCAAATCTTTCCGCCTTGTCTTTTAATTATTTCACTTGAAATGTAGAGACCTAGACCAAGTCCTGGGACAGTACTATGATTTGGCCCGCTCACTCTAAAGAACTGCTCAAATACTTTACCTTGTTTTTCTTTAGGAATTCCGACTCCGAAGTCTTGAACACAGAGAGTTACAGAATTTTTGTCACCTTCTGTTTTGATAAGAATTTTATCAGTGTGTGGTGAGTATTTAATTGCATTAGATATGAGGTTAGTTAAGACTTGCCCGATGCGATCTCTATCGCCGAAGACTTTTCGAGTTCTTGAGAGATTTTTTATAAGTGAGTGTTTTTCAGTGGTAAGCTGCATCGAATCGACTATTCCATTTACAAGCTCGCTAAAGTCAAAGAAATCTTCATGGAACTCGAGTCGTCCTGACTGAATTTTCGTGACATCTAATAAATCACCGATAAGATTTGTTAGTTTATTAACCTGTGCATCCATTTTCTGAAGTGATGCAACGGCTTTGGTATCACCTTGTCTTTGGAACATTGTTTGGAGGACTTGGCCATAGGCTTTGATACTGGTGACTGGTGTCTTCAGCTCATGTGACGCGATTCCTAAGAAATCGTCTTTTTGCTTAGACAGTTCGATGATTTCGGTAATATCACGAGTAGTTCCAGCGACAGCGACTACATCATTTTCAGAATTAAAAACAGGAACGAATAAATAATCATAAATACGTTTCCCTAACTTGGCATGGTTAAATGGCACTTCTCCTCGAATTGGTTTTTTAGTTAAGATAACGGTATCTATCTCGCGTTCATGCATCTCAGCATGCCAAGGTTCATAGCCTAATTCGAGGAGGCTCTTTCCCATCGATTCTTCAAGCGTCTTTCCCCACATATCAAGGAGTGCTTTGTTCGCGTAGGTAAAGCGGTAGTTAAGGTCAAAAACATAAATAAGGTCTAACGTGCTTCCCATGATAGCCTCATAGAGGCGCTTGTCTTGCTCTAACTCTTGGGTTGCTTTCTTTAACGCAGCATCTGCTACCTTTTTATCAGTATCGTATTGGGTAATATCCTCAATCGCGAGTAAAATTCTATCTTTCCAAGTTCCTTTAGCTTTAATTTGTCGTGCATTGAGGAGCATGACTTTCTTGCCAATGTGCGGGAATTTGTGCTCGACACGAAAATCATTAAAAGGATTATGAGTCGGGAGAATTTCCTCGAGTAGCTTTCGAAGCTCAGGAATGTCCCACTGTTTATTTCCTAGTTCATAAACGAGAACATTCTCGGTCTGCTGCGGGTTAACTTTAAAATGTTTGTAGAACGTTGTATTAGCTGAAATAACTCGGAAGTCTTTATCGAGGACTAGTAAAGATTCACGGATAGTATCAACGATACTTTCAAGATACTTCTCATACTCTGTTCCACCATTTGGGTGAGAGTCAATAGATCGCTTCATTTTTAGATCTACCACTATAACAGATATTTATGAGAATACAATAATAAGCAATACAGTAAATTTTAACTGTTTGGTATAATCGTCCCATGGAACTCAGCATACTTATACTACACTTGATTACATTCTCGTAACAAAAGGTTTGCTTTTTGAAAAATTTGAAGTTACTCAATCAAAAGCATGTGACTACTTATCTATCTCAACAAGAATAACTATCTAAACGCTCTTCTTACTTCTTCATCATTTTTTCTTAACTCACTGATACTATCATTAGTTAATGTCCATCAAGACTACAGAGCCAAATCCGCAAAGAATGTATCCCACTCCTCCATACCCTGAGCAAGAACAGGAGTATCCTGGATTTGAATCACAAATGGAGCCTCGACCAGAGTTTGGTAAGGATATATACAAAGGATCAGCTAAATTACTCGATAAAGTTGCACTCATTACTGGCGGAGACAGTGGCATCGGGCGTGCTGTGGCGACACTTTATGCCAAAGAAGGAGCTGACATCGTGATCTCATATCTGTCAGAGCACGAAGATGCAGAAGAAACAAGGAAAGTTGTTGAGAGTGCTGGGAGACGCTGTATCCTCATTCCTGGCGATATTCGCGATAAGTCTCACTGTAAAGCAATCATTGATGAGACGATCTCTCATTTTGGTAGTATCGATATTCTTGTTAACAACGCAGCCTTTCAACGGTCTGTTAAAGGAATTGCAGAGGTTACTGAAGAAGACCTCGATCGAACATTTCGTACTAATATTTATGCCATTTTTTTTCTGACACAAGCTGCGTTTCCGCATATGAATGAAGGCGGGTCTATCATTAATACAGCCTCTATTCAGGCTTACCAGCCTTCCTCATCTCTTTTGGCCTACGCAGCAACCAAAGCAGGCATTGTCAATTTTACGCGAGGATTTGCTCAGGAAGCGATAGGAAAAGGAATTCGGGTTAACACCGTTGCACCTGGTCCAGTCTGGACACCGCTCATACCAGCAACTATGGGAAAATCTAGTACCAAGAATTTCGGAAGAGACACACTATTTGGAAGAACAGCTCAGCCTATCGAGCTAGCTACAATTTATGTTTTTTTAGCATCAAATGATGCAAGTTATGTCACAGGCCAAGTCTACGGCGCGACCGGCTCAGGCATGCCTTAATGATTATTTCTTCCGCCATCACGACGGTTCCCTCGGTTACCATTTCGCTCTTTATTTCCTTCTCGCTGATTTCCTTGTCTATCTGCTTTAACCCCTAATTCTTTAGCAGCATAGTCAGCTAAGATTCGTTCAACTGAATGAGGAGTAAAGTTCTTCTTATCCCCGACGGCTTTTTGGATAGCTTTATTGCCTTCAGTTTTGTAAAAACGAATTTGCTCCTCAGCAAAAGCAAGTCCAAAAGCAAGCCGTTTTTGTGCTTCAGGATCAGTAACCGCAGCTAATTTTTGTTTGATCACTCCTAATGCTTTCTGCGCAGCTGGATCCTCAAGTTTGAGCCCTGATGCTTTTTCGGCAAGTTGTTCTAAGGTGGAAGTATCTACTGCAGTTTTTAAGGAAAGGGAGTTTTCTACTTGGCGGACTTTATTCTTAATTGCATTCCATAACTCTGGACTAAGAAGCTTCTTCTTATTTGCTATTAATTCTTCAGCATTAAGTTGCTCCCCTCTATCTCGAGCCATTTCGGGGGCAAAGATTTGCTGACGAACTTCATCCGTTGAGGCAAGATATAAAAATGCGCCTGAGATAGCTTTGGCATCTTCTACTCTTTTCGTCATAGCTCGATTTACAGCGTCGGGTGCTCCCTCAGTCGTTACTGGAAAAAGATTACGCATATAAAACTCGATATGATGGAAGAGATCAGTATTATCCTTTGGCGTTACTAGTTTTGTCTGCCTTTCAGGATTAATTTTCGTGACGAAGTCTAATGATTTCGCAGCTTGTGCTCCAACATCGTAGGCTATCATTCGTTCGATTGCATGAGCTCCTACGAGCCCGCTACGTTCAATTTTAAGTACTTCTTGTGAGGTTGGTTCATTATTGGTGAAATACTTTGTCATCTCGTTTTTCTCTGGATTCCATTCTTGATGTGCTAGCGCAGCATGGACCATTTGTTGTCTAATATTGAGTGGGATGCTAGGTATATGCTTTAAGATGCCATTTAAGATCCATCCAGATAACTTTGCATGGAGGTGTCCATCTTCCCCGCCAGTGGTCTTCTGCATAACAGCTTCTTCCCATAATCTCCCTATGTCATGAAACGCGGCTGGAATTGCAGCTAACTTCTGAAATCCATCAGCTTTGCCACTTGCTGCATACTCGCCTAAATTCATAACCTCTGAACGAAGGTCTTCAAGCATGTGATACCGGTCCTGGCCTGGAACACCTTTTCGAGTAATGCTTCCCATCAGTTCAGTTATTGCTCTTGCTGCTTGCTCTAACAAATGTTGACCAGCGTCTGATTCATCATTTTTTATCCAATCAGTTATTCGTATTCTTTCTTCTCTGGTTAATTTATTCTCTTCTTTTTCATATTGCTGTCTAAATTGCGTATTAAACTGATCAGCCATTGCAATTACATTTTGAGCAACCTCTGCATTTGGAGTATCGATAAGGCCCCTTATATTTTGCATTGCGTCTTGAAGATTGCTGCCAAGTTTAAACTCTAACGTCGGTGCTTTTACCTCAGTAGGTGCGGCTGTGGCTCCCGTTGGAGTTTTTTCCTGATGAGGATGCCTTGGCTGTGCTCCAGCATGGGCTGTGTGCTGCGTTGTTTCTGGGGATGGAACTGCGTCCTGGGTGCCTTGCTGGCTTGGTTGGGTTTCTGGGCTTGGCATAGATTACTTCAAGAGTATAGATAAACAGATGTGGGGAGTCAAATGACTAAATAAATAGTTGAGTCTGATATAGTTTGTCATCTTGACGTTGAACGATCGTACATCTATATTAATACTGTACAAACGTTCAAGATATGGATCTCGAAAAAGCTATTGCACGCATCAGAAAATTCTATAAACAGCAGCGTCGCCTGCCCTCATATCAAGAAATCTGTGATATGTTCGGCTATTCATCTAAAAATGCGGCTGTGTATTTAGTTAATAAGCTTATCGAGACGGAGATTTTGGCGAAGGATGAAAAGGGTAAACTCCTTCCCAAAAAACTCTTTCATATCCCCCATTTAGGTCTTATCCGGGCAGGATACCCAGCCCCTGTTGAGGGCTCTTTGGGGGATAGTATCGACTTTTACGAATATCTCTTGGATATGCCGGGAGATATCTTCTCTCTTACTGTCAGAGGTGACTCGATGGTCGAGGAAGGTATCCACGATGGCGATATCGTTATCGTAGAAAAAGATGCCATTCCTCATGACGGCGACATCGTAGCAGCTAATGTTGATGGCGAGTGGACGGTCAAATACCTTAAACATCAGGACGGGAAGGTCTATCTCATTCCTGCTAATCCTTCCTACCCGGTGATTAAACCGAGAGAGAGCCTAGTGATAGGAGGGGTCGTGGCCAGTGTCATACGTAAGTACCGTTAGTCCTAGTCTTTTTGATCTTAAACTATGCAGGAGTCTATTAACGAAAAAGCAAGTGTCATTACTGTCTATGATAACGAAAACGGAAAAGCATACCCTTGGCGTATTAAATGGCGAGGAAGAGTTTATACAGTTACACAGATTGGTTACCACCACACTCGTGAACACGGTTCTACTCTTCATCATATCTTCAGTGTTGTTACTAGCACTTTGTACTTTCGTTTAAACTTCAACACGGTTACGCTCAGCTGGATGATCGAGGAGGTCATGGATGGACAAGCGAACTGACTCAGGTCGGATCATCCTCCATATAGACTTTGATTCATTTTTCGCCAGCGTTGAGCAGCAATGTAATCCTCTTCTGCGTAACCGGCCTATCGGAGTTACTGCTACGAACGGTCGAACCTGTATCATCGCTTCAAGTAGAGAAGCTAAACGATTAGGTATTAAAACAGGTACGCGCAGTTATGATGCCTTTCGGATTTGTCCTGAATTACAGTTAGTAGGAGCTGATTTTACTAAGTATTGGGAAATCAGTAAAAAATTTATCTCCATCTGTAAAGACTTCTCTCCTTTTGTTGAGGTTTTCTCGATTGATGAACTTTTTATGGATGTGACACTTTCAGCGCATCTTTATGGCGGTCCTGAAAGCCTCGTCGAAGTTCTTAAGCAGCGTATTAGAATAGAAATAGGTGAAGTCATTACCGTATCTGTTGGTATCGCACCTAATAAGTTATTAGCCAAGCTCGCTTCAGGACTTAAAAAACCAAATGGCATGTTCCGCGTCTATCCACACCATTTAGAGTCAGTCTATCGCATTGCTGAACTTCAAGATATCTGCGGCATTGGCCCTCGCATTGAAGCACGGCTCCGCCTTATGGGAGTGCGGACGCTACTCCAGCTCCGTAAGACACCACTTTCAACCTTAGTCAGTGAGTTTGGCAATGTAGAAGGACATTTTCTCTATGATGTTGGCAGAGGTATTGATCCGCGGCCTGTTCTCCACTATAGCGAAGATCCTACTGTGAAATCTGTCGAGAGACAGTACTGTATCCCGCGCAATATTCACGACCCGAGAGTTATTTTGCAACATGTTTATGAGCTCTATGAAGAAGTAGCGCTGAAATTACGCAGGCTGAATAAAAAAGCACGCAGTAGTGGGCTATGGCTTAGTGGTGAATTTGTTCTCCACGGTCATATGACGCAGACTACCTACGTCGATCAGGGAGCTGACCTCTATCGTCTAGGGATGCAAGTCCTCGAACAAAAATACGGAGGATTGCCTACAGGCTACGTACGAAAAATTGGCGTATGGGCTGGATACCTCGAGGATACTCATAACCTTTCTTTGCCGTTATTACCCAAAGACCGTAAACAAGCCAAACTCATTAAGGTAGTAGACCAACTTAACGATAAATTTGGTGACCATACGATCCGTAACGGCTTCTTACTCAACGCGGCCAAGTTAACGACTGTTCCGAATGGTTATATGGCAGATAAATATGAACGTTTGAAATTAGCAAAGACGAGCTAACTACCAAAACAGGCCACATTTCTGTGACCTGTTTAGTAGTGTAATATCATACGTTTATTAGGCTGTATGACGAACCATCTTGTATAGCCAAACAACTACGACTGCGCCGAGAATTGCAACTAATAAGCTGTAGATATTAAATCCGTTAACTCCAGATGCGCCGAAAAGATTAAAGATAAATCCTCCGACAACAGCTCCAATAATACCTAAAACGATATTCATTAAAGCGCCTTGCTCAGCATCAGTATGCATGATAATCGATGCAATCCAGCCAGCTAAAGCTCCAAAAATTATCCAAAGTATAATTCCCATGTATATTTCACCTCCTTTCAAAAAGTGGTTACGCCTTATTTTTGCGGCGTATTAACATTGACATTAATCTTGTCAGGTACATTTACCTGTGGTGTTCCGTATGACCTAATTAATGGAAGTCCATACAAGAAAAAGAGTGCTAACAGCACGATAAGTAAAATAACACCAACGATAGTTCCTGATGAATTTCCATTATCACGTGTGTGCTCATGAATTACTGTTGCCATAATTGCTTCACCTCCTTAAAGGAATAGTAACAGTCTAACCTCAGCCATTAAGAATCCAATAAAAATAGTGTAAGTTCGAGGTAAGAAAGGGTGTTAAAGGCTTTGCAGCCAAAGATGAGCGGTATAGATAGTAAGGACAACGGAGATAACCGAGATACATTGCCAGAAGATCTGATGCATGAACCAGACAGCCTCCCCAGGGACGTGCTTATTAATCCAGAACTTCTCAGGTTCATTGCCTACTCGTGGACTAAATTGCTGGAAAAACCAATAGAGCGTCTCACCCACACTTCTCACGACCCAGAATACAGAGTAGATAAGAAAGAATAACAAAAGGTCATGCAAGAACAATGTGATGACTGAAATGAGCATCCAAAATGGTCCGAAAAGTACGTGATCAGCCCAGACGAAGGAACCGAAAGGTTCACAGATTTTATAAGGACGAGCCAAGATAGTACTTTTTTTCTTACTCTTTCTTAAAGCTTGAATGAAAGTTATGAGGTTAATCAGAAAAACTCCTAGAGGTATTAGCATTTGGCAATTCTAGCACATCTTATGCTGAGTGTTTGTGGGCGTTGTTACAAATATATTCAGATTCGCTGACAACTTGTGCAGTCTCCTCTTTGGTGAGAGATAATACTTGAAGATTTTTCTTATTATCGACGAGATCTTTGCACATGATGATGTGGTTGGCGAGTAATTGTGCTTTTTGCTGGTTAGTAAGAGTAGTAAGCATAGTAATTGGATGGAGATTTTTCTCCTCTATCATGTCTCGCAGACTTCCCTCTTGCGGGCTGTTCCAACTGATTACATGCATGCCGCTACAGGTAGAATAGGTATCAGCATCAGTTGTCGTCTTGGTGTTGGTAGCAATCCATGCCTCATCGAATTTATATCTGTCCTTGAGATCTACGAAACGAGATCTAACATATAGTGCGACATGGACGTCCGAACGAGTTCCGGGATTATTATGGAATTTTGCTTCGACGAGGATTTTTTTGCCTTCTTTTTCAGCTATGACATCGACTTCGTGATCAACACAGCGTCCATGCAAAACTTGACGGGTTTGGACAGTAAATCCATGCTCAGTAAAGATCCTCCCCATAAAATCCTCAAATGGGTAGCCTGTTGGACCTAAGAGCATAATCGATTGCTTAAGGCTGTAGCGAGATTTGCTGAATGGTTCTTTCGAATTAGCGAGGGCATCAGTAATAAAACCATAAATATCATAGGTGGGAATATTATCGTAGAGCTTAGCTTTAATTTGTTTGAGGACTTCTGCCTGCAGATCTTCAGGTACACCTGCTCGTTTTATTGAATTACTTACCTTTTCTTCACTAAATGGCTCCTGTGATCCATCTGCTTTGACAACATTGATCATAGTTCTATCATATGAACTAAACCGTTCCAAAGCAACTCTTAATCAGTTTTTGGTGCGATAATTGTCTTTTTTCGGAAAGCTATGAGTATCCCGTCATCAAAATACTTAACATACCGAGGATCATGTTTTAATTCTTCTATTCTCTCTTTGTGCGCTGCTAAGGAAGGATACGCGTTCGTCTCATTGGTCAGGAAAATAATATAATCAGCATTGTTCCATCCAGTCGGGATGGTAAATAAATATGCGCGATGTGTTACATGTGAACCAAGGCTATTACTGGTACTCACGCTGTATTCGGATGGAATTGCCGCAAGGACTTTATCTATATCTTTATGATCAGTGTTAATCTTCGTGATCATATCAAGATTCGGCTCCTTAGCTCCGGGAAGCGGTCCATATAAATATGCTGTGTAAATTCCGCAGAAAACAAGATAGATCGAAATAACAAATGGTGAGATTTGTTTTACATACTTAAGGAGAAACGAAATGCCAAAGATTGCAGAAATAAAGACATAAGGGGTTATGGCAGCTGTGTATTGGTAGTAGATCTGATAGAGCTCAGATTTCGTGCTGAGAAGATTTATCGTGAGGTCAGGACCTGCAAATATTAACCACAATGGCGAGAGAAGAGACAAATACCCAAGAGGAGAGAAAAGTTTTACGAGATAATTTATCCTGGCAGGCTCACTCAGCAGCTGGAAGGTACTAATCGGAGAGAAAAGAAACCCTTTTAGTACTTGGGTAGGGCTACTAGCTGTTTCGCCATTCATATAGTATGAGAGAGCGAAATGCTGTGAACCTGCAGCTTGCGGTATTAATTTCCAAATAAGTAAGTAGGTGACAATCGACGAAACCACAAAAACCACAAGACCGAACACTCTCTTTTTCTGGAAGAGCGTGATATAGAGTCCAAAAAGAGCGACTATTGCCCAGATTTGCTCTTTAGTCGTTCCTGCAAGTATTGCAAAAACAACGAACCACAAATACTTTTTTTTATAAACGAAGTAAAAAGCACCTAATAAAAATGTCGTGACGAGTGTTACCGCGTGAAAATCATAGATGACAGTTCTTTCAAGACTTGGGTTGAGTAAGAAGCTCAGTGCGAGAATGGTTGCGAGAGTTTTATTTTTTATAATATCTTTAGCTAGAAGATAGACGAAGAAAACTCCTGCACCCGTTATGAGAATTTGAATGATAAGGAGTGTCTGGGGACTTTGCCACAAGAAATAAAATGGCACAAGCAGCACTAAAATGATATCTGCATGAAAAGCGAGACGAGAGACGATGTTCGTCCCATTTGGATTCGTCAGTTGAAAAAAATGACCATGCA
>CAZRDR010000050.1:0-4974 GCA_964598995.1 uncultured Gammaproteobacteria bacterium | reverse complement strand
CGAATCGTCGAGCGCCTTCTTGAACTCCAGGTACTCCTGCTACTTGAACATCACTAACTAAAAATCTTGGTTCAAATTCTGCCATAGTTATTCACCTCCTTTTAGACAACAAAAAAACCTCCCGTTTGGGAGGTCTGTCTATTGTGTTTCTAGATTACTCTATTACGCCAAAAGACCTCCCGAGAGAGGCTCAATAATCGCAATAATAATAGAGTTACGTACCATTGACCTGATCATATAAAATCAGCATCAATTTGTCAACGAAATACTCACTGGACTAACAATATCCAAATATCGTATTATGTCGTCTATGCAGACGAAGAAGATATATTTTGTCCAGCATGGTGAGTCTCAGGACGACCTCGACCTTATCGAACCTCGCAGTGATACTCCCCTCTCAGAAATGGGTCGCGATCAGGCGACACTGCTCGCGGGACGATTTTCCCACACACCATTTGATATTGTGATCTCAAGTCCATTAGAGCGCGCGAAAGAGACGGCTGAATTTATTGCACTCGCGAGTGGTAAAAATATCGTTTATGAAGATACTCTTCAGGAGATCAAATCACCATCAGTTCTTGAGGGTGTTAGTCAGATAAATAGTGATTTTGACTCAATACGAGACGTACTCTATGAGAAATGGCATTTGCCTGCCTGGCATTATCAGGATGAAGAGAACTTTACCGATGCTAAAAAACGTGCGCTGACTGCACTTCGAGTGCTGCAGGAACGACCTGAACAGCGAATCGTCGTCGTCTCACATATGCATTTTTTAACCATGCTTTTTCTGGTAATGGCTCTGGGCAAATTAGTCACAGCCGAGGAGTACCAGACATTTGATGCATTTTCTTACTTGGACTCCACAGCAATTACTCTCTGTGAACTAACTGATAAAGGTTGGAAGATGCGAACGTGGAATGATATCACTCACCTAACGGTGATGATTAATTAGGTTAGCCTGTCTGTGTCGCCACTTGACGTTCGTTGGACTGAGTAAATGATGTGCCTAAGCTCTTAGCACTCTGCGTGTAACCCCTTTTCTTTCCTTTACCTTTAGCAACTGCGAGCCATGCACCAGCATCTTCTACCTGCTGTCGCGCACTGCGTACGACAGATAGCATCCATGATAAGAAGTTGGTCTGGTATTTACCAATAG
Organism: uncultured Gammaproteobacteria bacterium; assembly: GCA_964598995.1. GTDB lineage: Bacteria > Patescibacteriota > Microgenomatia > Levybacterales > UBA12049 > JACROF01. The sequence continues at coordinate 3,818 of CAZRDR010000050.1, read as the reverse complement.
CTTTCGGTGCAGAAGCCACTTGATAAGTTCCAAACTCCATTTGAACTATCTTGGTCGATGATGAGATAAGTCGTTGCAGCTCTGCCATGATATCTTGAATTTGCTGCTGTGTCTCACGACTTTCTCGTTTTACGGCTCTCTCCCCTGCTCGTGCGATCTCAGCATGGTAATCCATCGGAGTCTCAACATGAGGTCTCCGCTCGATTTTTGGCGCAGCAAGTGCTCTATCGGCATGACTTACACTGCGATCACTATCATAAAGGGTGAATTTTTGATAAGGTTTGGAACCTTCTGAATGAGAACTACCCTCATGAGAACTTTTCTCATATTTGCCAATACCTAAGAGTTGACTGAAGAAGTCATCACGTGCGCCGTCGAGATTTTGTTTGATATCTTTAGCAAAAGCACGAGGAGTACTACTGACACCTTTTTCAGTCTCATGATTATTTGACGCAATTCGATTGCGAAGCTGAGTTGATAGCTGCGAACTAGCCATACTGGCCGAACTCTATCACAGATTTTGGAGGAAATCAAGCGTTTTTTGCTGTCTAAGGATGCTTGCTAGGAGATATCTATTTGACTCCATGTGGGCTCTTTCTTGAGGATCTTTGGCTTTTTGGATGGCCTCGTCAATTTCTTTAGGGTCAACTGAGAGCTTTTCACTATCGGCTATTTGTGCCAATGTGAACTCTACCGTCATATCATTAATAGCTTTTTGTTCATAATCTTTGCGTAGATCCTCAGGAGATTTATTCGTAGAAGCGAGGTACTGATCTAAGGTAAGTCCAAGTCGTTTGATCTCATCCAACGTTTGAGACAGCAGTCTGTCAGCTTCGTAATCAACTAGAATTTGAGGGATAGTTACTTTGACATTTTCCATGACTGTTTTGACGATGTCATCGAGGTTTGGCTTTTCCTGCTCTTTGCCCGGAACAGCGATTTTGCTTTTAGCCGTAACTTTTGCGACTGCGTCTTTGTACTTTCCTAGCTCGACCACAGGCATCTCACAGGTAGTAGCTGTGAATTCCCAATCAGCATCGTCATCGATTTTTTCGATATTAATCCGTGGGTTAACAATAGGTTTAATATTATTTGCTTGGACTGCATCGATATAGAGTTCTGGCACGAGCTGCTTAAGAACTTCTTCTTTTACTTTAGTCGGATCGGTTGATTCTTCGACGACTTTACGAGGAGCTTTTCCTGGTCTAAAGCCTGGAACTTTAGCTGCAGAGACTACTTGCTCCATGACTTGTTCATAGGTCTTTTTGATCTTTTCTTGTGGGATAGTGATATGAAGGTCGATACTGCCATCATCCTGGCGGACAACTGGTTCAACTTTCTTAGGAGCTGAGGTAGCTGGAGCTGATGATTGTTTGGTGGTCTTTTTCGTTGCCATTGGAGGATTATACAAAACTTTTCAGGATTTGCCAATTGGTGCCCAGGAGAGGACTCGAACCTCCAAGCTTTTTACAGCACTAGTTCCTAAAACTAGCGTGTCTACCATTTCACCACCTGGGCTGAAATGTAGGTTCGATTATAAGCTAATTAGATAGAAAGCGAAAGAGTTTGCGGTTTCCAGTTCTTTTGGAACTTTTCAATATCATTCATGAAATACTGGACACGAACAGCCCAAGTTGGACTAGCAGCATAGACACGACCAATACTATAAATATTGTCAGTATGCATCTTATTAATATAGTTTTCACGAAGACCCTTAGAAATAGTCGTAATAGCGTCATCCCATGATGTAAATCGCATCACGTTATCTCCATAGACTCCCCAACCCCAGCCGTTGTATGAGTTATAAGGAATAGCTTTACCAAAACTTGATTCAAGTCCTGAGATAGCTGCGACTAATTTCCAGTCTAAGTTATTCTTGTCAGCTTGTTCAACGAACGTTGAAGCTGAATCAGCTAATGGTGAATTTTTTGCGACTAAGTAGTCACGTAAAATCTGAGCACGATTATCTTGCACCTTCAGACTTGTTGAACTTGCCACGAAGGCAGCAGATGAAGCAGCGATTTTATCGGCAGCTAACGCAGGCTTTGAAGAGAAAGCCATGAGAATAGCTCCAATAGTGAAGATAGTTATATAGGTTATGATTTTGTTCATATGTTTTATCCTTTCGTTTTAATTCGTCTGAGAGGTAGTACTCCTCTCTTACGGATTAATACGAATTGATATGGTATGAACTGAGGATGAAGAGGATAAAAAAAATCCTAATGAGAATTCTCATTAGGATCCTTTTATGTCCTGACGTCAGCGTTGGATATCTAACCTCAGGACCTGTGAGGGAGTATAGCAAATGACTATAGGTTTGTCAAGAGGTTGAGCTAGAAATTATGTAAGATTGTAAGAGACTGTGGATTCGTTATGAGGCTATTTGAGTAATAAAAGTGTTCTTATTGGAGGACTTGCATGAAATGATCGACACTTTGTGCCCAATAGTTGGTATTAGTCGGATTATAGAGTTTTTGGATTTCCTCTGGGGTGACGAGACCATGCTGGTCTCTATATCTTTCAGCTAGCGCTTTAGAGATAGTATCAATTGCTTGTGGGTAGTTATCGAAATAGAGGTATTTACCTCCATGTACACCAAATCCCCAACAGTTATAGGAGTTCTCGTGCGATTTGAGACAGAGATTGGTCTCCTGCATAGCAATCGCAGGTAAGAGTCTAAAGTCGAGTTGATACTCTTCTGCTTTAGTGACAAAGAGACCTGCGTAAGGCTCAAGCGGTGAATGGTATTTAGCGAAGAACTGTCTGAGGATCTCGACTCTCGCATCAGCTGGCTGGACTGTATCACCAAAGACATTAGTCGCTGTTGGTAGTGCTGCGAAAGCTACTTGGCGGGTGTAGGCACGATTTGAGGAGAAAAAAGCTCCACTTTTATGTGTCTCAAAGAGAAGCAGCACAAGCGTAAAGACGAAAAGAATAGGCGTTATACTAAAGAAAGCTGCGAGCAGTACTAACTTCCTCATGAGTTATAGATCATCATGACAAAGTCCCAATTTGTTGTCAAGTTTGTGAGGAAATTATAATACAGAGGAAGTTAATTTGCCAAAAATTTGTGGACGCTGAGGGATTTGAACCCCCGACCCTCTCTGTGTAAAAGAGATGCTCTAGCCAGCTGAGCTAAGCGTCCTTAAAGAATTGTTCTATTGCTTTATGATAACCAGATTCTCCTTCATACTGCTGATAACTTTGGTTATCAACCCAGTGATATGCAGTATGTTCGTCGCTTATTGTAACTGTTCCTGATAGGTATTTGCAATAAAACCCTACAATAAAAAAAGGTTTTCCTGCAAATTCCGATCCTTCAGATCCCATTCGAAGCCACCTTGTGAAAGGTTTTCCTATCTCAATTTCGAGACCTGTCTCTTCACGAACCTCTCTTTTTAAGGCTTCATTTAAATCCTGTTCACCTTCTTGAATTTTTCCTCCTGGCAGATCGAGTCCTCGATCCGGATCAATAAGAACTAAAAGTTCACCTTTTTCGTTAGTGATAAATGCTTTTTGCCCTACTAAGAAAAATTCGTCTTTAGCCATTATAAAATTTAAATAGACCTTTTGGTGCGGATGAGAGGACTTGAACCTCCACGCCTTGCGGCACAGCCACCTCAAGACTGCGTGTATACCAGTTTCACCACATCCGCGAGTTCAGAAATTATATCATCTTCTCTTAAATATGAGAAGGAGGCTAAAGAAGAGTGCGGATGAGAGGATTTGAACCTCCACGCCCTTGCGGGCACTGGCACCTGAAGCCAGCGTGTATACCGTTTCACCACATCCGCTTAAGGGGTGTGCTGATTATAGGG
>CAZRDR010000049.1:0-2768 GCA_964598995.1 uncultured Gammaproteobacteria bacterium | reverse complement strand
TTAACAAGATCAGTCGTAATAGTAGTCGTAACCTGCCGTCCATATGTTGTCACCTTTCGCGTACCAACGACACCGATGGTATTGGGAGTTCTTAATAATTTTTTATTCCCCTTGCCAAATAATACGAGAGGCGGATCATGACTTTCACGCAGAAGATTCGGATACTCTTCATCGAATTTAGTAACGAACCAAGCATTTTTTTCTTCGAGAAGCTTGAGGTATGCATTACTATCAAATGTCTTTTTAAACTCAAAAAACTTCTTGGTGTACGCTGGCTTAACGATCGACTCAAACTCCGAGTATTCAGCGTTCCATGCCTGAAGAGCAGTGCCGAAACGACCGAGAAGTTCTGCAAATCGGCGCGGACCAATGCCTGAAAAAAGTGAAAAACCTAGAACTGTAAGCCTCTCATCCATATCATTGACAGAGATCTACCTCAAGTATATAGTACAGTTGAGATGTTCTGGATTCTAGTCTTACTATTTATCGCTGTCATTCTATTCTTCATGTGCGTTAAAGTCGTCACTGAATATGATCGCGGCGTGATCTTCCGTTTAGGCCGTTGTACCGGAGTCAGAGGTCCTGGCGTCATCCTCCTTATCCCAATTCTTGAGCGAATGGTTAAGGTCTCACTTCGCACAGTCACCCAGGAAATTCCTGCACAAAAAATTATAACGAAAGATAATGTCTCAATTGATATAGCAGCCGTAACCTACTTCCATATTGTCGATCCGAAAAAGTCAGTTATAGCAATTGAGAACGTCTACGATGCAGTAAATCAGATTAGTCAGACGACTGTCCGCAATGTCGTAGGACAGTTCACCCTCGACCAGCTTCTCTCCAGGACTGCAGATATCAATGAAAAGATAAAAAACGTCATCGATACACACACTGAGCCATGGGGTGTTGAGGTAACTGCTGTTGAGATCAAGGACATCAATTTACCAGAAAATATGCAAAGAGCTATGGCCCGTGAGGCGGAGGCAGAACGTGAAAGACGTGCAAAAATTGTTGCTGCTGAAGGAGAACTCCAAGCAGCAGAGAAATTAGGCCAAGCAGCTGATCTCATCGGCAAACATCCAGTCGCTTTGCAGCTAAGAACGCTCCAAACAATGGCAGAAATATCGACTGAGAAGAACTCGACGATCATCTTCCCTGCACAATTCATGACCACTGTCCAGGAAGCCATCCGCACCATTGCTAATGATAGTAAAAAATAAGTATCATTAAGCTATGCCGCTGCCTAAATCCTGGACCACAGTTACTCCACTCTCTAAAACCATCGCAATAATCCTTTTTGCAATTCTCCCACTCATCGCTTTCTTCCTCGGCGTCCGATATCAGCAGAAAATCACTCCTCAAAGAGATCTCTCTCAGATGAGTACTGAAGTCAGCCCAACCGCTACACCAACTCCTTATAAACAACTAAATACCGTAGTCAGCATAACAAGAGATAATCAAAAGCTCTGTATTGCACCAGTTCATAAATTTTCTATCAAGGTACCATTTGATTGGGAATGCTCTCTTGAAGAGGCTGATGATCACTACCAGATGACAATAAAGAGTAATGATAAAGAGTCGATCACTATAACCAATATGTGGGGGGATGCATATTTAGCCTGCGAATTATCTCAGGAAGAATTAAATAAGTCTGCGTTATATAAAGACTACAATTGTACAAAGACAACTCTTATCCAGAACCCGGAGTTCTCTCTCAAGCGGTATGAAGAAAAAGGAGCGGAAGCATCTCAGACTAATAGTGCAATTATTGGAAGATTCTTTACACCTTTCCGTCTAGGTGGGGATTGTAGTCTCATCAAATGTCCAATCATTTCTGTCAATACTAAAACTAAAGATCACATGCTAACACAAGAACAGGTTAACAAAATTGCAGCGATTCTCAGTACCTTTCAAATACCACGCTAAGTTTACTGCCCGAAGTAACTCTCTAAAATCTTTTTCGCAATTGGACCTGCCTCATTTGATCCCTCTCCACTTTCTTCTTTAAGAACAGTTACGACGATCTGAGGGTCATACGCTGGCGCGAAGAGTGTTAGCCAAGCGTGAGGAAGAGTCGTCTCGCCGCCGTGCTGTGCCGTACCTGTCTTACATGCGATTGAGACATGCTTCATTTCAGAACTTGCGGATGCAGCCTGCGTGATATTTTTTCCATCAATTTTTAAGTCAGGATTTTTGACTTTAAAATCAAATAATGGCCAGGCTGTGCCGCCAGTCTCACAGGCACCTATCATTCCTTGTCTTACTGAGTTCACTGTGCTACTCGATAAGACATTTTTTCTCAAAACTCGATCACCCATATTTTCTAATATGTGTGGCTGATACAAATCTCCACCATTCGCCACAACTTGCGTCCATGCATTCACCTGAAGCGGCGTCGTTAACAGATAACCTTGGCCAATTCCATAGATATAGGTGTCACCTAAATACCAGTCCTCCCCGACGTGTTTTTTCTTCCAGGCAGCATCCGGCAGAACTCCCGCTGCTTCGCCCGGGAGATCGATACCTAATTTACTCCCAACACCCATCTTACTCGCACTCGAGACGAGGTTGGTAAGCCCCATCTTCGCTGCTAATTCATAGAAAAAAATGTCGTCAGAGCGAGTTAATGATCGTATGACATTGATCTTCCCTTCTGTCTTGCCATACTCAGTGTAATACCAGTTGGAATAGGTATACGGACCGATTTGGATCTTGCCTTGATCATCAACTTCAAAATTAGTATCGATCACCTTATTTTGTAGTGCTCC
>CAZRDR010000048.1:0-6962 GCA_964598995.1 uncultured Gammaproteobacteria bacterium | reverse complement strand
TTAGTAAGACACAAAAAGTCTTAGAGACAGTATTAATGGTAATTGAAGATAAGGAAAACTTTACCATTACGTGGTTTGACCGTATGACTTTTAATTTTCTTGATGTTCTCTCATTCGTTCTTGCTCATGAGGCGATGCATCATGGTGAACTGATGTCATTCATTTACGATAAGGATATCTCTATGCCTAAGGCATTTACCGATACCTGGGGTATGTGCTAACCTCTATCTAGCTCCTAGCTCCTAGCTCCTAGCTCCTAGCTCCTAGCTCCTAGCTCCTAGCTCCTAGCTCCTATCTCCTAGCTCCTAACTTTGTATTCTTTCTTATTGTTGGTACGTCTTCGATTTGGTATAGTGGCTCTACTTCATGCCAAAGAAAACCTTCTCTCTTGCTGAAATTGCTTTGCATAATTCCAGAGAAAGCTGCTGGATGGCACTTTTTGGTAAAGTCTACGATTTCACAACCTACCTTGATGACCACCCAGGCGGTGACTTATTTATGTTGCCAGGCTGTGGTACAGACGCTACCTCTCTTTTTCAAGAAAAATCCGGTATGGGTGAACATACACAGGATGCCTACGCGCGAATGAAACAATTTTATATTGGTGATTTAGAAGGAGGTGAGAAAAAATAATGTTTACGTTACCTGAACTTCCCTATGACTATGATGCTCTCGCACCATTTATTAATGGCGATATCCAGCATCTGCATCATGATAAGCATCATCGAACCTACGTCGATACGCTGAATAAAGCTCTGGAGAAGTATCCTGATTGGCAAAATAAAACGATCGAGGAGTTAGTTACATCACTGGATCAGATTCCTGAGGATATCAGAATGGTCGTTCGTAATCATGGCGGAGGTCATATTAATCACTCGATGTTTTGGGTGATGATGGCACCGAAAAAAGGCCAAGAACCGAGTGGTACACTTAAAGACAAACTTCAGCACTCATTCGGCGATCTCAAGACATTTAAAGAGCAATTTGCTGCTAACGCTGCGAAGGTATTTGGTAGTGGCTGGCAGTGGCTGATCGTTGATAATGGTGAACTTAAGCTTATGAGTACGCCAAATCAAGATACTCCTCTAACGCAGGGCAAAACACCATTACTCGGACTTGATGTCTGGGAGCATGCTTATTATCTCCAGTATTACAACAAACGTGCTGATTATATTGAAGCATGGTGGAATATTGTTAATTGGGACGATGTCGCTAAGCGACTTGATGGAGCTACAAAGTAGCCTAATTTGTTTATAGATACTTGAAAAGGAGAGCTTAAGCTCTCCTTTTTGCTGTCATTAACCTATAGTTTGTAGTTTGAGCCTATTTTTGCTACAATCCAGCCATGGCAGAGATAGAACGACCAATCACTCAACTTGCTTTGAATGAAGAAATGCTGCGAATTCCTGATGGAAGTTTTTGGATTGGCAGTGATTTGAGAACTTCCCATGATATTACCCTCCGTCCACATACCTCGACAACGGTCAGAATTAATGTAACGCCTGACAATCTCCCTGCAAACCGCCGCTTAGTGAGAAAAACCCATATGTCAGGCTGGAGTATCTTCATGCAATTAGGAATTGAAGTTGGTAGTGAGACTCCTGAGATTCTTGATTGGACACTCGATAGTAATGGGGGTTCCGATATGACCGCGGCAATTCCTCTGGCGAACGTTGGAAATCGCACCATGAGAATTCCTGAAGGGATGGGAGTAGGAAGTCTCTATCTATGGAATGGGAAAACTCTCAAAAATAGCGAACTTGAAGACTATGTAGAACATGGTGATATTCGAATGACTGGAGATGAAGGTGTTGATTGGAGGTATTATCGTGATAAGTCAGGAATAATTAGCGGAATCCAGTATCGCATCGACCCAGATTTTAGAAAATGGATCCCTCCTGGATTTACTCCGATTGATATGGCCGAATTTAAAAATCGACATGATCGACATAAGATCGATCAAATGTTTGAAAATGTACCTGAGACTGAAGATCCAGTGGATTGGATAACTCAGACGAAATCATCAATAGGTCTTTCTCAGAAAGTTCATGCTCTTATTGAACCGAATCTTAATATTCCTTTTTTCGATGCTGCGCATCGCAACTCACTCCTGCTTAAAGGCGGCGATGAGTGGCCAATTCGTCTTGAGTTAGTTAGTCCGACTGTTGAAGGTACTCTTCCCCGCTGGATTCTGTTCCGCTTTGCTAAGGCTTTGTAACCTGACTCTAGCTTTATCTCCTTTTTTTGTTATAATTTCTGAGATTCTGCCTGTCATTTTTTTATGCCGTCAGAGCAGCCAGAGACCTCATATTCACTCAGCTTTTTCCAGAAAAAAGAAGCATGGTACTTTCCTTTTCTCCTTCCGATTTTTATACTAACGAGTCTTGCCTATCTGATTTTTGCATTCGGATTTGCGGTTGACTGGAGAGTCTGGTTCATAGGCTTTATCTTTTTCGCGGAAGTTTATCGTATCTTTTTTTCAGTGATTTCGCTTATCTGTGCGAAGACACTTGCTTACCCGCATTTTCGCCCAGCCCAAAGACACGCAACAGTAGATGTACTTATCCCGACACTCAATGAGCCTCGATCTGTAGTAGGGCTGACTGTTGAGGGTGCGGTTAAGATACGAGGCGTGAATAAAGTATTTCTTCTCGATGATGGTGCTCGTCCTGAAATGGAAAAATTAGCTGAGGAATTTGGAGCGGTTTATCTCGCGCGTCATTCAAGTCAGCATGCTAAAGCTGGCAATATGAATTTTGGTCTCGCTCACTCAAAATCTGATTTTATCATTTGCTTGGATGCAGATCATGTACCTCAGCCAAATTTCATCGAAAGAACGCTTGGCTATTTCGATGATCCTATGCTAGCTTTTGTACAGACACCTCAGTCATTTTATAACACTGATAGTATCCAACATCGCCCCGTTAAAAATTATCCGTTATGGAATGAGCAGACGATGTTTTATGAGTCGATTCAGCCTGGCAAGAATGCTTTTAACGCGGCATTTTTCTGTGGCAGTAGTGCCATCCTTCGTCGAGCAGCTGTTGATAGCGTGGGAGGCTTTGCGACAGGAACTGCGACTGAGGATATTCATACATCGGTGCGGATTCACAGTAAAGGCTGGAAGACGTTATTTATCAATGAGAGACTTGCATATGGACTCGCACCTGATGATCTGAAGGAGTACCATAAACAGCGGGTCAGGTGGGGCGCAGGGTCTCTTGGCCTTCTTTTCCGCACCAAAGATTCACCTGCAGTTTCACCAAATTTGACTCTTATGCAGCGGCTTGCCTACATTAATTCTACACTTGCTTTCCTTCAGGGACATTTCAAACTTTTTTATTATCTTTTGCCAATTTATATTATCTTTTCGCCGGTTAGTTTTCTTAAATCGTCATTCATTGTCTACCTCTCCTTCTATCTCCCCTATCTTGCAATGAGTTTTTGGATTACCAAAGTCTACTCACGCAATACCTATCATCCGCTCTACACCGAGCAGTACAACATCGCAAATATTTTCTCAAATATTGAAGCGTTAAAAGGTATTTATAAGGTACAGAAGAAATTTGCAGTGGCAATTAAGATCAAACGAGTCAAAGAAAATTCGTTCGTCTTTTTCGCATTATTTGGGTTAGCGCTCATGATGGGAGTCGCCGAGGCGTATGCGATCGGGACATTTATCGTAGTAGATCATTTAAATTTTCATCGCTTAGTAGCAAGTACTCTTTTCGTAGGGCTATTTTGGAATACGATGAACTTTGCTATCTTCTTAACCTTCCTGAAGTTCTTAAATGATTACAATCGAACCGATAAAGATGAGGAAAATAAATATAAAGTAAACCAACTAATGGGTTCTTCTTCACCATTTGCTCCTGTGCCTGTTCAGATCAATTAGAAGGATTTAAAGAAGTCTCGAATCTTTTTTATATCCTCAGTCATTTGGATTTTTAATTCCTCAACTGTTGTAAATTTTTGGTTATCTCTGATCTTTTTATAAATTGTAACAATGATTTGTCTTCCATAGATATCTTCACTGAAGTCCAGAATATAACTTTCGACTTTTTGATCAGTTTTATTAAAGGTTTTCGCACTGCCGACAAAGGTGGCTGAGTGATAGACTTTCGCATCGATGGTAACTGTGGCAGCATAGATCCCTTCAGGAATATCTTGTGTTAATGGAATGTTGGCTGTTGGGAATCCGAGATCTTTTCCTCTTTTCTCTCCTGATTGAACGATGCCGCGGATGATATAGAGTGGGTTCATGCTGTTAATTTCTGAGCCGCGCGCTCCTGACGATTTTTCTCATAAATTACCAGAGCTGTCGCAACACTCACATTAAGAGAAGCTAATTCGGAGTTAATCGGGATATGGATAAAGATATCACATTTTTTCTGAAGAGGTTCACTAATGCCTGAGACTTCTCCACCAAAAAGAAAGGCTACAGGGCCGAGGAGTGTTAGTTCGTCATACGCCTTACCCATCCCGACCTCAACACCAACAAGTGGGATCGAGAATTCTTTAAGTGTTGCGATCGCCTGAAAAAGACTCTGAGCGATAACGGGTACATACGCTGCCCCACCTTGTGATACTTTTGCCACAACGGGGGTCACTTCATGGACACCTGATGGTGAGAGGACTATCGCATCAACACTTGCACCCCAGGCACTTCTGATAATTGCGCCTAAGTTTTGTTCATAGTCCATCTGATTAAATAATAAAATGAACGGATCTTTTCCATCACGAAGCTTGTTTTCGATAATCTCGCGAAGCGTACTCCCGTGGTAATTCTGCATGTAGGCAATGATATTTTGGGAATTTTCAGAACCACTCATGGCTCTAATTTTTTCAGGTGGTACAAACGATATTTGCACGTTTTTCCTATCAGCGAGCTGAAGAATTTCTTTGATGCGCGGATCATTGCGACTGTTCTTGCCAATATAAATGACTTGGATTTTTTTATCTGATAATAATGCGTCATGGACCATATTACGTCCGACGATCATGAGCTGTTCTTTATTCATAGTCCTCCCTCTTCCACTTTATTATCTCACGAAGGACATAATCCTGGGAATTGCCAAGTAAAAGTGAGTTTCGCTTTTCATGACTCAGAACGACTTGACTGAAGCCAAGTCGTGCAATTTTATCCAAGAGATCAATCATAAGATAGTGGTGATGAACATGAAAAACGGGGAAAATCATAACGATACTTCCTCCGGGTTTGAGTACCTGAGCGAATGATTTGAAAGCATTGAGATAAAGATCCTCAAGCTCAGCCTTGGTTTTCTGGACGTCTTTGAGATGAGGTTTGTTCTTAAGATTTGGTCCCATATATGGCTCTGTGACGATGGCATCGACACTGCGGGGTTGTAGTTTTTCTGCTAATTTCGTTACGTCATGCTGAAGGATTTGAGGCGTAGTTGTAACGTCACTATTTTTTCTCAGCCAAATGATATTTTCCTTCGTATCATGAATAGCTTTTTGGGAGAGATCTGTGCCAATTACCTTTTTATATCCTAAAAGGAGTGCCTCTTGGATGAGTGTGCCGCTGCCGCAGAACGGATCAAGGAGAGTTTCCTCTTTTTCAATTTCTGCGATATTGATCATCATACGAGCAATTTTTGGTGGCATGATGCCTGACTCCATATCGCGTTTTGGTCTGCCATAGTCTCTTTTACTGAAAGATTCGAATTCCTGAACAGTGAGTGTTTTGCCAATGTAAAGCTGCGTTGGCGTCTCAATCAGCAAAATCTCAGCTCCTGAGGTCAGAATTTTATTTTTATCGACTGAGGCACTTGAGAGAAACGTTCCATCTAAATGTGGGTAACGGGTCTTGAATCCTTGTTGATCAAGGTGGTCTTTTAAGAGATGGATTAATTTTCGCTGAAACCTTGCTAAATTGTTCGTCTTATCATGTTGTCTGGCATAAGGATAAAGGCTAATACCAAAAACTAACTTTGTCGGAGGATTAATAAAAATCTCTTCAAAGATACTCGCAGAGGTGAAATACTCTTCAAGCTCGTCCTCGTGGACTGATTGAGGGAAAGACCGAACCACCTCACCTATTTTAACGGTACCGCCAAGAACCTTATTAAGTTCTGATACATTGATTTCTATCTGCGTCTTAAGAACAAGAACTGTATCAGATTCAAAGATAATCTCGCTTTTAATCTCAAGTTTTCGAAGTAAGGCAAAAATTTCAAGTTTTGAGAGTTCTGGGTATCTGCCTAAAATAAAGATATATTCTTTCGCTTTCATCCCATGTATTTTACCACGAATAGGTATTTTTCACCTTGTTTGGTATAATGCTCGGCATGAAATCACAATCACGATCAGAAGTCTGGTCCAGGCGACGAGACATCCCTTTAACACTCCTTGGCTGGATTATTGTTATCGGTGTCGGTTTTTGGCTGCTCTCGCATATTGCACGTACGGTTATTATTTTTTTAATTGCTGCATTTCTGGCCTATGCGCTCAGTCCTGCAGTAACTTTTCTCAAGAAGTTCATGCCAAGGTCTTTGGCAATTCTCATCACCTATACCATCGTGCTAATTGCTATTAGTCTTTTGTTATACATCATCATCGACACAGCCCTTCACCAATTTGCCTTCTTAACGAGTAACTTAACTGAATTCGTCGTCAACGAGAGTCATAGTCCGCTGCTTAAGACACTTCAAGGATTTGGTATCACCAAATCACAGTTAGCAGTTCTTGAGGATCAGTTAACAGGTCAAGCGGAAAGACTCACCTCAAGTATTTTACCTGTCTTGAGTAGTGTTTTTGCCTTCCTCTTGGATATGCTTATCGTTGGAATAATCAGTATTTATTTGTTGATAGATGGCGCTCGGCTTAAAAAAACACTTGAGGATAATACCCCTCGCTCGCAGCAGCATCGTCTCGAATTCCTACTCTCAACCTCTCAGTACATCATTGGCAACTATATTAGAGGGCAAGTAATGCTCTCA
>CAZRDR010000047.1:0-2293 GCA_964598995.1 uncultured Gammaproteobacteria bacterium | reverse complement strand
CAGCGTCATAAGCAACACCAACGAGATGTTTAGCCTTCTTTCCTCTTGGCCAGTGCCAGGATTCTACACCTCGGGTTCAATGGTTAAAGATGATGGAGTATGTCTCATTTTGATAAATGATTTCATCTGGTGTCATACCTGGTGCTTCTGCAAACCCCTGCTCAAGTAGTTCGGCAGGTGTGGAGATATGTGCCGGATGAGAATAATCAGTGATAAGTTTCTGTCTGATATCAGCAAAGTTAGGCTTATCCATTTCTGGCGCACGAACCTCAAAAGACCGATCTGGAATGCTCTCAACTGCAGCTTTAAATTTAGAGCCAGCTTCTCTCATTTCTTTAATCGACCTCGCTCAGGATTACGTGGACTAAACCAAGAGTAATACACGACAGGAATGAAGAAGAGCATTATAGTGCCTGAGAAGGTCAGACCTGAGATAATAGCTCCTCCCAGTCCCCTCCAGAGCGGGTCAGAGATGGTAATAGGAATAAGTCCCATGATGGCAGCCAGTGAGGTCAGAGCGATAGGTTCGAGTCTGCTTGCCGCACCATCTGCGATACTATGAGTGAAGTCCATTCCGATCTTTTCATTCGCATCGATCTTATCGACAATCAGAATCGAATTCTTAACGACGATACCGAAAAGTGCTAATACACCGATGAGTGCGGGGAATGACAAAGGAGTTTGGGTGAGTGCGAAAATGATGAAGACTCCTGAGATAGATAACGGGATTACGAGCATGACGATTACAGCCTTTCTAAAGGACCCAAACTGAACCACCATTGTAACGATGATGAGAAGGAACGAGATGAGCATCGCCTGGAGGATCGAGTTAACTGATTTTTGATTTTCCTCATTTACTCCACCTGTTTTCCAACTATATCCTTCAGGGAGACGTAACTCAGAATTAGCATATTTCTCAAGGTTACTGTTGAGGACAGTCGTGTTATAGCCTTTAGTAACAGTCGCGGTGACTGAGATCGTTCGTTTGCCATCCTCACGCGTAATGAGGGTGGGGTTCGGACGAAGTGTTAACGAGCCAAGTTCTGACAGCGGAATGGTGCTGTCTTTCGTCGGAACAGAGATCGTTGAGATATAACCAACATTTTGTAGGGTAGTGGCTGAACGAAGTGTAATATCCTGCTTTTCTTCAGGTGTCTGACCGCCAACAGCTATTTTAGCGGAGTTGAGCGTAAACCCACTGGCAAAGGTGCGAAGAGTCAGACCAAGTTGGTCCTGGGTGATATTATTCTGAGATAGTGCTTGTTGATCTGGGACGAAAACAATTTTACTCGTACCAGGTTTAATACTTTTTGAGATATCAGTAACGCCTTTTTGAGTCTTTAGATAATCTGAAATTTTGTTGGCATAGGTATCAAGTACTGATAAGTCATCGCCAAAGAGATTTATTTGTAAATCTGCTCCGGCTGGTGGTCCACCTGTTGACTCACTAACAGTCATTTTCCCTCTGGTGTAATCTGCGAAGGCATCACGCAGTTCTTGCCCCATCTCAATTGAAGACTGGTCACGTTTTTCTTTCTCAGGAAGAACGAGTGAAAAAAGGATATTATTACTTTCACTCCCTTGAGTTCCGAAGCTGCCTGATGACTGGCCAATATCAGCAGTTACGTACTCTACATTTTTAATAGTACGGAGTTTGTCTAGTAAGAAGAGTGCTTCATTTGTAGCTGTCTCGGTGTTCGTTCCCGCCGGCAGCTCATCGGTCATGTAGATAAAGTTCTGATCACTCTTTGGAAAGAATTCATTTTTTACAAATCCTAACGGCACGAGGAAATAGGAAAAGAGAGAAAAGAGTGTGACCATAATTATTGCTTTGCGACGGTTACTTTCACTCTTAAGGATATGCGTAATTGCTCGTCGGTATGCATTACTAATGGTATAAAAACTAATTAGGCCATTTTCGAGATAATGAGGTGCTTTTCTCACGACTCTATGTGACTTTTGTTGTGAAGTTAAATACTGGCGAGTTCTTAAGAGAAGAAGTTTTCGGATCTGTACAGTGACGAATAAAAACGCCGCTAATGCCAGAAGCCCTAAAAGAATAAATGGTCCTTTTGGCAGAATACTGATAAATATGATCAAGAGGAGAGCGACTAACAGAATTCTAAAAAGCACTACTACTCTGCGTGGGAATTGTGGCTTAAGCAAAATAATCATCAGTGGCAAGGTTATGACCATCGCGACAATAAATGAAGCTATCAAAGTACTTGTGACGACAATTGGGATCGATTTTATGAATTCACCGATAATTCCTGTTGAAATCAATAATGGTAGG
>CAZRDR010000046.1:0-23761 GCA_964598995.1 uncultured Gammaproteobacteria bacterium | reverse complement strand
ATAAAATATATAATTGCGATAGGAGACAGCCGGATCACTCGCAAAGACGACGACGGGGTTATTCTCTGCAGCTAAGGTGACGTATCTCGCAGCCGCTCGTTCTGGGAAATTAAAGACCCCTGCTTGTTTGGGAGCTTGGGTGAGATAGACGACCAGGAAATTGATGAGCAAGACTGCATACATGGCGCTCAGTACTCCAATTACCGCAAATCTCTTTTTTCGTTTTGTTGAGGTGATAATACTATCCAGGGCGTAGCTGATGATGATGATAATGACCATGATCAGTAAAGTGATATGTGGTGTAAATGTTCCGTTACCTGTCGGATCATGCAGAACTTGGGGCAGGAGCCCAATAAGGCCCAAAACCGCTAAGAATATGAGTTCTTTTTTCTTCTTAAGACTTAGCATAACTATGCCTAAGAGGAGGAAGGCAAAATCGATAAAGTAAAAAAGCCCATGCCGCTGCTGCGAGAAAAAATAATCACCATTTAGGAAAAGATACGTAGGCGATAAGGAGTTAAATGCATTCAGAGTTAAGACGCGTGCATAGACAGTCAACTTATTTGTCTGCACAGACAGAAGCGGTGATGGGAGGGAAAGTCGACGGACATCATTGACTTGTTTTTGGATTTCGGCATTGGTCGGGAGAAGGAGCTCTCCCACGCGAGAACCATCACTTCGTGATATCTGCATAAAGAAAAATCCAGATAGGAGGACTGCTGCAGCTATGACAATGCAGTATTGGAGGAGGAATTTTCGCTTGTTGATAAAAAAATAGGCAAAAATACTTGCGGTAAGGACGAAAGGTACTAAGGTGAGTTTGGTTCCGATGTATGAGTAGAATGCGAGGACTAAAAAAGGAATAGTTAAGAGTATCGCCCATTTTTTGGCTTTGAGAAAGAGGTAAAGAGCGACCATGTAAAAAAATGTCGCAGGTACTAATTCATAAGCTGTTCGTCCGATAAAAATTGACCACGGATTGATGGCAGTGAGCACGGATGCGATGAAGCCCACATTTTTATTAATGAGTTCTTTTCCGATTCCATAGGCCATAACGATAGTTAAGATACTCAGGATAATGTTGGGGAGAAGTGATGTAAAAAATGACGCACCAAAAAGCGAGAAGGAAAACATTTCGAGGAAATAGGGAAGTTCGGCTTGAGGTGACTCAAGGGGAGGATATTTAAAGAGTATAAGGTCCAGAGGCGTGACAGAGCCTGTCATATCTTTACCAGAGAGAAGGAATGACTGACTGTTGAGCATGTAGTGGATTTGGTCGTCGTTGCTTGAGACCGGGACGCTGTGGATATACAAGAAGCGAAGGAGTATCCCCAAAACGAGGATACTCAGGAGTATTCCGTGTTCTTTTAGCCAATCAATAACAGGTTTCATCATATATATAGTAATAGCTCTAGATTATCATAGCAAGATTATCTTGCAATCACTCGTGAATTACCGCTACTATTGTTACAGTTACGTGAAAAAGAAACCTTTAGCAAAATCGATCAAGACGCTACTTACCGACAAGTATTTTCTACTTTTTATCGGCATTTTTCTCGTCGGGTTATATTTACGATTTTATAATATCCAGTTCGCCCATTCTTATAATTGGGATCAGGCGAGAGAGTCATGGACAACGCGCGATATCGTGCATGGCCAGCTCATACTGGCAGGTCCCTCCACAGGAGTTAGCCGAATGCATATCGGGCCTTTATATTATTATCTCTTAGCGCCTTTCTTCTCGCTTAGTCACTTTGATCCGATAGCGATAGATTATTTTAATTTTCTGGCTCATTTCATCAATATCGCTTTATTTTATTTCGTGACGAGGAAATTATTTGGTAGAAAAGAAGCAGTCTTAGCGATTGCGATTTATGCACTGAGCCACTATCTCATCGGCTTTGATCAGACTCCATGGAATGTGACACTCATCCCAGGGATTGCGGCGATGATTTTTTACTCACTTGTTCAGATAGTTATTAGAGAAAAGTATCGCTGGCTATTTCTACTGTGGACGTTAAGCGGACTCGCTTTTCATTTTCATTTCACCGCTATCTTTTTCCCAGCGATTAATATCATTAGTCTGCTTTTTGTTAAGGATAAAAAACAATACCTCAAATATTCATTACTGAGTCTGCCACTTTATCTTGTTTGGTTCATCCCTAACATTCTTCTGTTTATTAACCCACAAGGAGATTCTCATCAGGTAAAGGATTTCTTGAATTCATACTTGCTTCATCCACATCCAAAGATGTTTTTGTATCGTCTGCCTGTTGCCTTTACGATGTTTGACCTCATTCTCGCTTTTGCGTTAGGTCCTTTATCATTTCTGAAATATTTCATTCCAGCGCTTTTCGCGGGGTTAATTATTTTTAAGGAAAAAAAGAGAGAAGAAAAAATTCTAGCAGGATTAATGGCCATTTGGTTCATAATCCCTTATATCAGCTTTAGTATTTATAGCGGTCCGATAACTGATTATTATTTCGTCTTCCAAGCACCACTAGTAATTTATATGATGCTGTATTTAGTTCGAAAGCTTTTTGCTGTACATAAACAATATGCGATCGTCGCGTTAGTAATTTTATTGCTTGGGTATACCTATATCAATACTAAAGATTTATGGATAAAGCCGACCTCTGGGGGTTATATGAAGCAGCGTGATGAAGCCTGGCAGAGATTTAAAGCGGGAGACATCATTCCTTTTCAAGAAGGTGTTATCGGATCATATCTCCATGCTGTCTGGCGAGAAGATAAATCTGCCTTCCCAGAGAAAGTAGATAAATAATTATTCAATTAAAAGATAAGGTTCTAAATTCGTCCGCTCGCGCTGAAAGCCTTAGAAATTCTGCTGAAATGTCTGACTCTTCGGCGATTCAGGATCTAGTATAATACTCAAGTATGCTCCCAGAATATTTTGCGTTAATTGGTATAGGTGTAAACGCAATTGGCGCTGTAAGTTATTTGATAGATACTCTCCGTGGGAGAGTAATCCCAAATCGTGTTACTTGGTTTTTATGGGCGTTAGCACCGATGGTCGCTTTTTTTGCTCAGATAAATCAAGGTGTCGGTGTCCAATCGCTTCTCACCTTTAGTATAGGTTTTCTGCCAGCTCTAATAGTCATCGCTTCATTGTTTAATAAAAAAGCAGTCTGGCAAATTCATCGATTCGATCTTATCTGCGCTGGTTTTTCACTCATAGGATTAATGCTTTGGCAGATAACTAAAGTAGGAGATTTAGCAATATTTTTCAGTATTGTTGCTGACCTATTTGCAGGTATCCCCACAATTTACAAGGCATATCATTCTCCCCAGACAGAAAGTTTTAGAGCATTTTTCCTAGGAGTTATTGGGGCATTGTTAGTAGTCTTAACTATTAAAGAGTGGAGTTTTGGTGTAGCGGCATTCTCTGTTTATTTCCTTCTCAGTAATCTTACTATTTCAATTCTTATTTTTACTAAAATCGGAGCGAAGAAAAATCATTCGTCCAAGTCCGATTCTTAACGACTTTTTTCCATATCTTTACTCATCTTTGATCATGAATTGTAAGAATCTGATCAGCTAAAAGTTATGGAAAAACTACGTATCGCTGTTCTTAATACGAGTAAAGAAATCACCAATGTCTTAGCAGTCGTCTTTAGAGAAGAAGGTCATGAGACATGCGAATCATTCACTTATTTATATAGAGGAGATGATAAGTCTTTTGATAAATTTATCGCTGAATGTAATCCAGATGTTATTATTTTCGACATAGCTATCCCCTATGAGGAGAACTACGATCTCTTTAAGAAATTAAGTCAGCGGGATTGTGTTAAGCATACACCATTTATTTTAACGACGACCAATAAAGCAGTTCTTGAAAAATTAGTAGGTAAAACTTCATCACATGAATTGGTCGGAAAACCCTACGACCTAAAACAAATAGTTAGTGCAGCCGAACGAGCAGTCAATGTCCATCATTAGTTGCTCTTTAGAACGGAGACTAATTGTAAAAAAAAGAGAGAGTGCTATAATGGCTGAGTCATGTTCAATATTCAGAAAACCGATTTTCTTATCTCTTTCTACATCGGCTGTATCGCTATTTCTGAGTTAATGGGTGCGAAGTCATTCCCCATTATTACTTTAGGTTCACTTCATCTCAGTGCCAGTGTCGCGATCTTTGTTGTCCCTCTGATCTACTCGATTAACGATATTTTTACTGAGGTTTATGGAAAAGCTCGTGCTCAGAGTATCGTTCGCTCGGGACTTTTAGTTATCCTTTTCTTTCTCCTTTTCTCACTCCTTGCTACATCGCTTCCATCAACTCCCCGTTTTGCTGCTCATGAAAAAGCTTACGAGACGATTTTTACTGTCTCAGCTCGTATCTCAGCAGCAAGTCTCATCGCCTTTACCGTCGCTGAATTTTTAGATGTTTTCATCTTCGCCAGACTCAGACAAAAATTCGGTAAAAAAGCGCTGTGGTTTAGGACTAATGCCTCAAATATCATTTCTCAATTTTTTGACACCTCACTTTTTATGGTCTTAGCTTTTTACGCGCTGAACAAGCCATTTGGCGATAATTTTTCTTTCCTTATCGGTCTGATCATCCCTTACTGGCTGCTTAAATGTGCGATGTCAGTTATCGAGACACCGCTAGTGTATTTGGGAGTTCGTTGGCTTAAAGAGAAAACAAAATGAAAGTCATCATGGTCATGGTCCAGACCGTAAACGGAAAAACGACTAACGGTAACCTCTCAGGAACGTCTACCTTCGCATCTTCCGAAGATCAAGACTTTTTCCTCAACGTTCGTAACGAAAATAACCTCCTGATCATGGGACGAAAGACGTATGAAGCTGCGAAAGAAGGAATGACACTTACAGCTGATCGTTTAAAAATAGTTCTCACGAGTCAGCCTGAAAGATTTACATCTGAAGAAAAACCAAATCAACTAGAATTCAGTTCTGATCAGCCTCATGAACTCCTGCGTAAATTGTCAGAGAGAGGTTACACCCAAGCATTACTTCTCGGCGGTGAGAAGACAAATACTGATTTCCTTAAAGCAGGCTTAGTCGATGAAATCTGGTTAACTATTGAGCCAAGGATACTTGGTAAGGGGAATGATCTTTTAGGTGAAGCAGACCTTGATTTAAATTTACAACTAATTCAGAACGAACGACTTAATCATCAGGGAACTCTTCTTCTCAAATATAAAGTTCTCTAACTTTTATCCTGACCGAGTAGTTTACGGAAATCCGCATCAGTAAGAGGCGTTGATTCGATCGGAACGATAGGTGTCTGATCTATGACATTAAGTGGCGGGAGAGAGCGTAAGTTAAATTCTCGACCAGCACGTATTTCTTGTTCTGCAGCAATGAGGTTTAACCCTTTTAAGGGATCAAGCGCAATTGCGAATGTTCTCACGTCATCTCTTGCCATAGCGATTTGTCGTTCATCAGCTTCTTGTTCAACTAAGCGAGTAAGGTGATCAGCGGCACGATCCCTATGACGAGTTAAAGAATTTACCCGGTCCTCTAATGCTTCTGTTTTCTCAAATTTATCACGATTTACATCCTCTTTATCAAAAATATCATAGGCAAGTTCGAGTAGTTCGTCCGTGGTAGCTCGTTCAAGGTAGGCCCCTGATCCTACCAAAAAAGCAGCCTGCAAAAGTGGAGTGAGTGTATCAAACTCTTTTTGGGCCTGTAACTCTTTATCTCTTCCAATAAATTTCCGCAATTTCTCTTTATCCATCTGGGCATTATACCACAGCTTATAGTCATTAGCACCTCAAGATTTTTAAATATATTCTTGTAGTTATTTATTAAGATAAATAGCCACAGTACCGTAACAATTTTTGCCCGACTTTCATGCGCCTATTAACCTATTGAGGGAGCACAGTTTTATGCATTTTTGCTGTCAAAAATGTAATTAAAGAGATATAATACTCTCATGAACAAGTTTGATGCCGAGAAGACAGCTAACGAACTCACCTCATTTCTTAAATTGAGTCTACAAGGTAACTTTAAGTCTTATCTTATCGGTGTCTCAGGTGGTATCGATAGTGCAACGAGTCTAGCACTCGCCGTAAAAGCAGTGGGAGTCGAGCACGTTTTTCCGGTGCTTATGCCTTATGGAACACTGAGTGAGCAGGGGACGAAAGATGCATGGCTCGTTATTGATGCGTTGGGTATTTCTCATGAGCAGGTACACGAAGTAGATATTAAGCCATTTGTCGATGAAGTCGCAAAATACGATGAGATGATCGATCCTCCTCGACTTGGAAATATTATGGCGAGGATGCGTATGGTTATTCTTTATGATCTTGCTAAGAAATATGGTTTCAAGCATTTGGTATTAGGGACAGAAAATCTGACTGAGCATTTATTAGGCTACTATACCCGTTTTGGTGACGAGGCGAGTGATGTCGAGCCGCTTCGCAATCTTTATAAGTATCAAGTCTCCGAATTAGCAAAATATCTAGGAGTCCCTGATGAAATCATCACCAAAAAACCTACAGCTGGTCTGTGGGAAGGACAGACTGATGAAGGAGAGCTAGGCTTTAGTTATAAAAAACCTGATGAAATTCTATATCTCTATCACGAAGAGAAGCTGTCCAAAGAAGAAATTATGGCGAAAGGGTTTACGAGTGATGAAGTTGAAAAAGTGTTTGGCTGGATTAAGATAGCCGAGTTTAAGCATCAACTCCCCCTTAAACCTACGAATTAACTTATCCGCTCTTAGTAATTCTTTGAGGTCTTACTTTCGCCGCCATAATTACTAACACGATAAATACCATGACAAAGATGAAGTCTTTACTCGAGAAGATAAATAATAAGCGATTTATCACGAGTGTGGGAAGTGCACGGACTATTCCGCCAGGCGGAAGTTTGGAAAGGGTAATAAAGCTTTGGGATGAATTGCTGATCATGACATCATCTTTTGGCTTAGCATTGGTTAACGATAATTTTACGAAGTACTTTTTGTCTTTCGAATTTTCAATAGTTGGGAAGCCGAATTGGAATCTCGGTGATCCCTCGACGAGATAAGCATCACGACTCGAGGTAAATATTACCTTTTTATTCTCATCAAGGAGATCAAAGTGAAGCTGAGCATGGGGAGCAGGCTGTGACAGAGTCACCCCAGCGCTTCCTGCGTAGCGTGTGTCCAGACTGATAACGCTTAAATAATCTTCATGAGCGGTAAATGGGATGATGAAATCACCCGCTTTTAAGGATAGTTCGTCATTACTAACAAGAGAAGTCAGTGGCAACATATGACGGGTTATTAGAAGTTTTGGGCTATACATGCCAGAATAAATCAGGCTAAGTATGATCACCGCTCCAAGTACGCCAGCTGGTTCCCTAAACTTTGAATGCCACCTAGGATTTTCTTCTACTTTTTCGCTAATACTCGCCTGAGTCGTAGCAATTACTTTCTTTTTATTTTTAAAGTAAAGATATTCGACGGTTCTGAATAGGAAATAGGAAATCGCTATGGATAACCCAACATAAAATACGAGTGATAGGAGATCGATGAGATAGGTTACTCGGATGAATTGCTGTAAAAAACGTGAGATAGGTGCTCGCCACGGTTCGATCTCAGCATGAATCAGATAGAGAGAGTAACTGATAAGACCGATGAACATGAGAATTCTTTTACTAAAAATTTTATAGGTGAGAGAGTGTGGGATGATGCAGTTGAGTACGACGATTGCGATCAGCCAGCTCGTGATGAGATAAAAATAATTCATAAAGCTGATCGAGCCGAGACCAACGATGTGTTCACCCAGCTGAACGAGGATTAAGAGCGCTAGTGCGAGGAACCCAAATAACGGGTGACTAACGATCGGTTTGATTTTCTTCCATACACTCCCTTGAGATTGATAGATAGTTCCTATGGTGACGCCTGCGATAAAACCATTTGCTCGTGCAATATTGAGACCGTTGAAAGCGGCAACAGAGGTCAGTGCATTATCAAGATCTAAGAGTATTTTAGAGCTCGCGAGGATGATAAGAATGCTAAGTAACAACCCACGCTCACGAGCTATTCGAACGACGGGAAAGATGATAAATGGATAAAGAATATAAAATAACACTTCGACTCCTAGACTCCAAAATACTCCGCTTGTTTGAGGAATGTTCTTCACGAATTGCGAGGTAAAGGTGAGATTAGTAAGCATCAGAATAAGATCCTTTTGGAAATGAGAAATAGTTGAGAATTGAGTTGCAGCATATTTTTGGAAAAGGATTATAGTTAAGACCAGGGTGAGTAATTGAAAGCTCACGAACGCATAAAAAAGGATGGTACCGAGGGGTTTGTTCTTAGCAACTGACGTCAATCGTTCCCACATAAATTTTATTGCGAGAGCCAGAATGATAAGTATCGCTACTTGAAGAAATGGAGAGACGATAAATGATCTGAGCCAGATGAAAAGCACGATAGTGGCATAGATCGGAAAGATACGTCCATAGCGCTTCTTAAGAAATTTCACAGGAGACGGAACAGTAGGGTAGAGGTAAGCGATGAGAAAACCTGAGAGAACGAATAATATCTGAACAGCATTATGTGCAGCAGAAAGTGCGATGAGGATGAGCTGGAGAGCTGGGAACTGTGTGGCAAAGTTCCAGATAGCCGCATGTCCCAGCATGACCGATAGAGCCGCAAAACCGCGCAGTCCGTCAAGTGCTGGCAATCTATCTTTCATATTCTTGGATAAATTATGTCAGAGGAATAACCCAACCGCAATCAGATAACTGGTTACTATCTCAATGTAGTTTGTCATAGCCTTTTAATTTGTAAAGCGTAAGTGAGACAACCCAGCAAAGGATAAAGGCAATGACGGTGACATATCCAAATGATTGGAGATTCAGCTGATCAATAGTTCTAATTACTCTTCCATGCAGCATCAAATGCCTTGAGAGGAGCTGAATAGCCTCGACGCCTCCGATAAATAACGCGACCAGGACTGAAATAAATGTGATATTAAGGTTGTAGTAGAGTTTTCTTACAGGTTGAATAGTCGCCCAGCCATATGCCCCAAGCATAAGAGTTCCATCGAGTGTATCAATAAGTGCCATTCCAGCCGTAAAGGCGAGTGGTAGGAGGATGATTCCCCAGAGAGGAATTCCTGATGCAGAACTCGCAGCGGAAATACTCAGCAGACCTACTTCGCTGGCTGTATCAAATCCTAGTCCGAATAACAGTCCCACGAGATACATCTGTGGACTCGAGTGAACTGTTCTCAATAATGGTTTAAAAAGCTTCGTGAGGAATCCGCCTAGATGAACATGGTCATGACCTATCTCTTTATATGACATTTCTCCTTTAGTTACTTTTCGGAAAATGCGGAACAATTCGATAAACGTTAAAAGATTAATAACTCCGATAACGATAAGAAAAATACTTGAGACGGATGTTCCGATAACTCCTCCGATTGCTTGGAAAGCAGGTAAATTTTCTTTTACAAAAGAGGTTGAGATAGCAATGAGAAGTGAAAGAATAATGACGATAGTTGAATGACCCAGTGAAAAAAATAATCCGACACCAACTGGTCGTTGACCGTCATTCATTAATTTTCGCGTAGTGTTATCGATAGCAGCGATATGATCAGCATCAACTGCATGACGCAATCCTAATCCATACGCGAGTGTCAACAAACCTAAAAAGAGAGGATTTTTCTGAGCGAAGAGTATTCCTCCAGCCCAGATTGCGATATTAGCGAGGATAAGTGAGGATACGATAATAACTGCCCGTTTTCTCAGAGCAGTAGATCCATCTTTCCAGAGAGACAGTAAATGGCTTATGAGTTGCATAAGAGGCTATAGAAATATCAACGCTACAGCTGATATTTCTGCAAGTTCTTAAGCAGATTTTTGTTCTTGCTGTTCTTTTTTCACTTTTTGAGCTAATTCGATGATATTATCGAGTGCTTCATCGAAAGACTCACCAAAAGCATCTGCTGCTGCTTGAATTGACTTAGTAGTAAAAGCTTTACCATTTGGGTCAACGCCCATATGCCCTTTACCCATATCGTCATTTGGCATCTGGCATCCACAGTTGTAACACATTTCTTCTCACCTCCTTAGTTTGCTTGTTTAATTATCTTTTTAATATCAAGGCCAAGAGATTTAAGATATTTAGAGTTCAAGGTATAAAACCAAAGCACACCTTCTTTATGATTATTAAGAACTCCGGCATCCACCAGTTTATTAAAATGGTGAGACATGGTAGGCTGAGAGAGAGGGAAGCGCTTCATAAGTTCCTGACAGGCTATTTCTTCCTCGACTAAGACATGTCTGAGGATTTCAATACGAGTCGTGTCAGAAAGCGCCTTAAATATTTTTGCGATTTGATTTGAATTATTCATAATTTAATTATTGAAATGTTTCGATAATTGGATTATACTGATTTATATAATTACTGTCAACTATGACTGAATCACAAATCCATACAACACAGTTTATAGAAAGGCGAGAGGAAGCCAAAGATACGATGTCTTTTATTTTTAAAAGACCTACAGGCTTTGAATTTGACGCTGGTCAGTACAACAGGTGGATATTGCCAGGGACAGATAGTAATGGAAAGACGTCTTCTCATTTCTTCACAATTTCTTCTGCTCCTCATGATGAGAATTTAATGTTTACTACTAAATTAACCGGGAGTGAGTATAAAAATACTCTATTGAAATTAACAGAGGGCGACGAGATAAAAATCTTTGGACCGATGGGTAACTTTACACTCGGCGCTAGTAACAACTCACGAAAAGTATTCTTAGCAGGTGGGATTGGTATTACTCCTTTTCATAGTATGCTGAGATTTGCAGCAGCACAGAAAAATACTGAAGAGATATTTTTATTCACTTCATTTTCGACACCTGAGGAAATAATTTTTCAAAAAGAATTTGAAGACATCATTAAGTCTCAGCCAAATCTGCATGTAGTCTATACCGTTACGCATCCTGAAGGTTCTTCCATCAACTGGCAAGGTGAGACGGGTAGAATAACCCCAGAGTTGATTCAGAAATATATTCCTAATTTTTCAGACGAAGTCTACTATATCGCAGGACCGGGGGCGATGGTGAATGGGATGAAAATTATGCTTGGTTCAATGCAGATACTTGATGATCATATCTTAACTGAAGAATTCCCAGGTTATTGAGCTAATAACTATTAAGAACTCTGTTTTATTTTCTTGAAAGTTACAAATTCGGATTTGTATGAAGGGTTAATCTATTTTGGTTTTAGAGTGCTATACTCAGAGTGATATGGGTGAGTTTGGCGATATAAGCGAACAAGATATAAATGGTAAAAATTCATCGGCTGAGCAAAAAGCTCAGACTCCTACCACTTCTTCACCTCAGCCAGTAGTTGATAATATTCAGTCACAATTGCAATCTGGAGATTCAACTAAACCACCGCAGCAAGATCAGAGTCCTACCACGACATATAAGGATCATCTTAAGGAAATACATGCGCAGTTTCAAGCATCTGATGAGGTAATCAATTCTGAAATTGCCAGAGCTACTCATTCGACTCCAGCAGCAAAGACGCGTATTATAGCTGGTCAGAACAGTGAAGTTTATGATATCCACACTGAGGATGGTCAGGATGTAATTCTGCGAATTGCGCGAAATGACTACCCTCGTTTTGAGGAAGAAAGATGGGCACTTGGAGAAGCTGCTAAAGCAGGAGTTTCTGTGCCAGATGTGTTACTTACGGATACGGTTCCAATTGATGGACAAGAATTGGGCCTATGTGTCCAGAAAAAACTTCAGGGGATTCCACTTGGAGATAGGGAAGAATTAACTGAGGCTGAGAAAAAGGACTTAATTGCTAAGGCGGGAGAACAATTAGCAAAAATTCATTCTGTTGAGACGACCGGATTTGGTGATCTCGATAGACATGGGATGGGTCGATATACTACCTGGGATGGATATATTTCCTCAATATTAAGTCAAGCTGAACCACTAATGATTGCTGCTCGAGAAGGCGGTTATTCTGAAGATAGTGTTAAAAAAGCTCTCGAGATTATTGAGAGAGATAGACCATTGTTTCGAGATGTGCCTTCTCATTTACTTCATGGGGACTTTGGTCCGAAACATATACTTACAGAGAATGACGAGATAACTGGCGTAATAGATTTTGAAAATTGCAAAGGTGGCGATCCTATTTATGATTTCGCGAACTGGGATTTCTGGTATGGGGAGAGTATACCTCTTGATTGGTTGAAGGAAGGTTATAGTAATAAGGAGGTTATTGATGATCCTAACTTCACTCGGAAATTAGATCTCTACAAACTCCATTTCGGACTTGATGTGCTTAAGTACTTCCATGAAACAGGCAATCCATATGGGTTTGAGCATTCCGCGCAGCAGATAGATCACGTCCTCGAGAATTTTACTCCTTAAACCAATTTATATAAGGTTATCCCTCATATAAGGTCTGATGAGATATAAACTAAAGGTATTACAGAATAAATAATTGCACTCCTTGGAGAAAGAACGGGTTTAAAAGTTGGTGATCGGATAACAATTTTTTTACTTTTTTAGGGATAAGCTGATTGTTGAGTAAGTCTATACAGAAGTCAATCTTTTAGCATTGACAAATGAGGCATTAGTGGATGGCCAATATTACTGGTAAGAATAATTTTCTCTTCAACTAACAAAGCTCACTTTATGTGAGCTTTTTGGATATTTTGGAAAAGTATGAAGACGACGAATGCCAGGAAAGCCATAGCAGATCCGTAGATAAATGTCAGTGACGGGTAGTACGTATTCCATAAGATACCACCGATAAATGAGGCTAAAAATGTTCCGACTGCGGTAAGTGTGTAATACGCTCCGAAGTAGGTCCCAGATTCGCTTTTTGTAATAAATTCAGAAATATACGCTTTCGACACACCATCAGTTGCAGCGATATACACACCATAAATTGGGAAGAGTAGCCACAGCCAGACTGTTGAGTGGATAAGTCCAAAACAGAGATAGACTATCCCGAACACGACGAGTCCTAACGCGTAGACATTTTTAGCTCCTAACTTATCTGCGAGTTTGCCTAGAGGTGTCGCAAAGAGTGTTTGAGAAATATTGTAAAGAACGTATACCAGAACTACGAGTGTAGTTGTAAGACCGAGATTTTTAGCATAGAGGAGTAAAAATGCATCTGAGCTGTTACCTACCGAAAAAATAAAACTAATAAGTAAGAAAAGCTTTAAAGGTTTGCTGATAGCTCCCCACTTAATGCGAGTCAATTTATAACCTTCAATTTTTACTTTTTTAGATTCTTTGACGAAGAAAAAGAGGAGAAAAACGGCTATAACAGCTGGGATAGCTGCGATATAAAACGTCAACCTAATATTGTCCTTAAGAAGTGCCAGCAGTCCAAGAGCGACTAAGGGTCCGATAACTGCTCCTAGACTATCAAAAGCTCGATGAAAACCAAAGATAAAACCTTTATTTGATGTGGTTGCATTATCAAGTAGCAGACTATCCCTCGCTGCAGTACGCATCCCTTTACCAAGCCTGTCGATAAAACGGGCAAAAAGTACGAGCGGCCAGGTAATAGCTAAAGCGATGAGAAGTTTGGATGCAGCTGCGAAGCCATAGCCACCGATCACGAATGGTTTTCTTCTTTGGATATAGTCAGAATACGCTCCGAACAGAAATTTGGTGATAGCAGCAGTTGCTTCAGCTGTCCCTTCGATGAGGCCGACGACAGGAATTGGGGTGTGCAGCACTGAAGTGAGAAAAATCGGGACGATAGGATAGATCATCTCAGAGGAGAAGTCGTTGAAAAAACTCACGAGCCCTAAAAAGAATACATTGCGAGGAACCGATAAAAGCGAGCGTATGTTCTTTACCACGACATTATTATACAGGTTATATGAGCTACTTCTTGACAATACTTTTACCATACGATAATATCCCCATATAGGGGATATAAATATGGCGTATAGACCAAAAAATACCGACGAAAGAATACTGCATAGACTGAAGATCGCTCGTGGCCATTTAGAAAAAGTTATTTCCATGGTTGAGTCAGATTCATACTGTATTGATGTAATGCATCAGATGCAGGCAGTTGAAAAGGGTCTTAACGAGACAGGTAACCTCATCCTCGAGAATCATCTCAAGTCCTGCGTGGCTGATGCGATCAGTCGGGGTGAAAAGGATCAAGCAATTGGTGAGATCATGACTGTCTTTAAGAAGAAAGGATAATCTTCACATGGAATTAGATAAATTAATCGTTCTCCTCGCAGGCTTGGGAGGAATTGGTTTTACTTACAGGTTTTTCCTCATGAAAAAAGAAGAAGTGGTAAAAGCTCGCGGCGAGGTAAACATTCTTGTTAAAGGTGGATATACTCCAAGTGTCATTGAAGTTCCTAAAGGTGAGAAGACAACACTTGTTTTTAAGAGAGAAGATGAAAGTTCGTGTCTTGAGGAAGTAGCATTAGGCGATTTCAAAGTCAGGAAGTTTTTGCCTCTTCACGAAGAAGTACGTGTCGATATCATTCCCCAGAAAAAAGGTACGTTTAATTTCTCATGCGGTATGAATATGTTCCATGGAAAGGTTTTGGTGAAATAATATGGCTGAAGTAGTTAGTACCTATCCATTACTTGGTATGCATTGTGCTTCCTGTGTACGTATTACCGAAAGAGCATTGAAAAAAGCCGCTGGCGTTAAAGATGCGGTCGTAAATCTCGCTTCTGAAAAAGCAACCGTTACATATGATGATGCTATTTCTACTCCTGAGGACTTAGCTGCATCAGTTGCGAAAACCGGTTACACTTTGGCAATTGGTGAGGCAAATGAAAAAAAGATTCAAGAAGCGAAGACAGCTCAGTTACATAAATTAAAAATAAAGACTCTTGCGAGTTTATTTGGTGGAGGTCTCATTTTTTGGGGGAGTTTTCCCTATCTTTCAGAGACTGCTCCGAGTATCCTTAAGAATTTCTTTTTCCAGTTAGCTGTCGCTACTCCTATCCAGTTTTGGGCAGGCAAAGAGTTCTTCATGGCAGCTATCCCGGCATTGAAAAATAGACTGGCTAATATGGACACACTCGTTGCACTTGGAACTTCAGTTGCATTTCTTTACTCAGCCTTTGTCACTATTTTCCCGTCTATTCTGATGAATTTAGGTATTGAGATCATGCCGTATTTTGACGTCTCTTCAATTGTTATTGGGCTTATTTTGCTTGGAAGATATTTTGAGGCAAGAGCGAAGAGTCAGACTTCTGATGCTATTAAAAAACTCATTGGACTTCAGGCCAAGACGGCACGGGTAATCCGTAATGGGATAGAAAGTGATTTGCCAATTGAGCAGGTAATAGTAGGTGATCTCATCCGTGTCCGACCCGGAGAAAAATTACCGGTTGACGGAGAAATAACTGAAGGTAATTCCTCAATTGACGAGTCAATGGTGACGGGTGAGAGTATTCCTGTTGAAAAAGTAGTTGGTGATCAAGTAATTGGGGCCACCATGAATAAGTCAGGGAGTTTTATCTATCAGGCGACAAAAGTAGGCAATGATACGATGCTATCTCAAATTATCAAGCTTGTTCAGGAAGCACAAGGAAGTAAAGCACCCATTCAGCGCATCGCTGATACTATCTCATCTTATTTCGTTCCAATAGTCATCATGCTTGCCATACTGACCTTTGTTATCTGGTATCTCTTTGGTACCTCTCCTGCCTTTCTGTACGCGATGCTTAATACTGTCGCAGTTCTGATCATCGCGTGCCCGTGTGCCATGGGTCTAGCGACACCAACAGCTATTATGGTCGGAACAGGCAAAGGAGCTGAACATGGAATACTTATTAAAGACGCGAGTAGTCTGGAGATAGCAGGTAAGATAAAAGCAGTCATCTTTGATAAAACCGGAACATTGACAAATGGTAAGCCAGAGGTCACTGATGTCGTCTCAACGAATGGTTTCAGCGATGATCAAGTCCTCCAGATTGCAGCATCCCTTGAAAAAGCTTCGGAGCACCCATTAGCAAGCGCTATCCTACAGGCTGCGCAGGAGAAAAACCTTGATCTCCATGAGGTAGATTCTTTCTCAGCAATTGCGGGGCATGGGATTGAAGCAAAGGCTAGCGGTAAAAGGATCCTTTTAGGCAACAAGAGATTAATGGATAAGGAGCTGATTGAGCTTGGAGAACATGCTCAATTCATAAAGGAGCTTGAAGAAAAAGGTAACACTGTAATAATGCTCGCTATAGAAAAGAAGTTGGGTGGGGTAATCGCTGTAGCAGATACAGTAAAGGATAGTGCTAAAGAAGGAGTAGAGCTCCTTCAGAAAATGGGAATTGAGGTAATTATGCTCACCGGTGATAATAAGTCGACTGCTGATGCTATCGCGCAAAAAGTTGGGATTACGCGAGTTATCGCTGAAGTGATGCCAGATGATAAGGAGCGGCAGGTTCGAAATGTGCAGCATGAAAATAAAGTGGTCGCGATGGTGGGGGATGGTATTAATGATGCACCTGCCTTAGCAGCTGCGGATGTAGGAATAGCTATGGGTACAGGAACCGATGTCGCTATCGAGGCAGCTGATATAACACTCATTAATAAAGATTTAGCTGCTGTTGCGCAGGCCATCAAACTCTCTCGTGGTACGATGCGGACTATCAAACAAAATCTATTCTGGGCATTTGGGTATAATATTGTCCTAATTCCTGTTGCCATGGGTGTCTTATATCCGCTCTTTGGCGTATTGCTGAGTCCTATTTTTGCCTCAGTTGCAATGGCATCAAGTTCTGTGAGTGTTGTATCGAACTCATTACTCTTAAGGAGGTTAAAACTCTAACATGAAAATTCGAATTTCAAAACAAAATCTCAAAATTATCATAGGAATTGGAATTGTTCTAGTGATATTTTCTCTCTTAAGTACTTTTATTAGAGTTCCCAGCGCTGGTAGGGGAACTAATATAAATCTGATCAGTGTTTTTTTGACTGGACTTCTAACTGGCGGATTAACCTGTCTTGCTGTACAAGGAGGGTTACTAGCTGCGACTATCGCACAGCGGGAGGAACAGCGACTTAAGGAGAAAGCTCAAGAGACAGGAGATGCAATTCCTATTCTCTCATTTCTTCTTTCCAAATTATTAGCTTATACGATATTGGGAATGGTGCTCGGGTGGCTTGGCTCACTTTTTACTCTTTCATTAAGTTTGATGGGGCTTCTCCAAATGCTCGTTGCGCTCTTTATGATCGGGACTGCGCTCAATATGCTTCAGGTCCATCCAATATTTAGATATTTTGTTATCCAGCCACCTCGATTTTTAACTCGTTTTGTCAGGAAACAATCAAAAAGCAGTGATCTCTTCACTCCGATGATCGTCGGTGCTGCGACTATATTTATTCCTTGCGGTACGACTCAGGCGATGATGGCGCTTGCGATAGCTTCAGCAAATCCATGGATGGGGACACTTATTATGTTCTCATTTATTCTAGGGACATCTCCTATGTTTTTCGTCCTGGGGTACTTCACGACAAAGCTGAGCGAATCACTGCATGAGAAATTCCTGAAATTCGCTGCAGTCATGATCATTCTTATCTCACTGTATACCTTTAATAACGCACTCTTTATGATGGGCAGTAGGTTAGCTGTTCAGAATCTTTTTGCCTCATCATCTTCTAGTTCTACGAGTAGCGATTCAGCTGTCTCCGAAGCGACTATTACTATCAGCAGATATGGGTACGCACCAACTGATATAACGGTTAAGGCAGGACAGAAAGTTAAATTTATTTTCGTAAATACTGATGGGGCAGGATGCCAGCAGGCGTTCAGTATTCCACAGCTCGGATTTCAAAAGATAGTACCGGTTGGACAGACGATAAGTAGTGAAATTGTTATGCCGACTTCACAAAGTGATATAACATTTACCTGCAGTATGGGAATGTACCGGGGGGTGATTCATGTAATATGAAAAAAATAAAATTAAAAATTGATGGGATGCATTGTACGAGCTGTGCGATGAATATCGACGGAGACTTAGAAGATTATGTAAAAGGAGTAAAAATGGCAAACACAAATTATGCCAAGCAAGAGACAGAAGTAGAATATGATGAATCGACAACAAATGTCGATCAGATCGTTAAGCAGATCTCAGAGACGGGGTATACAGCTAGTCTTGAGTAAAAAGAGTAATATGTCAATAAAATTATCCCAAGTATATGGTTACGTGACTTCTTAATACTTGTAAGTCATCATTATTTGAACGTATATAAAATAGACTATCACCAAGAACTCTACTCATAATGCAAACTCAGGTCTAATAATTGAATTTGAAATTATCTAAAAGAGAGTTAACGAACTTAATTTGCTGTTCTACTGCACCTGGTTTACTTGCATCAATAAAATCATCCCATATACCGATTTCAACTTGATACTTTTTAGCATCAACTGTTTCAGCATTTGTTTATGTTCCGCCAAGTCCATAAACTGGTTTTCTAACAATCCATCTTCTTCCTTGAGAGTCAGAGTAAATATATAACTCTTTTAGTAAGGTGGGGTCCTTTGTATTTAGATAGTCTTGCAATGACTGTTTTGCTGATTTATGAAAGTTCGTTACATCAGTAACATCAAATAATCCTCTACTATGGCAAGCGTTTTTAAATATTCCTTGCTTATTTAAAATGCACTTTAACGCATTATCAGCGTCACTTTGTGTATTAAAGAAATGAGGGGAGAAATTACTTAGTTGACCATTCCTGTCAACGTCAGTGTAAGCATAGACCAGGTTTGCAGGATATTTAAATGAATATATGTTATCAGGACTCGTGTATACCTTCCATGCAGATGTAGCATTATCATACTTATTATAAGTTATGGTCTCAATTAGGGTTTTAGATTTAGTAGTTTGAGCAGTAGAAGAATTTGATGATACGACTTTGATTGAATTTACTATCTTGTCAGCTAATTTAATATCTTCTGAATTCGATGAATTTAGTTCAATATCATATACAACTGGTTTTCCATTATAGGTAATTGGTAGAGGTGATTGCTCATACTTATTGAGCGAGGGGTAGACACAGTATTTTCCGTTAACAGTTTTGATAGCATTTTTAGGATAATAATAGCTTCTTTCATCAGGCATCACGCCCCTGAACCATGTATCGTCTAGGGAATCCAGGCTTATCGGTTCAAGACTTCCCGCTTCAAAACACCAATTTTGTTTGCCTTCCATGTTGGTAATAGGATTATAATTTTGGACAAGACCAATTTTTAACTTAGCATGATTCGGTATAGACTCTAATTGTATCGATCTGCCATATACAGGTGAGCATCCCATTCCACCGCAGTCCGCAACATCAGCTACTGACGTAATTGTCCATTTAGTTGGATCATGCTGGAAGCTGAAACTCTTCAGACTCTCATCGGTAAAAGTTTTGAGATGTGTATGTGAATTGATATAAAAGAATGTTACAACAAGCAATATAACAAGAAGTAATAGTAGGCTTAGGTAGGTAGGAAGTAAACTTTTTTTTACCTTGCTTGTCTTTTTTTTCACAACAAATTTATTGTTGAGCAAGTACAAAAAAAAAGTCAAGTGATAATACCTTTGAACTTGTGACCAATAACGATCTTTTATCGAACTTTACGCTCTTGGATTAGGTAGTAGAGATAAATAGTGACAGTTTTTAATAGGTAAAGGTTACTTAAGGACAAAGCACCCAGTAGCGAGACCTTTGATAGGCTCATAGGTATTAGCTTCTTTTATGACGAAGTCACAGCCTGGAATACTGTTCGTCCATCCATCATTGGTGAGGCCATAGATCATCGCATTCATATTCTCTTTAGCAACAGGTTTGATGGCATACTCTATCTGAATCTCCATACCGTTAGCTGATTTTACACCGTCAAGACTTAGAATTTTATAATCACTAATTCTACTTTTCATGTCAGCAGAGTTATCCATTAATTTTTTGAAATATGCATCGATTAGTAGACGCGCTTGAGCTTTGTCGTCCTCAGTCAAAGGACTAGTCGGGATTTTTTTAACTTCTGGTTGAGATATGTCAGGCATTAAATATAACGAAGGGATAGCGACATCTGCAACATACGATTTACTTTTTGCTAGAGAAGTAATTTCTTCTTGAAGTTTTTTATCACTCTTATTGATGGCAGTGACCTCTATGAACGAAGGCAGAATATTCTCAGTTACCAATTCATTTAGTTCAGGTTTATCTTTATTCTGCTTCTTATACTTTTCGTATGCTTCATGCTGAGATATATATTTAGTACTCTCAACTCCGGATAGACGGTTTATCTCATATTGCAATTCAGTAACTTGTGCTGTGTTCGCGTCTTCTTTGAAGAAAATAGTGACAAGTGGAGCATTCTTATATACATTTTGAGACTGTACTCTTATTTGATCTAAAATAATTGAATTCTTATTAAATGGCCAGAGGTTAACAGCTTGTTCATATGACTTAAGCGCAGCATTGAAATTGTTATGTGTTAATTGTTCACGTGCTTGCCGAATTTTGTTATCGGAAGTTGTCTTAAGAAAGAGCAAGATGATCGTGATCATCAGCACTAGCATTAGTAGAATAAAATTAACCTTTGTTGATTTATCTTTTTTCTTTGCCACACCCTCATTATTGAGAATAGTAGATATGAAGTCAAGACAATACTGTTGAGCTTGTGACCCCCTGGGAATTCACCCCAAGGCCACCAGCTACTTCACCAAAGGTACTAGGGTCGTTGCCCGTCGTGTAGCGGCGCGAATAAATTATTCACATTCCTTCTCAGAGTCACAAAAAATCCCGCTTGTTGCGGGATATTTTCTGTGACCCATCGCGATCTTCTTTCGAACACCCTTTTTAATTGTCTAATAAAAGATATACAAAATTATTCTAAGCTGGAATTAGCGTGATGAGATATTAGTTCTTTAACTTTTTTTGGAGCCAAAAACCAGACCAGAATAAAAATAGACCGTAACTTAACAAGAGTAAAAAGAACGCATAATCACCTGGATGACGGTACGAATGAAATGCATTATGTGTACTACAAGGTACCAAGAAGCTTGAAAGTTTCAAACCGCAATCCTTAATATTTAGCAATAGAACTATTGCTATAACTATTGCTGGTCCTCTTGCAGAGTAGAAATAATAATCAGTAATCCTTTTGAGAAGAGTTTTGTCCTTTTTCTTAGCCACAACTTTATTGTTCAGTAAAGAGTGATATAAGTCAATATCGTTCTACAGAGCTTAGTTTACTATTCAAATTTCTTATCATGACTAATAAAAAATCTCCCAAGAGGATGCTTGCGAGATTTCGCTGTGACCCCATGGGAATTCACCTCGGCGTTGCTCGGAGTAAACTCAGAGTTCTAATTCCTTGACGAGATCATTCGCCAACTCAGTACAAGAATTAATACCAAGTCTGCCATCAATAAGCATCTGCTTCTTTGCATGAGACCAGCCCTTAAGTTGCGTCTCTCTTCTAGCAGCTTCAAACTTATTTAGATATTTTTCAGCGTAGACCAACTCTAGATCAGAAAACTTTTTTGTTGAGATATTTAGTTTACTTGTATGTTGAAAGAAGCGATTTTTGAGGTCATCAGAAATACCAATATAAAAGGTTTTCTGGTTGCAAAGAAGCATGTACACAAACCACATAAGAGAATTTCCTCTAATAGTGCTTGCACTGAGCTTGCCGAAGTGACCCCAAGTGTTGCGGTGCGGAATTCTGTTATTCCTGATCTCATAAAGTATTATCGTATTTTTAGCTCGCAACTAAATCAAGTTTATTTGCAATCTTATTAATAGTCCGTTAATGAATTAGAATCATCATAACGTGAGTCTTTATAATTAGAATACCATTCATCCACTGCGTCTGTGACAATTGAGGAACCGGTGTCAACAGAGAATGTCCAGTCATTCCCTTCGTCATCACTATCTTCTGCTTCTCCATTTTCATCTAAACAAGCTGAGCTGAAGTCTAAATATCCACCATTATCAAAATGTATTTCTTCAACACATCCGTCTGATATATCTGCTTCTAGGTCGTAACAATTTCCACTAGAATCTGAACATGCTTCAATCGTGTCACTTCCGTTTATGTACGGCATAATCTCATCCCAGTGGTCTGATATTGCAGTATCATAGTCAAAAGTATCATCATTAGAATATTCATCTCCAGTGTCAGTGTATGGATTATAGTTAGATGAGCTAGAGGATTGCCCACCAATACGTGATAAAACATATATACCGCCGATCGCAATAACTACCCAGAAGATAACTTTTACTGTGTTTTTCACTTTTTATTTATTCCAAATAGTGAGAGGAAAAACCCCCAAATTCCTGTCTTGTTAGGTTTTTGATTATTAGCTGAAATGGTCTCTTTATGTACTGGAGTAACGGTAGGTGAAGGAGTGGGTGTAAATGTTGGAGTAGGGGAGTTTGTCGGAGTAATAACTCTCGTTGGGACACGAGTGGGTGTAGGAGTCCGTGTTGGCTTTGGTGTCCAAGTAGGAAGTAATTTTTTTGTAGGTATTGGGGTTGAAGTTGGATATACACGCATCGGAACAGGGGTGTTTGTAGGTGTAGATACAACTTGTTGTACAGGTGCACTACTTGAAGTTGATCCACCACACATTACCATGCTGGAATATGAACAAGAGGATCCTGTCCAACCATCATTACAGATGACATTACCGTTTGATTGTGGGCCTGCGCCACAACTTACTCCACTATGTCCACTACAACATCCTGATGTAGCAAAAGCAGGTTGTACAATTACAAAGAATAGGACGAGAAAAAATAGTTTAAAGATGAGTTTATTCATATTTGCAATAATATTCCTTTTTTCTAGCTAATGCAATAAATTTAAAAATTAGTTATTAGATTTATTTATCTCAGCAGCTCTTATTTTCTCTAGTATTTTTTTCTCTTTTTCATGAGTAAGATCATACACTTCCCCTTCAGTTAGATGTAAATTTAATGAACAGAGGTTGCTAGAAAAATCGTTGATAGTTACGGCATACTTATTTCTTAGATTATTAAATCTATCGTATAGATCGTATGGGTCTAAGTCCAGACGAGTAAGGGGAATTAACCCGAAGCCATGTTTAAGAACACGTTTTAATTGTTTTATTTCTCCATCTGAAAATTTATCTTTAAGAGTTACAAAACATAAATAAGGTTTTCTTTCAAATTTTGAGCCAATAGTCATTAACTTAGTTACTTCTTTACTAGAAAAGTCAACAAAGTTTCGTGCTTCCCCAAGAACAAGAATATCACCAACTTGAAAATGATTTGTAAACGATACAATAAAGTCTACTTCACCCTCCTTTATACCCTTTACATTTTGAGACGTTAAATACTTGAAACTATTACTATGGACTAAGTGATCTAGCCTCCAGAGAGCTAGAATAACACTCAAACTCCCATTCCCTGCGTCAGGAATCATAAAAAGTCCATCAGATTTATAATGCCATTCTTTCTTGTTAACACCTTCCAGAGCACCGATATGTTGATTTTTAAAGCAATACCTGCAAGTGAAATTTACATCAAACTCTGTTAAGTGATACCAATCTTCTTTATTACAATTTTGACATACGAATCTAAGTCCAGCCCTAAACACATTTTTTTTGAAGAGATAATCAATAGCTATTTCTGGTAACAAAGGACGAGGTTGTTCAGGAAATAGTACGAGGTCTTTATATATGGAGTTATCCCAATTCGGTCCACCAACTGAATCTGCAGATCTATTCCCGATAACCCCTTTTAGCTCTCCAAATGTCATACCGAATCTGGGCTGTTGCTTTGAAAGTTG
>CAZRDR010000045.1:0-14016 GCA_964598995.1 uncultured Gammaproteobacteria bacterium | reverse complement strand
AGAACGAGCTTTTTGTCCTTTAGTACCACGACCTGATGTCTTGACACGACCAGAGCCATGACCTTGACCAAGTCTACGTTTTCCTTTGTTATTAATACTGGTTAAGTTATGTAATTCCATAGTTATTTAGTTTTAGCAGCTAACGCTTCTTTTTTATCCTGCATTTGTGAGAGCATACGTAATGCTTCAAGAGTTGCAGTCACGTTACCATTTTTGTTATTACTGCCAAGTACTTTACTTGAGATGTTAGTAATACCTGCTGCAGCAACGACACTACGAACAGCTCCACCCGCGATAATACCCGATCCTGGAGGTGCTGGCTTAAGCATAACACGTGCTGCTCCTACCTTAACATCAACGCGAGATTTAATTGTACCATTAACCAAAGGTACTGACACCATGTGTTTTTTCGCAAGAAGAATTCCCTTACGGACTGCACTTGAGACATCTGGTGCTTTACCAAGACCGACTCCGACTCGTCCTTTACCGTCCCCAACAACAGTGAGTGCAGAAAAGCCGACTTTGTTGCCTCCTTTAGTTTTCTTGGAGACACGACTAATCTGTACTACTTGTTCAATAAACTCACTTCTCTGATTATTATCTTGATATGCCATATTAGAACTCTAATCCCCCTTCTCTTGCGCCTTCTGCTAAGGCTTTGACGCGACCGTGATATGCATAACTACCTTTATCAAAAACAACTTTACTAACTTTTTTGTCTTTAGCAACTTTTGCAAGCTCAAGGCCTAATGCTTTTGCGCGCTCTGTTTTAGTTCCTTTAGTATCTTTTTTCTCTGAAATACCAACAATTGTCTTATGTGCTGCATCATCGATGATTTGTGCATAGATGTATTCGTTTGAACGAAAGACAGACAGACGAGGTAATTCAGAAACATTTCTGATCTTAGCTCGAATTCTACTCTGACGATTTTTTCTGCGTAATATATTTCTATTCATAATTATTTACCTCCAACTGCCTTAGCAGCTTTTCCAGCCTTACGTCGGACTTGCTCGCCAACGTATCTAATTCCTTTTCCTTTGTAAGGTTCAGGTGGTTTTACCCCTCTGATAGTTGCAGCCATCTGGCCAACGAGCATCTTATCAGTTCCTGAAACAGTAATAACGTTTTCAGCAACAGACAATTTTAATCCTTCAAGTGGTGAGAACTTAACTGGATGAGAAAATCCAAGACTTAAGACTAAGTCATTTCCCTGCATCTGAGCTCTGTAACCGACTCCTTGGAGTTCGAGTTTTTTCTCAAAACCTGCATCTACTCCTTTAAGCATGTTGGCAAGAAGAGCGCGTGTGAGTCCCCATTTTGCACGTAAGTCCTGACTATCATTCTCAATTGCAACTAAAAGCTCTTCACCTTCCTGTTTAACACTAACACCTTTAGGTAATGCATAAGATGCCTGCCCTTTTGTGCCATTAACAGTAACGTTACTGCCATCGATCTGAACAGTTACGCCTTGTTTGAGTTGAATTGGTAATTTGCCTATCTTTGACATATCTTTTAGCCAATCTTAAAAAGGAGTTCTCCTCCTAAGCCTTTCTTCAAAGCATCTTTACCGGTCATTAACCCTTGACTGGTAGAAACAACCATCATGAGTGTCTTCTTGCGCTGTTCTGTACCTAACTCTTTGTGATTCATGTGAGTTCTTAAAGATGGCTTTGAGATGATCTCAACATCACTGACAACCGGCTTACGACGAACATATCTGATGCCAACAGTAATGGTTTTTTTGCCGTCTAATTCAGTATCACGAACATCAGCTAAATATCCTTCTTTAACAAGAAGCTTAGCGATCGCTTTCGTAATTTTTGAATAAGGCATAACTACCTCTTTACGACGAGCGTAGGACGCATTTTTTACTCTGATCACAAAATCTGCAACGGTATACATAGGTTTTTACCAACTGGCTTTAACAACGCCTGGTAATTCTCCTTTCTGTGCTCTTTCTCTAAAACAAAGTCTGCAAAGTCCAAAGCGGCGCATATAAGCGCGTTTTCTACCACATAATGCACATCTGTTCACCATACGAACAGCAAATTTTTGCTTTTTCTTAAATTTAACAACATCTGATGTTTTTGCCATAGCCTCAATTATAAGCTTTTTAGCCTCGATTTACAAGGTTAGTTCGCTTGAACCTCCTTCTCAAATGGGGTGCCAAGTGATTCAAGAAGCGTAAGCGCGTCCTTATCAGTTGTAGCACTCGTAACGACGACGACTTCAAGTCCTTGTACTCTTTCAACAGTTGATGGGTCGATTTCAGGGAAAACTGCATACTCACCAAAGCCTAAGGCGTAATTACCATGTCCATCAAAACTCTTACGACTGATACCGTGGAAATCCTTAATACGTGGGAATACGATAGTAATCAGTTTTTCATAAAAATCATACATTCTCTTGCCGCGTAGGGTAACTACAACTCCGATTGGCTCTCCTTCACGGAGTTTAAATGATGCAACAGACTTCTTAGCTTTAGCAATTTTTGCTTTCTGACCAGTAATAGTCTCAATAGCTTTTGCTGCTCTTTCGATGTTTTTCTTATCAGCAACAGCATCTTTTACGCCCATATTAACGACGATCTTAAGCAGACGAGGTGTCGCCATAGGATTTTTTACTCCTAACTTTTGCTGGAGCTCTGTTTTAATTGTTTTGTTGTAACGACTTTGTAATGGTTCCATATGTGTTATATCTCAGCGCCGCATTTCTTACAGATGCGCTGCTTAGTATCTTTATTGATTGCGTAACCGACACGAGTCTGTTCTTTACACTTTGGACAAATGAGTGCGACACTTGCAAGACTTAACGGCTTGGTAATCGTAACGATCTCAGATGTCTGACCCTGTTGACGCGCTTTAACATGGCGCTTAAATTGATTTACTCCCTCAACAAGTACCTTATTCTCTTTAGTAAAGACACGCTCGATCTTACCGGTTTTACCGTTGTCTTTTCCTGTAACAATTTTTACTAAATCACCTTTGTGTAACTTCATAATTTTATACAACCTCAATTGCCATACTAGCTATTTTGTTAAATCCTAAATCTCTTACCTCACGGGCGATTGGTCCAAAGATACGAGTTCCGCGTGGATTCTTATCATTTGGATTATCGATA
This sequence comes from uncultured Gammaproteobacteria bacterium, assembly GCA_964598995.1. Taxonomy (GTDB): domain Bacteria; phylum Patescibacteriota; class Microgenomatia; order Levybacterales; family UBA12049; genus JACROF01. Next base: position 10,895 of record CAZRDR010000045.1, on the reverse strand, counting down.
AGAACACCAGCATTATCAGAAAATCTGATATATGATCCATCGTTACGTCGATACTCTTTGCGAGTTCTCACAACGACTGCCTTAACGATTTCGCCTTCTTTTACATTCCCATGTGGTGCTGCTTGTTTGACAACAGCATTCACAACATCGCCAATCGTTCCTTTTGGATGCTTTGAGCCGCCAAAAATATGGATGACTTGTAATACCTTAGCACCTGAATTATCTGCAACTGTTAACATTGATCTATGTTGGATCATGCGTGTTTTACCTCCTTATTACTGAGAACGACTTTTGCAACTTTAAAGTATTTATCCTTAGACATTGGTCTCGTCTCAACGATATCGACTACATCTCCGACAGTCACCTGTACTTCGCGAGTATCAACTTTGTATTTTTTACTGCGAGTTAATAATTTCTTATATAACTTGTGAGGTACTTTAAATGAAACCTCAACAATAGCGGTATGCTGCATACCTGTTGAGACTACTTTTCCGTTAAGCGTTTTGGCCATTTTTAGCCTCCTTTTCTTTTAATATTGTTAAAATAACTGCAATTTCTTTTCTCATAGTTGTAAGACTACTTGTGTTCTTAAGCTTGAATTGTTTGTGATCAAGCATCGCTTGTGAGAGCTCTTTGCGAGCATCTGAAAGCTTTTTTCTCAGCTCTGCTACATCACTATTTTTAATTTCTTGTCGTAATTTTGTTTTCATAGTATTTACTTTCTAGTTATAAAACGTGTTTTAACTGGCAACTTATGTGCTGCACGGCGAAGTGCTTCCATAGCTACTTCTTCAGGAATTCCACCCATCTCAAAAAGTACTCTTCCTGGAAGTACTGGTGCGACATGCTCCTCAATATCTCCTTTTCCTCCACCCATACGGACCTCAGGTGGTTTTTTAGATACAGGCTTATCTGGGAAAATTCTAATCCAAATACGGCCACCACGCTGCGTATAATGACTGATTGCACGACGTGCAGATTCAATCTGACGGCTACTAATCCAGCCTGATTCTTCAGTAATAATACCGAACTCACCAAAAGAAATTCTGGTTCCACGGTATGCGTCACCTTTCATAGTGCCGCGCATTTGTTTACGATATTTAACTCTTCTTGGTACTAACATTATTTTTCCTCCTTACGGTTGATCCAGACTTTAACTCCGATATAGCCTTTTTTCGTTAATGCTGGGTATTCTGCATAATCGATATTTGCTCTGATTGTTGAGAGTGGAACAGTTCCGACCTGGATCTTCTCACGACGGCCGATTTCAGCCCCATTAATACGTCCTGAAAGAACAACTCTTACTCCCAATGCACCACTGCCCATAACTTTATCAGCTGTCTGGACAAGAACTCTCTTAAATGAAAGTCTGCGGATCAGTCCTTCAGCAATACTCTTTGCAACTAAATAAGCGTCCAAATTAGGTTCTTTAACCTGCTCGACACGAAGATCAAAGCGAGGCATATTCTTGCCTGTTTTACCTTGGTTAACAAAGAAACGAGTAAGCTGCTTCTTAAGTTCTTCGATTCCAGAGCCACCGCGACCGATAACGATACCAGGGCGTGAAACATAGACCATGATACGAACATTATTAATTGAACGCTCGATCTCAACTCTACTGACACCAGCTGACTTAAGTCTCTCCATTAACATCGTACGGAGAGCATAATCTTCAAGAAGTGTTTCCTTATAATTCTTCTCACTAAACCAGCGACTACTCCAAGTATGAACTGTCTGAAGTCTGATCAAATTTGGATTAACTTTCTGTCCCATTAGTTTGTACCCTCCTTTAAGGTAATTTCTACATTAGTACTTCGTTTCTTGTATGGATGAATACGACCTCTGGTTGAAGCGTGATAACGCTTTAAGGCTGGTCCTTCATTTACCATAATTGATGCGATCTTTAAATTAGCAGTGTCTAACTTTCCATTATGCTGCGCATTGGCAATTGCACTCTGGAGTGTTTTTGCTAATACTGATGCTCCACGACGATTGATCACACTGAGTGTTGTTAATGCTTCTTGAGCTGTCATATTACGAACACTGTCTGCGACGACACGAACTTTACGTGGACTAATTCTAATTTGTTTTGTTGATGCTTTAATTTCCATAATCATTATGTCTTACTGATCTCACGAGCGACGACTCTTCCATGTGTCCTAAATGTTCTGGTTGGTGCGAATTCACCTAAGCGGTGACCAACCATTGGTTCATTTACCAATACGTTTACAAAGATACGACCATTATGAACTGCGAAAGTATGTCCGACGAATTCTGGCGGGATCTGACAAGCTCTTGCCCAGGTTTTAATTGCACCACGTGCACCAGCTTGCTTCTGAGCCATAACCTTCTTCATAAGCTTTTCATCTATATATGGTCCTTTTTTCAGTGATCTTGCCATAATTATTTCTTACCCTTTCTGCGTGACAAAATATATTTGTCAGAATATTTATTAGGCCTACGAGTCTTACCAACTGCTTTGCGTCCTGCATACGTCTTAGGACTTGGCATACCAATTCCAGACCTACCTTCTCCTCCTCCATGAGGTTGAGAGCGAGGATTCATCGCAACTCCACGGACACTTGGTCTGATACCCATGTGACGTGAACGTCCAGCTTTACCGATAACTTCATTCTTCCACTCTATGTTACCAACTTGTCCGACTGTTGCATAACCTGATTCTTTAACTCTGCGTAATTCACCAGATGGTAACTTCAGATGCACAAAACCAGAATCACGAGCCGTAATGATAGCACCAGCGCCTGCACCGCGTGCCATCTGGCCACCACGTCCAGGTGTTAACTCGACGTTATGAACGATAGTGCCAAGCGGCATACCAGACATTGGTAAGGCATTACCGACTCTGACATCAGCACTTGGACCTGAAGTCACCTTATCGCCTACTTTTAACCCTTCCGGGGCTAAAATATAACGCTTATCACCATCTGAGTAGGTGACAAGGGCGATATCACAAGTTCGATTTGGATCGTACTCAATTGCAACGACAGTTCCTGCAATCCCAACTTTATCACGCTTAAAGTCAACTAAGCGCAAAAAGCGTTTATGCTCTCCGCCTTGATGACGAACGGCAACTTGGCCACTCGCATCTCGACCTGAATGTTTTTTTCTTATTTGTTTTAATCTGTTCATATATATTCATTTATTAGCTCAAGTATTCTTGAAGCCTCAATCTTATACGCCAAGGTCAAAAATGTCAATCTTTTGTCCCTCTTTTAATGTCACAATTGCTTTTTTGTATGGCTGGTACTTTTTTTCAGTTCGGCGCATACCAACACGCTGTGACTTTCCTTTTTGTACTGTTGTCTGAACTGCGATTGGATCAACGTTAAAAGTAGTCTTAACAGCTCTTTTAATAGCTTCTTTATCTGCATCAACTGCAACTAAGAATGAGAACTTACGACTCTTTACCAGTGCCATTGATCTCTCAGTAATAATTGGTGACAAAATAACTGATTTCATTACTTAGTCTCCTTTGCAAACGTTTTCTCAAGTGTCTCAAGCGCTGACTTCATAACGACAAGTGTGCGAGTATTCATGACTTCATAGGTATTTAACTGAGACGCATTGATATACGTTACACCCTCGACATTGCGTGCTGCACGAGTTACATTATCTGTTTTCTCAGGTAAAACGAGTAAGATCTTTTTCTTTTTATCATTAAGTGAAAGCTTAGTCAGTGCATCGATAAAGACCTTAGTCTTTGGCTTAACTGCCTCTAGTCCATCCACAACTTTAACCTTGCCGTCTTGTAACTTAACTGTTAACGCAGAAGCTAAGGCTGCACGACGCATTTTTTGTGGTAAGTTGAGACTGTAATCACGTGGTTTTGGACCAAGGGCAATACCTCCACCGACGAAAATAGGTGCTGTGATACCACCATGACGAGCTCGACCAGTACCTTTTTGGCGATAGATCTTACGAGTTGAACCAGTTACTTCTCCACGAGACTTGGTTGAGTGAGTACCTTTACGCTGATTAGCTAGGTAAACACGAACAGCCTGAGTCATCAGCTTAGGATTCACTTTAGCGCCAAAGAGCGATTCAGGAAGGTTGACTGAGCCAGCTACTTTACCAGTTACGTCAAAAACATCAACCTTAACACCGGTAGCTGTCTTAGCTGCAGGCTTTGTTACAACTGTTGCCTCTGCTTTCACTTCTGTTGTAGCTTTACGTGGAGCACGTGCTTTAGTTGCTGTCTCTTTAACTGGTGCTTTTTTAGTTGCGGCCATATTACTTAGCTTCCTCCTTTACTTCTTCTTTCTTTGGTGCTTCTTCTGGTTGCGTTGCTTCTGCTGGTGTCTCAGCTGTATTCTCTTCTGCTTTTACTTCTTCAGCTGGTACTGCCTCTTCTTGTGGTGCAGCTACTTCCTCAGCTGGAGCTGTGACAGTCACATCCTCAACAACTTCAGGTGTCTCTGCGACTGGTTCTTCAATCTTGAAAAGCGGAACGAAATTCTTTTCTTTTGTTTCGCCAACTTTAGTGATCTTAACAGTTCCGTTTAAGATTCCTGGGACCAGACCTTTGATCAATAATTCACTCGTTGCTGGATTAACTTCAATTACCATGAGATTTTTAACGGTAACGGTATCACGGCCCATGTTACCAGCCATTCTTTTACCACGGTATACACGACCTGGAGTCGTACCAGAGCCGATTGAACCAGGAGCACGGTGACGATCTGACTGACCGTGAGTCTTAGGACCACCTCTGAAGTTATAACGCTTAATACCACTCGCAAATCCTTTACCTTTTGAAGTTCCGGTAACATCGACGATATCTCCTGGCTTGAAAACCTCATCAACTGCTACTGCCTTGCCAAGCTCGATATTTGCTGTATCTTCTACTTTTACCTCAGCGATTTTCGAAGGAACATACGAAAGACTCGCTTTCTTAGCTTCACCTAAAAGGGCTTTGGTAGATTTCTTCGTCTTGCCAAAGCCCAGTTTGATTGCTGAATACTTATCAGTGTCTTGAGTCTTAAGTCCCATGATGACGTTAGTCTCAGCCACAACAAGAGTAACAGGAATGCGGGTTCCGTTTTCTAAAAATCTTTGTGTTTGTTCAACTTTTTTACCAAATAATGTGTTCATATAAATCTCCAAAAAAAAAGATAGCCCCTAGGCTACCTCCTCTCGTTTCTTTCGATATGAGCCCCGTTTAGGCTTTTCCTACCTTATCCATGTTGTATGTAAATTCTGGGCATGCAAGTGTATAGGTAGTCACCTGACTACATCTTAATCTCAACATCTACTCCGGCTGGTAACTCTAGGTGAGTTAAACTATCGATTGTCTTATCTGTCGGGGAAATAATGTCAATCAAACGCTTGTGAACTTTGATTTCAAAATGATCTCGTGCGTTTTTGTCAACAAATGGGGATTTGTTAACTGCGTAGACACTGCGTTGGGTAGGAAGTGGTACAGGTCCCACTATTTTAGCTCCGGTTCTTATAGCCGTATCTAAAATTTGTTGACAAGTAGAGTCGATAACTCTAGCGTCGTAACTTTTTAAGCGAACGCGAATTCTTCCTTTTGGCATATTTGCCCTCCAAACAGACAGTCAATGTGCAATATTACTTTAAGATCTTGGTGATAACACCAGCTCCGACTGTTCTGCCACCCTCGCGGATAGCATAACGGAGACCTTCTTCAAGAGCAACTGGAACGATAAGCTTAACAGTCATTTTAGTATTGTCACCAGGCATAACCATTTCTACTCCGTCTGGAAGAACTGTTTCTCCAGTTACATCAGTAGTTCGGATGTAGAACTGTGGACGATATCCTTTGAAGAAAGGAGTATGACGTCCGCCTTCTTCTTTAGTAAGAATGTATGCTTCTGCTTCGAATTCTGTGTGAGGAGTGATAGATCCTGGCTTTGCCAGAACTTGTCCACGCTCTACATCTGACTTTTCAACTCCGCGGAGAAGAAGTCCGACGTTATCTCCAGCTTGACCTTGATCAAGTTGCTTTCTGAACATTTCAACTCCAGTAACAACTGAGTTAGCTGTTGCTTTCATACCGACGATTTCGATTGGATCATTGATCTTAACAACTCCACGCTCGATACGGCCAGTAACGACTGTTCCGCGACCTTTGATTGAGAAAACGTCCTCAACAGGCATTAAGAATGGCTTGTCGAGATCACGTTCTGGAGTTGGGATGTATTCGTCAACTGTATCCATGAGCTTCATGATCTGATCCTCATAGTGAGCATCGCCTTCAAGAGCTTTAAGGGATGAACCACGGATAATTGGAGTAGTGTCGCCTGGATATTGATACTTAGAGAGAAGTTCACGGACTTCCATTTCAACGAGATCAAGAAGTTCTTCATCCTGAACCATGTCGCATTTATTAAGGTAGACAACGATAGCTGGAACTCCTACCTGACGTGCAAGAAGGATATGCTCACGAGTCTGAGGCATAGGGCCGTCAGGAGCTGAGACGACAAGGATTGCGCCGTCCATCTGAGCTGCACCAGTGATCATGTTTTTGATGTAATCAGCGTGTCCTGGAGCGTCGATGTGAGCATAGTGACGCTTTGCTGTTTCGTATTCAATGTGGGAGATGTTAATCGTAACGCCACGAGCTTTTTCTTCTGGTGCGTTATCGATATCTTCGTATTTCTTTGCCTCAGCCATGCCCTTTTTAGCAAGGACAGTAGCGATAGCTGCTGTAGTTGTTGTTTTACCATGGTCAACGTTACCGATGGTTCCGATATTTACATGTGGTTTTGAGCGATTAAATGCTGCCATATTTTTATATCCTTAAGAAAAAAAGAACCTCATTTATTTCAATGAGATTATGTGTATGATACAACATTTCGCACGTAGCGTCAATACCCTAAATGCAATTATCTTAGGCGTGGATTAGCCTCAAAAGCAGACTCTACTTTGTCCTGATATTCTTAAGAACTCATGACAGTGAGAATAAGAAATATGTATTAGAAATATGAATACGCCCAGTAGGCATACGAACCAATTCCACGTTTTCGCAAAAACTCTTGCTTACGTTTAACTGATTCTTCGTCTTCAAACCAGACAATATGCTTTCCCGTATCATCTTGATAGGTAGCTTTCGTTTCACCCGAGGTGAGGTCCCTTTCCCACTCACAAGATAAATAATCACAAGCATCAATAATAGTATTTTTAATGGAAACTAATGATGCAGCAGTTCCGACACCTGTGGCCTTACTATTATTATCGACTGGCCAATCATACCCATACATGCCAAATATCACGATGAGTTTTTTTAATGGAACACTATCAGCAAAATTATCAATCATATGAGAGAAGTCATATCCATACGTATCATTACCTGATAATGGGAAATTCGGTCCTGGATTTCCATTAGCCTTACTGAAGTCATAGGCCATGATATAGACTGTATCACTATCTTTCGCCATTTTCGAAATATCAAATGGTCGTAACCGATAAAATGAGTCTCCGTAGGCAGTAACGCCATAACTTAACGCACTTTCGTGCGCTGCCTGAGAAAAAGAGGTATTAAAAGATACTATCTGATCTACGAGTGAAGAGAATGGCAGAGCACTTACCTCAAGATTAAGGAGAATACCTGAGAAATGATTTCTTTTTGCAATAGCTATAGCAGCCTTTATCACATGTTGCTGAGAAGAAGCACTTTTAAGGATGGCAAAGTTACTCGAGTTATCTATCATCCTAACTGCCAGTATCGTATTTTGCGAATTGACGCCTTGCATAAAAACAGGCAACTGCTGATATCCAGGATCCGAGGTATCGATACCTTGTTCAGTTGCTTTCACACCAAAATAAACAAGTTTTTTGTAACTCGGAGCGTTAAATCCACTTTTTACACTCCAGTAGGGAACAAATAATGTTTCATCTATTATTTTTGCTGCAGGTGCTGTAGGTGTGGGATGAGGAGTTAATAACGTCTCCGTAGGCTGTAAAGAGAGGGCTGATTCGATTTTACTTCGGAAAACTTTTCGCCCGTAATTAGCAATGACAATAACACCAATTATTAAGAGAAGGAGGAATACTACTTTCTTCATAGTAGTATTATACGGTACTTCAAATTATTTCGTTCTGATGAGGAAGTACTCTTCCTGAGGGAAACCTTTGGCATTTTTAAGAACATTCTCGACATCTTTTAGCTGTGATTTATGACAGTGCATCGCTTTTACCTTCGTTTCCCAAACAGGTACTACATTGACTACCTCATCTACTTGTGACCGCTCGTACCCCTCAGGGAAAAAGATAAAGTATCCTTGATTTTTCTCACTGACGTGCTTAGAAGTAACATAATACATGAGTTTTTTGATGAATGAATACTGCCTAAATACAAATGACGTCACCATCGAGACGGTGATGTGATCAATGTGACCGGATACTCCACGCATTTCAAAGGTAATGAGGGTATCAGGCCGAATTGCTTCGACTTTTTGTGAGATATCATCTGCCAACTGATGATAGGAACTATTACATAACTGACCGTCCTCATAGCCTAAAAAGTAAACATCTTTAATTCCTAAAATCTTTGCAGACTTAAGCAGCTCTGCTCGTCGAATTTCGCCTATTTCTAATTTCTCTTCCTTTGTTTTTCCAGCCGCCTCACCGCTTGTCACACAGATGAGATAGACCTCATGCTCTTTTGCATAGGTTGCTAATGTACCAGAAGGTCCGAGTGCCTCATCATCTGGATGAGCAAAAATCCCGAGAATTTTTTTCATACTTTGAGTTTATATCGTATTTGTGGCTAAAACTCAACCACTTTTCTCTTGAGTCTTTATCTCAAAAAGCGCATACTAGTACTATGTCGAGTAATCCTAAGTCACTTCTTCTCGTTTTTGTCCAAGGACTTCTCCTCATCTATCTCTTCATAAGTGGGCCAGTCTTACCTAGTAGTCCTGTGGCAGGAATACTAGAATTGCTTGGAGTCATTTTAGGCCTGTGGTCGATTTGGGCTATGCGTATTACCACTATCCAAATCACAGCCGATGTCGCACCAGATAGTAATTTAGTAACTGAAGGACCTTATGAATTTGTCAGGCATCCTATGTATCTGGCTATACTTCTCGTCTGTATTGGGCTTATTATTAATAGTTCGACACCCATGAGAATTGGTGCGCTTTTACTCTTAGTTGCTGACTTTATCGTTAAAGGCAATTACGAAGAGACATTACTTGTTAAACACTTTAAAAAAGGTTATGAAGATTATCAGAAGAAAACCAAAAAATTTATTCCGTTTATCTATTAACTCCCTTACTTAAAATAGCGAGAAGCACCTTCAACTACTTCATTAAGCTCTCTGTCTGATAACATAACTCCAACCTCATCATACTTAGCTCTATTTATTGTTGCATGAGTCCCATCTCTTGAGACTTCCAAAGATCGATAAAAATAATCATCCTCACCCTGAATAATTAACCGATCTCCGCTCACTATTAATGCACTGACTTGCTCAATAAGATAGGAAGGGTTATTACCATCATTAAATGTTGCTCCAGATTCTCTACTTATTTCTAACCGGGGAACAACCGGAGTACCATCGACTCGTCGTTTTGCACCATCGGGGAAGAGGAACATATGAGCATATACTTCCCCTGTTCGCTGACTGTGTCGATCGATCCGAATAGCGCCTAGCATTTCGGTAACAGAGTTGATATCGACCACCTCATGTTCGCGTCTTATTTCGCCTGTTGAGATATCAACAACCCCAGGGAGAATTGGTTCTGATTCAGCCATACTGAAGTTTAGCAAGAGCAGACATGTCTTACATGATACGAATCAGACAACTCAGACACATTACGCAAACTTATTGCTGAGAGTTTTGTCTTTCAAGGGCGAGCTGAATGAGGCGGTTAATTAATTCAGAATAGGAAAGACCACTCGCCTCCCATAACTTAGGATACATACTGATACTAGTGAAGCCTGGAATAGTATTCACTTCGTTTAGATAAATCTCATCAGTCTCTTTATCTAGGAAAAAATCTACCCGTGCCATTCCATCGATACACAAGACTTCGCAAGCTCTTATTGCCAACTCCTGAATCTCTTTAATCTTTTCAGGGCTGATTTGAGCTGGGATTTCAAGTCGCGCACCGTTATCATCTATATATTTTGCCTCATAATCATAAAACTCGTGGGTCGGGAAGATCTCACCTGCAACTGATGCGATCTTCTCTTCGTTACCAAGGACTGAGCATTCGATCTCACGAGCCGAAATACCTTCTTCAATGAGTATTTTACGATCATGGATAAAAGCCTCGTTAATAGCTTTCCTAAAATCCTCCTCTAGCTTAACTTTCGAAACTCCGATCGATGATCCTGCATTAGCTGGCTTAACGAAGAAGGGGAGACCGAGTTCTCTTATAATTGAGCTAAAACTAATATTCGCTTCGTCTTTCTTTTGAAAAACAAAAAACTTGGCAATTGGGATACCAGCATCTCGCAGGAGTCTCTTCATGACATCTTTGTCCATCCCAACAGCCGATCCGAGGACATCTGCTCCGACGAAGGGAATTCCCATCAGCTTTAGGAGTCCTTGTACTGTGCCATCCTCACCATAAGGCCCGTGGAGGAGAGGAAAGACAACATCAAGTTGGCCTATTTCCTCTTGAGTATTAGGCGAAACCAGACTTTTTTCAGCTGAAGGCGCGACCTGAACTGAGTCAGAAAAAGCAGGTAGGATAGCAGTCGCGACTGTCTGACTTGCAAGGCGTAACTGCGAAGGTGTGGTGAGATGCCAACCGCCTTTCTTATCGATACCAATTAGCTCAACGTCGTACTTGTCTTTATCAAGTGCCTCATAGACATTTCGGGCTGTCACGAGTGAAACCTCATGCTCTGAAGATCTACCACCAAATAATAGCCCTACTTTTATCTTTCGTTTCATGGAG
>CAZRDR010000044.1:0-25177 GCA_964598995.1 uncultured Gammaproteobacteria bacterium | reverse complement strand
ATAAAAGCTGCTGAGTTACTCAAAACTCTATTCTTCCAAAATCTAAATACTTCTGGCACACCTCAACTTTTAGCAAAAAGTAGCTATGGAAAGTCTTAATGCAGTAATTTATATTCGCGTTTCAGACCAGAGTCAGATTGAAAACAATAGTCTTGAAACGCAACTAAAATCTTGTAAAGCTTATGCTGAAGATAATGGATATAGAGTAGTTAAGGTTTTCCGTGAAGAGGGAGTTTCTGCAAAACACTTCAATAATCGTCCTCAAATGAGACAGATGCTAGAGTTCTGCACTCTTAAAAAGAATAGTATATCTGCAGTTATTATCTATAAGATGGATAGGTGGTCAAGGAATGTGGAAGAGGGCCTCATGGCTGAGTCATTACTAGCAAAGTATGGAGTAGCAATTCTTCCTAGTGCTGAAATAACTGAGCAGTCTCCAATGGGAAGGGCAGTCAGAACAATTCTTATGACAGTTGGTCAACTTGATAATGAACTTAAAGGCGAAAGAGTAAAAGATAATATGAAGACAATGTTTAAAGGAGGACTGTGGTGTTGGAAGCCTAGAATTGGCTACAAAAGACCTTATAGAACAAAAGAAGAGAGTAAAGGAAAGCCAGTAATAGTTGATGAAAGGCTGGGAGAGATTATTACAGCTCTTTTTATCAAAGCAGCAGAAATCCCTACAAGTAAAAGATATCTTGCTGACTATATTAATAAGCTTGGATTTGGAACCGCATATGGGAAAAAAGCTGATGGAAGACTCGTATCAAGAATATTAAGTGACACTTTCTATTATGGTTATATGTATGGACCGAAATGGAAAGAATATGCATGGGGTAAGCATAAACCTCTTATAGATCAGTCAACTTGGGAGAGAGCAAACACTAATGTTTTTGGAATAAAAAGAAAATATAAGTCTCAAGATAATAATACTTTTGTTTTAAAGGGTTTAATTAAATGTGCTACTTGTTCTCATCCTCTAACATCTAGTAATCCTAGAGGTACGAGTAAACATTATCTGTACTACGAGTGTCATAATAAGCTCTGTGGAAACAAATGCCGAATAAGTCTTGAGACCGCACATAAATGTTTTGTTGATGTTCTTGCCTCTATAAAACCCTCACAGCGTGTATTAAAAATGTTTGTCCACCTTGTATTTAATGAGTGGGATGAGAGCATTAAGGATAGTAAAAGAAAAGCCGCAATTCTTGATGATCAAATAAAGAACTTAGAAGATAAGTTAACGGCAGTTGTTGTGGGTAATTCAAAACACATTTTAACAGAGGAAGAAGCACAAGCAAGTGTGGATAGGATAAGAAAAGATATAATCCCATTAAAAATTTCTCGCTCTGATATTCATATTGAGCAATATAATACAGAAGCGGTAAAAAATTTTACTGAAGACTTTTTAACAAATATAGATAAACTCTGGATGAAGATAGACTTACCTCACAAACAATCTTTACAGAATGCTATTTTCCCAGATGGTATCTCAGCGGATAAGTCTAAAATTGGAATTGTTGATTTATCAAGTAGTTTCGCTCTAATCCAACAAATTGAGCAGTCAAATGTTGATTTAGTGACCCCATGGGAATTCGAATCCCAGTTAGTGGAATGAGAATCCACTGTCCTAGGCCACTAGACGATGGGGCCAGTCACATTGCTATTTTAGCGTAAATGAGGCTGAAATACAATTTATCTCAATTTTTACCTCCTATCACAAATATCCTATAGCATTGAATAATACGTCGATTTATGATAAAATTCGGGAGATCTTTAATAGAGTGAGTTTTCACCACGGTGTTGTGGAGTTAAGGAATCTTAGCTTTAGAATGCCGTGGTGAATGGACGGATGGTCCGTCATAGCCTCGGATGGGGGAAGGATCGCTATCATGCGCGGATCGCGCTGGTTAGTCATCGCTTTATTCGCGGCTCTCTGCCTCACGGCCGGAACCTACCGGGCGCAAGCCCAGGAGGATGTCCTCGTCGTTCAGCCGTTGGGACCGTGCACCGGTCTCCCGGAAGGCTATGCCTTCACTCAGGAGATTCCTGAGTACGGGATCGGACCACACGAGGCCTGCGATGTCGCAGGTCTCTACGATCTCGGCGACTACACTCCAGTGTGTCCTGTTTCGAGCATGGTCTTTGAGTTGGGCGTGGGCTGTCATGAGCCGACGACTGACCCGGACCAGGCAACTGGCGGACACCAGCCATGGCGGCAGGGTCCGCGTGGCGAGTGCCCGTCCTGGATGGACGGCTACGTCTGCTCGCTGTGGCAGGATGGCTACGATTTCCCGGACGCCGACGGCGTCTGTCCCGATGGCGAAAGCCTCGAGGCCGGCGATGCGTCGGGACTCGGTGTCGATACCTGCCAGGTTCTCGACAACACTGCGGGCGGCTCTGATGAGTCGTCCACCGACACATCCAGTACCGACAACACGGTGACGATCACCGGCAACGGCGCCGATTCCAGCACCACAACGGCGACGGTTCTCCCGATCGCTGGTGTTGGTCACACTCACTCCGATCAACTTGGCCTGATCCTCACGGGTCTGGCCGCAGCTGTCTTCTTGACGGTTGTTGGTTGCGCCTTGCGGCGCGGCCATCGACTGGCCTGAGGCAGCGGCCTCAGCTCGACTGGGGCCAGCTCGGCTCCCCCTTCGGGGGGAGCCGAGTGCTCCAACCTCCTCCTGTAATTGATCCGAATAAAATTCAGTGTATAATTGGTATGTGAGTGATATTTCTGTATCTGTGATCATCCCTTGCTATAACGAAATGGCAAATCTCCGTAAGGGAGTCCTCGATAAAGTAGATAGGTATCTGAGTAAGCGTAAGCAAAGTTTTGAAGTCATCATTGCTGATGATGGATCTAACGATGGCAGTGTCGAATTCATCAGAGAGTTTATTAAAGAACATAAAGAATTCATCCTCCTTGAGAACAAACACATGGGGAAAGCTGGGGCAGTTACTTCAGGGATTCTTAAGGCTAAAGGCGACTACCGACTCTTCTCAGACATGGATCAAGCAACGCCTATTGAAGAACTTGATAAACTCATGCCATTTTTTTATCAGGGGTTTGATGTCGTTATCGGTTCACGTGCGACGAGGCGAGAGGGATCACCGCTTATTCGTCAGTTCATCTCGCGTGCTCAGGTCATCCTCCGTAAAGTAATCGTCGGACTCCCCGAATTATCTGATACCCAATGCGGGTTTAAGATGTTCAGAGGTGAAATAGCCGAGACACTATTTACCAAAGTTAAAAATATCCATCATGGTTTTAAAACTATCAGTGGGAGCAATGTAACTTCAGGTTTTGATATTGAGCTCCTCTATATAGCAGAAAAGATGGGTTATAAGATCAAAGAGGTTCCTGTACAGTGGCTGTATGTCGAGACGAGGCGTGTCAATCCACTCCGCGATTCGTTCCAAGGAGTTATGGAACTCCTGACGATTAAGCGTAATTCACTCAAAGGTGTCTACTCATGAGCAAAGAAGCAAAGGTATTATTTTACCGGCCCAACAAGTTGTTCGTAGGTTTTTATATCTTTGTCATACTTTGTCTTTTCCTCTATTCCTTTACCCAAATTGATCTCGGGTTAACAGTTACGAGATTTGCTGGGGTAGCACAGATACAAAGAGCTTTCCAGTGGGTAGGATTTTTTAATCGTCCTCTCTCAACGTGGCTTGACGTCCTCATTACTCTCGCATTATTCAAGTTCTACATTTTCTTTATCCTTTTTGCTCGCAAAAAAATCCTTACCTCACGCACATTTTGGATTATTGTCTTTATACTCACAGGGATCCTTGCTCTTTCCTATACTGCTTACTCATATGACATTTTTAATTATATTTTTGACGCCAAGATATTTACCCATTATGGCGCCAATCCTTATCTGCATAAGGCGCTCGATTACCCTGGCGATCCAATGCTCTCATTCATGCACTGGACTCATCGGACCTATCCATATGGTCCGATTTGGCTTGGCTTAACCATCCCGCTGTCATATCTCGGACTAAATTTCTTCGTCCCGACTTATTTTTTATTTAAAGTCTTAGCTGCTGCCTCATATATTGGTTGTATCTGGCTGATCGGTAAGATCATGCGGCAGGTTGAGCCATCTAAAGAGCTATTAGCTCAGGTAATCTTCGCATTCAACCCGCTCGTTATTATCGAAGTCCTCATCTCTGGCCATAACGACATTACGATGATGTTTTTTGCCCTTGCGAGTCTTCTGTACTTAATCCGCAAGCAGTATGCCCTCGCTTTGATCCTGCTTATCCTCTCAATCGGCATTAAATTCGCTACCGGATTTTTATTGCCAATGTATCTGATGATTTATTTCTTTGAACGAAAGAAAGTGATGGTGCCATGGATGACTGTATTTATGACTATTGTTGTCGCTATGCTTTTAGCAGTAGTTGCAGCAACACTCCGTACGAATCTTCAGCCATGGTATATCCTTTATGCGTTGCCTTTTGCTGCTTTACTAGGAGACACACTTTTTATTTTAGTACCGACAGTTCTAATAAGTGCAGTCTTACTCGCTAATTATTTGCCGTTTTTTTATACGGGGAATTGGAATCCGCCTATTCCAGGAGAGTTACTGATCCTTAATCTATGTGGGGTTGCTATCTCACTCATCGTTGCAATTATCCTCGCAACGAAGAAGAAAAAATTTATTGCTTCTTAATAACTGCTACATCTAGCCAATACTTATTATCGAAATAGGGACTATTCGTGTCATCCTGAAAAAATCCATTAGCTTTCTTCATTTCAGTTGTGGGTAGGAGTGAGACGAGATAGTAATTTTGCTCATCTTCAGAAAGGAGAAGATGTGGAGTCTTGACGAGATACTGAGTACTCGAGTTAGTGTAAGTTAGTAAATCTAGAGATTTAGCAGTGAGAGCATCGAGACTGTGGATGCGTGAGGAATTAAAAACTAAGAATGGTGAGATAGAGGCTTGGTCCTTCAATGGATTAAGTACCTGCGAGACATCGTTAGGAATTTGCTCTGGAGAGCATTGGTAGGTATTACTATAAGTAGAGGTGCCTGGTGTATAAAATTCACGGAACTGCCAATACGTTTGAGGATCAAGTTTTTGGGTCTGTTTAAGTGTAGTTATAAAATTACTTAGCTTTTGTTGACGTATGGGAGGGAAGAGAGTGTTACTTAAGGCGGGAGTGAGAGTGACCCAGGTGATCACGATAATGAGAAGGAAAAGAAAATAAAGCTTATATCTTTTTACGATTTTCATTATTACTTAACTATTATATACTCTAATTGATGAAGTTCGCAAAACTCGATTATCTCTATAGTGCGCTTCTTTTTCTTATCTCAGTTATCTTCATCTCTGATCTCTTCTTTCATAGTGGCAGGCCTGCCACATTTGATACGACGTTCCATATCACTAACATCGCTCAGTATTATTTAGCTCTCAAAGATGGCGATTTTCCAGTTGTTTGGCTGGGGGGATTTGCTAATTATGGTCTGCCAATTGGGATCGTAGCCCATCAAATGACGAGTTATCTGGGAGCTTTTTTTACTTTCTTTACTCATGATCCAATCGTTTCATTTAATATCGTTGCCTTCATTGGAATTTTTTTAGCTAATCTTTTTCTCTACTTTTTTCTCAGGATCTACGCAACTCCGAATATCGCATTTGTCAGTACCTTTTTATTCAATTTCTCAACCTATCGCATAATTAATTTTTACATCCGTGGTGCAATTCCTGAGATTTTCTCTAATCTCTTTTTGCCGCTTATTATGATCGGTATGTATCTGGTAATTAAGCGGGGGAGAAAGATAGGCATTCCACTTCTTCTCTTTTCATTCTTTGGTCTAACACTCAACCATCCGATGATGTTACTGATTTATTCACTTGTTTATGTTCCGTATTTTATTTTCCTCTTATTCTTCGATGAAGATGCGAGAGCTAAGACTACTCTTAAAGAAAAAATTACCCAGACATTGTTAGTAGGGATATCTGCAGGAATTGGTGTACTTCTTGGTAGTTATTATTTGCTACCTCTTTTCCTAGAGATTAAATATTTTTACTACGGTACTATGCCGAGTCATTTTACTCCCAATAATTATCTCGGGTTGAAGAATTATTTTGATATGGGATGGTATTACTTCACGCCAACTGAGATATATACGCGTGGTCATGTCATCAATTTCGGAATTATTAATACACTCGGTTTGGTAGCTGGACTTATCTACTTTATTTACGCCTTCATTCAGAGAAAACGTTCGAGCCTTTTTTATGTGCTCGGGTTCTGTCTCGTCGTATCACTTCTTATCATCTTCTTTACATTGAGGTTCTCTGATGTGTTTTACCAACATATCTCACTTTTGAGTAACATTCAGTTCCCTTGGCGTATCCTTTCAGCACTCATTTTCTTGCCGCCTCTTATCTACGTCATTCTCTTAAAAGACCTTAAAAAACAATTTATTCTGCCTGTATTAGTGTTGATCATAAGTCTGTTATCCTTCCCGCAGCTCTATGGGAAGAATTATTGGAACATCGATGAATCTGAGTATTTTTTCTCTGTTCATAACGCGCATTCTGTACTCATGAATACTATCTGGACGGGAAAGACTGAAGAGTACCCAGTAGAGAAGAATAAGCCAGCTATTGTCACAGGAGATGGCAAGATTATCTCCTCAGAAGTTCATAATTCTTCTCGTTTGTACAAAATTAATGCAGAGACACCATTACGCATGGTTGATTACACATTTTATTTCCCTGGTTGGAAAGTGCTTATTGATAATCAGGAAGCTCCTATCGAATTCCAAGATCCTGCCTATAGAGGGGTAATTACCTATAATGTGCCAAAAGGTGAACATGTCGTCTCCTTGAAGTTCGAAAATACCAAAGTGCGGAGGCTGGGTGACTTGCTGAGTCTAGCAGCCTTGGGGCTCGCGGGCATTTATTTACTTATCATCTATTTCATAAAGCCTCGTAGGCTTTTACCTTCATCTACCTCTGCGCCTCTATTTACTAATAACTAAGTAAGAGGCTATAATTTGATCAGATGATGAAGCTATTACAGAAGAATATGTCATTTATATTACTCCTCGTAGGTCTTGGGTTAGTCCTTCTAGCATCGAGATTGATTCTTCTCAATCAGCTTCCCATATTCACTGATGAAGCAATCTATCTCCGTTGGGCACAGATAGCGCTTCATGATTCGAATTGGCGATTTATTTCTCTCACTGATGGAAAACAGCCATTATTTATCTGGCTGGTGATACTAGCGATGAAAGTCATCCATGACCCTCTCGTAGCAGGACGAGCAGTCTCAGTTATAGCCGGTTTGTTAACTGCTACTGGGCTTTTCTTCTTAGGGCTTGAGACATTTAAAAGTAAGTGGATCGGCTTTGTCTCTGCACTTCTGTATGTCATATTTCCCTATGCCCTCGTCTACGACAGGATGGCTATTTATGACTCGTTAGTTGGAACATTTACGGTGTGGGGTCTGTTCTTTACTATTCTTCTTGCGCGACGACTTCGACTTGATATAGCATTTATGATGGCATTTGTCAGTGGAGCCGCAGTACTTAATAAGACGAATGGATTCTTTACTATTTATCTTCTGCCATTTAGTCTTGTGCTTTTTGATTTCAAGCAAAAGAAATGGAAAGAGCGTGTAATTCGTTACATCGGTCTGGGGGCAGTCGTTGTTATCCTGACCTATCTTATCTATTCGATTCTGCGTCTTTCACCTTTTTTCTATATCATCAATCAGAAAAATACTCTTTTTTTCTATCCTCTCCAAGAGTGGCTCAAGCATCCATTAACCTACTTCCTGTCCAATCTGTCTGCTTTTAATGACTGGTATCTGCATTATGTCGGTTTGCCACTGACGATCGCTGTCATTGCGAGTTTGGTTATCGATAAAAAGTATACGAGAGAGAAGCTCTTATTTTTTATTTGGTTTATCGTTCCATATATGGGTTTTGCTCTAGATGGTAAGACGATTTATCCACGGTATATTTTCCCGATGACACTCTCGCTTCTTCCGTTAGTCGCGTATACGATATGTACGCTTCGCGATAGATTATCAAGGAATATGTGGCTAATCGTAACATTTCTCATCCTCGTGTATTCAATCTTTGCAGACGTGAGTATCATGAAAAATTTTGCTACATCAGTTGTACCTCATTCTGATAAAGCCCAATATTTAACTGATTGGCCAGCGGGAAATGGTGTCAAAGAATCGACAGCATTTTTTGATAAAGAGGCAGCGAAGGGACCTATTTATCTAGCAACGCAGGGGACATTTGGACTGATGCCTTATTCTTATGAATTAGCATTTTCGAATAATCCTAAGGTAACTGTTAAAGGATATTGGCCAATTGATCCTAAGATTCCAACCGAGATAGCAAATGCTGCCAAGAAAATGCCTACCTATGTCGTTTTTTATGAACCATGTCCTGCCTGTACTTATACGAACCAGGCACCTGTGACCTGGCCAGTTGAAAAGATTCGTGAGTACGCTCGTCCTGATGGGAGCATTGGTTTGACTGTCTACAAAGTACGTCCATGAGAATCTCGACACCTACATCACTTCATGTACTAGTCGTTGCTCTTATTTTTTTACTTGGATTTTTTATTAGGTTTTATCATCTCTCGAGTGTGCCAAATGGTCTCTATAACGATGAGACTGCGATCGGCTACAACGCTTTTTCTATTTTACAGACAGGAAAAGATGAATATGGCACACCAATGCCTGTCTATTTCAGATCATTTGATGATTACAAGCTGCCTGTCTATATCTATTCGACTGCACTCTCAATAAAAGCTTTTGGACTCAATGCTTTCGCGGTGAGGTTCCCATCAGCACTTCTTGGATCATTAGCAGTAGTCTCTCTCTATTTCTTAGTCAAAGCGCTATCAGAGAATAGGCAAATTGCTTTGTTAGCAAGTCTTTTTTTAGCACTCAACCCTTGGCATTCATTCTTTTCTCGAGCTGGCTATGAAGTTAACTTCGCTACTTCATTACTGGTGATAGGAACACTTTTCTTTGTCTTAGCGGTTAAAAAGAAGAATGCGCTTCCACTTTTTATCCTCTCCGTAGTTTGTTTTGTCTTAGCAATTTATACCTATAACGTCACGCGTATTTTTTCACCAGCATTATTTATCTTTCTCACGATTTATTATTATCGTGACATCACGATAAAGTCTAAAAAAACTCTTTATTTCCTTAGTGGTTTATTATTTTTTGGCTTAATTCCTTTTCTTCTCACGTTCCAATCTCAGTCAGGTTTTGCGGCGAATAAAGATGCTCTCCTTATCGGAGGCGATGTAAAAGCTGATACTTTACTTCTTCGGAGTTACTTTTCTGGACTTCCTGAGATATTTACGAAAATTGTATTTAATTATTATTTCCTGATTGCTTGGGATTATTTGCGAAACCTCGTCTCATTTTTCTCGACAGATTTTTTCTTTATCGTAGGCGCTGGACATCCTATTCAAAATATCGGTGGTATGGGACTTTTCTACTATTTTGAATTTCCTTTGATCATCTATGGGGTTTATGAAGGTATTAGAAAAAGAGTAAGTTTTCTTTATCCATTCTATATTTGGCTAATTTCGATTTATCTCGTCGGTTCTATCGTAAAAATAGTTCCGCATGGAACTCGTACCTATGCGGTAGTCATCCCTTTGACAGTACTATCTGCATATGGATTGTATCTCTTGCTGCATAAAGTTATCAGGTTAAAGCATAGAGCAAAAATTATCGGGTTAGTACTCCTAGGTTTTATCATGCTTTACTCGTATCTCTTTTACTTCACGTCATATTTTGTGAGATTTCCTGTAGAGCACGCTAAAGAGTGGGGAGGAGAGGATAAAGCAGTAGTAGACTACCTCTCATCAATTCAAAATAATTACCAGCATATCCTTATCGATGAAGATGCTAACTTCTCATATACATCGCTCTTGTTTTATTCAGCTTTTTCTCCAAGTTACTATCAAACACATGCTCGCTATACCAAACATGGAGTACTCAATACACTCGAGAGCGTCGGTAAAATTACATATAAGAAAATTGACTGGTCAAAGGATCTGACTGGTTCGACACTGATTATCTCGGGGAAAGATGCAAAAGCACAAGTCAGCCCAGTTAAGACTATTTACTATCCAACTCACCCCGTCGTCTTGTATGCAAATCGAGAAATTCTGCAGTTCCCTGTGACTGATGTAGCTTATACTTTTTATAGTTCAAAATGATAAAAAAATTATCTCCATTACTTTTGGTTATTATCGCTGGAATTATTTTGGTTCTGCCTTTTTTCCATAGAGGATACTTTCCAACTCATGATGGTGAATGGGCGGTAGTACGTCTTTCAGATATGTATCGAGAGATCAAAGATGGACAAATTCCGGCTAGATTTAGCGGCAATCTTAACTTTGGCTATGGCTATCCACTTTTTAATTTTGCCTATCCACTACCTTACTATTTAGGGTTGCCATTTTTTATACTCCATCTTGGGTTAGTAAATAGTATAAAAATTCTTTTTATTCTGAGCGTTCCCCTTAGTGGAGTCGGGATGTATTATCTAGCTCGTAACCTCTGGAAAAATAATTGGTCGGGCATGCTTAGTTCCCTTCTTTATATGTACTTACCATACCGTATGGTAGATCTCTATGTGCGAGGATCACTTGGTGAATCAATCGCCTCAGTCTTTTTCCCTCTCATTTTACTGTTAATGCGGCGATTGGCGGTTAAGCAGTCAGTTATCTCAATTGCATTACTCGCAGTAAGCATCGCTGCCTTAATCATGACTCATAACATCATGGCAGTGCTCTTTGGGATTATCGCAGGAGTTTATTTCATTTATCTTTTCGTAAGTTATAAAAGGATAGATGTTTTGCAGATAGTGTTTGGTGTAGTAGGTGGCTTATTACTATCTAGTTTTTTCTGGCTGCCCGCGCTTGGTGAGAAGCATTTCATCTTACTTTCACAAATTCCTATCGCTGATCGTAATCTTTATTTTGTTTCACTTCATCAGCTTTTATACGGTTCTTTCGGATATGGAACGCCGACCGAAGCAAATCCTTTCACCTATCAAATAGGTTTTGCCCAGATTATCGTCTTTATCCTTGCAGTGAGTGCAGTATTAGTATCAGTTTTCAAGAAGGGGCAAAAAAGAATTAATAGAGAACTTCTGCTTTTCGCCTCGCTTGCTCTTTTGTTCATACTCATGATGTTCTCTTTGAGTAAACCTATCTGGATGCTTCCACTTCTAAAAGAAATTAATTATCCGTGGACAGCATTATTAGCATTAGGATTTTTACTTTCTGTTATCGCGGGTGGAATAGTTCCTAAAATAAAATGGCAGCAGTATGTATTATTTGCTCTTGTTGCCATTAATTGCCTTGTCGTGCTCACGTATGCTCATCCTCTGGAGTATTTAGATCGAGGTGATGGATTTTATTTCACCAATGATGCGACGACGACCTCTTCGCATGAATTAATGCCGTTAACTGTCAAATCTATTCCGACTTCGCGTGCTCAGCAGAAAGTAGATGTGGTAAATGGCGCTGGCTCTGCAACTATACAAATCGATAAGTCACAATTAAAAGTCTTCTCGGTTAATTTACAAAACGATTCGATTGTGAGGCTGAATACGATTTATTATCCGGGATGGAACTGGTATAGGGATGGTAAAAAAATCGCGATTTCTTATGATAATCCTCATGGAGTAATGCAGTCACGTCTGCCAAAGGGTAACTATTCTATTACAGCCCGTTTTGAAGATACAAGTCTGAGGAAAGCTGCAAATCTTATCTCTCTGTTCACTGTGCTAGCACTAGGAATAGTAGTTTTAGTGTCACATAGGAATCACTACACACTGGCTCAACTCAGCAAAAAATAATATGAAGAGATTTCTTTTTCTTATCGTAATCATTTTTTCACTCGGAACTATACTGCCGCTATTTCATCAGGGTCTTTTTCCTATCCACGATGATACTCAAGTAGCTCGCGTATTAACGATGAGTAATTCACTCCGCGATGGCATGATCCCTGTGAGATGGGTGAATCTCCTCGGATATAACTATGGCTATCCAATTTTTAATTTCTACGCACCTTTGGCATACTACATTGGAGCGATCTTGAGTCTGATGGGTTTTGGGGTAATTGGCGGAACGAAGGTAATGTTTGGTCTTGGTATGGTAGTAGCAGGCCTTACCATGTATTTCCTAGCCTCATCGATCTTTAGTAAAAAAGCAGGCATCGTTGCCTCAATTTTTTATCTCTATGCGCCTTATCATGCGTTAGATTTATATGTGCGAGGTGCAATCGGTGAACTATGGGCATATGCGTTATTGCCACTTCCATTCTGGGGCCTTTGGAAGTTATATGCTACGAAAAGATTTCGATATGTAATTCTTACCAGTCTAGGTCTTGCTCTCATCATCATTTCGCATAATCTTACCGCATTAATGGTAATGCCATTTTTAGTTATTTTCGCTGTTATCTTGAGTACGAGAGGTAATAAAAAACGTACTATTTCTTCACAGATGTTCGGGAGTATTATCCTTGGAGTACTTCTGAGTGGTTTTTACTTTCTCCCAGCACTTCTTGAATTGAAGTATACGAATGTCTCAGAGATTCTTGGCGGAGGATCTAATCCGCTTGATCATTTCGTCTGTCTGTCACAACTTTGGCAGGGTCGATGGGGGTACGGTGGTTCTGTCCCAGGGTGTGTAGATGGTATGTCATTTATCCTCGGCAAGCTACATATTCTAGCTATAGTTGGTGGCCTGATTAGTACATGGTATTTCTGGTCTAGAAAAGAAAAACAGCTTTTTTATCTCTCACTTTCTATTCTCAGCTGCTTAGCAGTCTCGCTGTTCTTAACATTGAGTATCTCGCAGCCTATCTGGAAAAGTATAGGCGTAATGAAGTATTTTCAGTTCCCGTGGCGATTTTTAGTGATAGCCGCGTGTACAAGCTCACTTTTGGCAGGTCTTGTTGTTAAGGCAGTTGAGACTAAGAACGCTACCTTTGCTACTGTCCTCTCACTTCTGCTTGTCGTGGGTGTCATAGGACTAGATACTAAATATTTCAAGCCACAGAATTTTATTACTGATACAAGTGCCTTTACCCAAGAAGGTCAGATAGTTTACTCAGTCTCAAAAATTTCAGATGAATATTTACCACAAGGAATAATAAAACCCAAGACGTCGGGTCAAGTACCTCATACGCTCATACAACCTACCCAGGGCACAATAGATAGCGTTTTAGTTGAGGCATCAACGCAAAAGAAGAAGATCTCGCTTGTTGTTCCATCACAGACTTCTGTAAAACTTAATCTCGCGTTTTTCCCAGCATGGCAAATTAGCCTTGATAATAAGCACATTACCCCGCAAGTTTCGCATGGCTTGTATGTATTATCTCTACCAAAAGGCGAGCATCAAATCACCGCCGATTTCGTTCAGACACCTGTTGAGAAGCTCGGCAATAGCATGACTCTTGTTGGCATTTGCCTCAGTTTTGTTGGTATAATAGTTTCACGTAGAGCTAAAACTTTATGACAAAACTTCCTGAATTATCAATCTTCTTTCCTTTTTGGAATGAAGAAGAAAATATTACAACAGTTGTTGAGAACGCCCTGAAGATCGCCCCAACTATAGCTGCTAAATTTGAAATCCTTGTGATTGACGATGGTTCATCCGATAAGACGCTTGAAAAGGCAAATCAGTTAGCTGAAAAGTATAAAACGGTTCGTGTGGTGGCTCATAAGATCAATCGTGGCTATGGTGCAGCTCTTCGTTCCGGATTTGAAAATGCGAAGTATGAGTATATCGTCTTTACTGATGGAGATTTACAATTTGATTTTTCGGAGGTCACACGCTTTGTCGAAAAGATCGATAAAGCAGATTTAGTAATCGGATTTAGAACAAAACGTCGCGATAAGAAGTTATTTAAGCGTCTCCTGCTCATGAACATGCTTAAGATTTGGGATTTTATTCTCTTCAGATTCTCTGTTAAAGATATAGACTGTGGTTTTAAGATGTTCAAGGCAAAGAGTCTCAGTCAGATTGAGCCATTCCATTCAGAAGGAGCGATGATTACTACAGAAATTCTCGCGAAAGCTACTAAGAAAAAATTAAAGATAGTTCAAGTTGGGGTTACTCATTATCCTCGAGAGCACGGTGAGCAGACTGGTGCGAATGCTTTCGTTATTATTCGAGCAGTCCTTGAAAGCTTCTCACTATTCATGGATATTAAAAATAAAAGATTCTAATCATGCAGGAAATTGATATCGCCACGATCAAACACAGATCAATTAAAGGCGTTTTCTCACTAGTTTCACGAACCTTTCTTATCCAATTTATTGGACAAGTTGTAACATTTTTACTTACTGTCTATCTGTCACCTGCAGATTATGGTCTTTTTTTCCTTGTCTCAACAGTGATTACTTTTCTGACCTATTTCTCAGATATCGGGTTAGCGGCTGCCCTCATCCAAAAAAAAGAAGCCTTAACACGAGAGGATCTCCAGACTACCTTTACTATTCAGCAGATCTTAGTAGTAACTGCTGTAGTTGTAGGATTACTCGCAACGCCTTTCGTCGCCAAAACATATAGTCTTAACGGTACAGGTGTTATTCTTTATCAAGCGCTGGTTGTCGCGTTCTTCCTCTCATCACTTAAGACTATTCCCTCAATCCTTCTTGAAAGAACGCTACAATTTAATAAATTAGTTATACCAGATATCGTCGAGACATTAGGATTTAACATCATTGTCTTGGTACTGGCTATCAAGGGTTTCGGAGTTATGAGTTTTACCTATGGAGTAGTTGTACGAGGACTTGCTGGGCTTATCGCAGTTTATATTATTTCTCCTTGGAGACCAAGTCTTGGTATAAATCGAACAGTCGCTAAGCGACTGTTGTCATTTGGACTTCCATTCCAGGCAAATTCGATGCTAGCTCTCGCGAAAGATAATCTCTTTTTTCTTTATTTAGGAGCAGTACTACCTAAGGAAGCTCTCGGATTTATTGGCGTTGCGCAGAAGTGGGCATATATTCCTCTTCGTCTGATAATGGATAATTTGATTAGGATTACTTTTCCGTCGTTTTCTCGCCTCGCTGATAACGCAGAATATTTAGGAAAGGCTATCGAGAAGACACTATTTAGTACAACGCTTTTTATCTTTCCTTCGATTGTCGGAATGGTTATCCTGATGCCTCATTTCGTGCAGATCTTTCCCAAATACCATAAATGGGAACCAGCATTACTTTCATTGACATTTTTTGGCATGAACGCAATTCTCTCATCAATTTCGACTCCTTTAACTAATGCGCTTAATGCAATCGGTAAGATAAAGACGACACTTTATCTGATGATTTTTTGGACAGCTGCTACTTGGATCGTAACGCCTATCCTCATCAGTATTTATGGCTTTAATGGCGTATCGATAGCATCAGGTATTATTTCGTTAAGTGTTATTGGCGTCGTGATGATAGTTAAGAAATACATTTCATTTAATATTTTTAGTGTGATTTTTTATCCTGCTGTTGCTACTATCGTCATGGGAATTGTTTTGTATTTCTTTAGTAACCTCGTCACGAATTTTCCACTCTTTTTCTTAAGTATCTTCATTGGTGGAGTAACCTACCTGCTTACGATCTATCTCATCGCAAAAAATCTCATCATATCTGATATACAATTGATAGTAGAGAACTTACGAAAATAATATGAAGTTATCCGCAGTAATCTCAACTTATAACAGTGCTCACGTTATCAAAGAATGCCTCGAATCGCTTTCATTTGCTGATGAAATAGTAGTCGTTGATCATGAGTCAAAAGATGAGACTGTAAGAATAGCTAGAAAATACACTAAGCATATTTTTTCTCAGCCAAATGATCCTCAAAAAATTGATTTGCAAAAAAATTATGGCTTTACCAAAGCTAAAGGCGACTGGATTTTGTCACTGGATGCTGATGAACGAATTCCCAAAGAGCTCGCTGATGAAATACGCCGAATTATTTCATCAAGTGGAGGGTATGCAGCATACAAAATTCCTCGTAAAAATATTATTTTTAACAAATGGATAGAGCACTCGATTTGGTGGCCAGATCTGCAGCTGAGACTTTTTGAAAAAGGAAAAGGGAAGTATGAGGCAAGTAAAGTCCATCAAGATCTGAAAGTAGAAGGAACGATCGGTGAGTTAACTCAGCCCATGCTGCACGAGAATTATCAGACCATCTCTCAATACTTACAGAAAATGGATGTCTATACCGAGAATGAAGCGAATGCATATCTGGCACAAAATAGTCATTTTATCTGGGTTGATGCGATCCGTATACCTGTACGGGATTTTCTTAAGACATTTTTCCTTCAGGAGGGATATAAAGATGGGTTTCATGGGTTGGTCCTGAGTATTCTGCAAGGTTTTTATATGTTTTTAGTAATAACCAAAGTATGGGAAAAACAAGGATTCAGAGAAGAAAATCCAGATTCATTCCTGCGCACGCTTGCGGCTGAGTTTGAGACGCTGTATAAAGAAATAACTTATTGGTTTTTGACGAGTCTTTCACATGTTTCGAAAAATCCCATGGAGAAAATTTCATATAAATTTAAAAGAAAAATTGTTTCGTCAAAGTTAAAATAATATGGAAAAACTCATCTTTTCAATTCTTACCTATAACCAGCAGGAAGAGACCATGAACTGTCTGACATCACTTGATGATCTAGCCAGCGACGATTTCAGTATTGAAGTAATCGTGGTTGATAATCATCCAGGAAGTGTCTTCACCTTAGAAAACAAAAAGTTTAAAACCCCTATCACCATTATCAAAACAAAAGAAAATAAAGGTTTTTCTGGCGGACACAATGTCGGTATTAAAGAGGCTCTCAAAAGAGATGCTGATTATGTCATTGTTCTCAATAATGATACTCGGCTTGATATGAATCTCGCGAAATATTTAGTAGCTTCAGCGCGAGAAGACAAGAAAAGGGGAGCTATTGTTCCTAAAATTTATTTCGAGAAAGGGAATGAATACCATAAAGATAGGTATAGAAAGGATGAATTAGGCAGAGTATTTTGGTATGCAGGGGGCGATATGGACTGGGATAACATTAATGGATCTCATCGTGGTGTCGATGAGGTTGATACGGGTCAGTACGATACTCCTGAGGAGATTGGACTCTTAACTGGCTGTTGTGTACTTTTCCCGCGAAAGATCCTCGAAGCAACCAAAGGATTTGATGCTCGCTATTTCCTCTATTATGAAGATGCTGATCTTAATGAGAGAATTAAGCAGCTTGGCTATAAAATTTGGTATGAACCAAAGGCTGTTCTATGGCACATCAACGCGGGTGCGACAGGCGGATCAGGTTCAGTGTTGCAGGATTACTTTATCAGTCGTAACAGGATGTTATTTGGTATGACGTATGCGAGACTTCGAACGAAAATAGCTCTTGTTAGAGAGAGCCTCCGTATCCTTCGCAATGGACGTCAGTGGCAAAAAAAAGGAGTGATAGATTATTATCTTCGAAAATTTGGTAGAGGAAGTTACGGTATATGAATAAAACGCTTACAGTAATAATCCTTACCAAAAATGAGGAGGAAATGCTGCCTGATTGCCTCGAGTCTGTCTCCTTTGCGGATAAGATCCTCGTTATCGACAATAATTCATCAGATAAGACAACAGAAATTGCTAAAAAGGCAGGTGCGCAAGTAATCGTTAGTGATCTGAATGATTTTGCTGCCAGACGCAGTCTGCCTCTTAAAAAAATTACCACAGATTTTATTCTTTATATCGATGCTGATGAAAGGGTGAGTCAAGAATTAGCAGATGAAATCGCAACAGTTATTTCAAATGACGCTTATACAGCAGCCTACAGAATTCCACGCAAAAATTTCTATTTAGGTAATCATCCGTGGCCTAAGGTCGAACTACTCGAACGGTTATTTATGACAACTAAGCTGAAAGGCTGGCATGGTAAGCTGCATGAGACTGCACAAGTCGATGGGGTTGTTGGTCAGCTAAAATCTCCCATATTACACTATACTCACAGAACTCTCTCGTCTATGGTCGAAAAGACGAATATTTGGTCAGAGGTAGAAGCTTCCTTACGACTTGATAATAATCATCCAAAAATGACGTGGTGGCGTTTTCCACGAGTAATGCTTGGTGCTTTTTGGGATTCATACATCAAACAACAAGGTTATAAAGCAGGAACTGCAGGACTGATCGAGAGTATGTATCAGGGTTTTAGTATATTTATTACCTATGCGAAATTGTGGGAAATGCAGCAAGAGAAGAAAAAGTGATTATTTAGCTTTTTTATTTCGGGTAAGCATCTTTGGCCAAGTCTTTATCTCAGCGATGGTAAGTGGTTTTTTAGCGAATTTAAAGAGGAAGATAAGTTCTAAAACCCCAACAGAATTTACAATAAGACAGACGAAGAGTGCGATAAACCAAATCCGCTGCTCATATTTAGCTGCTCTCCAGAGTGCAGCTGCTTTCCAAAATACAGACCAGAGACTTATGATAAGAATGAGAAGCTGAAGTTGAATGTTAGGCATGAGCTGATCGTAGCATAGATACTCAAGAATTGCAAAAATTGTTACAATAGATCTAAAGATGAAAATTGCGCTATTTGACCCTTATTTAGATACGATGTCAGGCGGCGAGAAGTACATGCTCTCGATAGCATTAACTCTCTCTCAAAAGCATGATGTATCAATTCTCTGGGATAAAACATCTCCTGATACCGTTGCTCAACAAGCCAAAAAACGTTTTAACTTCGGTCTGAGTAACCTCACCTTTGCTAGATCACCCTTTAACACATCGATTAGTCTCTCAGAGCGCTTTACGATGACTAAAGATTATGATCTGATAATACTACTTAGCGATGGAAGTATTCCAATAGTTGGATGTCGGTTGATCCTGCATTTTCAATCTCCGATGCCATGGGTTAATGGTCGAAGTCTTAAAAATAAACTTAAACTTGTCAGAGTTAAAAAAATAATTGTTAATTCTGAATTTACCAAATCATTCATCGATAAAAGCCTTGGTAAATCAAGTGTTGTTCTTTATCCACCAGTAACGCTTCAGCGAAAATACGATCCTAGTAAAAAAGAAAAAATTATCCTTAATGTTGGCCGTTTCGGGATAAACCAAGCAGGTTCAAGTTATAAAAAGCAAGATGTACTGGCGGATACTTTCGTAAAAATCTCCCCACAGCTTGAGGGTTGGAAATTAGTTCTTGTGATGGGTGTACAAGACCAGGACAAAGAAGCATTTGAGAGTTTTAAGAAAAAGTTTAAAGATTCTTCTGTCGAGATGATGGCGAATGTCAGTAATGATACGTTGTGGGATCTCTATGAAAAGGCAAGTATCTACTGGCACGCTTCTGGGTTTGGTGAGGATCTAGCGTCCCATCCCGATCGGGCAGAGCATTTCGGAATTTCAACAGTTGAGGCGATGGGTACAGGTGCTGTCCCTGTCGTAGTTGATGCAGGAGGGCAGAAAGAGATCGTGGAGAAAGGTAAAAATGGCTTCCGCTGGACATCACTCGAAGAGTTACAGCAGCAAACTCTGGAATTAATTAGTGATAAAGAAAAGTTACAGGAGCTGGCAGAACGTGGAGTAGAGGATGCAGAAAAGTTCTCATTGGACCGATTTGTTAAAAGAGTGAATGAGCTTGTATGAGAAGAAATCTCGTCTTACCGTTAGGTTTTTTGTTAGTAATTATTTTTATTTTTTTTAGGAGTGTCTTTCTGCAAGGTAAGGTGCCAATCCCAACTGATACGCTCGTAAATCTATTCAATCCTTACCGAGATTATTATGCTGCAGAGTTCCCGCGAGGCGTTCCGTATAAAAATCCTCTTGTTGGAGATCCAGTTATCCAGCAAATTCCATGGCGTATGCTCTCGACTGATCAACTGAAGAGTTTAGAACTTCCTCTCTGGAATCCTTACCAAATGGCTGGGTATCCACTCCTTGGTAACATTCAGTCGGCGCCATTTTATCCTCTGAATATTCTCTTCTTTATTCTGCCTAGTGTTATCGCGTGGACATTACTTATTCTCAGTCAGCAACTGCTAGCTGGCACCTTCATGTTTTTGTATCTTCGCAATCGAAAGCTATCAGTTATAGCCAGTGTTTTTGGGAGTTTAGCATTTAGTTTTTGTGGGTATTTCATTTCGTGGCTTGAGTGGGGGACGATAGTCCACACAGCTTTATGGTTACCGCTTATTCTTTTAGCAATCGATAAAGCGGTATCGACCCACAGAACGAAGTGGTCTACCCTGCTTGGTGTAAGTGTTATTTGTTCATTTCTTGCTGGACACTTGCAGACCTTCATTTATGAAATGGTGGTCGCTGTAACTTATACCGTACTCATGTATTGGCACGAGTTATCTCGTAACAGAAATCTCATAAGATTTGGTTTAACAGCAATAGTTGTGTCACTGATTACTCTTCCAGTCTGGTTACCGCAGCTTAAGTTTATCGGATTATCTGCACGAAATGTCGATCAGACATGGCAGAAAGATGGTTGGTTCATCCCATTTCCTCAATTATTCCAATTTATTGCTCCTGATTTCTTTGGCAATCCTGCTACAGGTAACTACTGGGGAGTATTTACCTATGGTGAGTTCGTCGGGTACTTAGGTATTTCGCCACTGCTCTTTGCTTTACTTGCACTTTTTAATAAAAAGAAAGAAACCTGGATGTGGGGAACGATCGCGGGTCTTGCGATCATTTTTGCCTTCCAAAATCCACTATCGGAGTTGCCTTATCGTTTAAATATTCCATTTTTGTCATCGACTCAGCCAACACGTCTTATCTTTGTTGTTGATTTTGCCTTAGCTATTTTGGCCTCATTTGGACTTGAGAGATTTTTAGAACTAGATAAAAAAGCGCTACTGAGACAAATGAGTACGGCATTTGCAATCATTATCTTTGGAACACTTGGATTTATTTTTCTTATTTACCAAAACATCAATTCACAAAATATTCCTATTGCAGAACATAATATGGTCGTCCCGGTAGTCATACTTATTATCAGTTTTGCGTTTCTTTTTCTTGGGATTTTTTTACCAAAGCAAAAAAGAATTTTATTCTCTCTCCTAATTATCCTCATTACAGCCGCTGACTTATTATTTTTTGCAGGAAAGTTTACGCCGTTTTCAAAAACAGATTATTTTTATCCCCAAACCAAAGCCTTAACATATCTCAAACAACGACCAGGACCTTTCCGCACGATGACGACTGACCGGCAGATACTCTCGCCCAATATTACGACGATGTATCATATAGAAAGTATCGATGGCTATGACCCATTGTATCTGATGCGCTTTGGTCAACTTGCAGCGACGATTAATCGTAATAAGGCGGATATCTCCTCACCATTTGGCTTTAATCGAATTATCGTCCCTACTGAAGTCAATTCAAAAATAGTTAACTTGTTAGGCGTGAAATATGTTTTAACGCTCAATGACAGAACTGATCCTCAGCTTAAAAAAGTATTTCAGGAAGGACAGACCAGAATTTATGAGAACTCACAGGCATTACCTCGCGCGTTTTTCGTAGAGACTGTGAAAGAAGTTCAGTCCCAGCAGGAAGCAATATCCTCACTTTTCAATCCTAAGTTTGACCTAAAGTCATCTGCTGTGGTTGAGAATGCTCACCTTCCAGTGAATTCATTTGGCAGAGGTGACGTCGAAATACTGAGCTATCTGCCAAATAGAATATTGATCAAAACAGCAACTGATAATACTTCATTTTTGGTTCTTACCGATAGTTTCTACCCAACCTGGAAAGTATCGATAGATGATAAGCCAAGTACGATCTATCTTACTGATTTTGCCTTTAGAGGAGTGGTTGTGCCTAAAGGTATCCATACTGTAGAATTTAAGAATACTCTGTTATGAAAATAAGTATTGTTATACCAAGCTATAATGGTCAAAAGCTCCTCAGTGAAAACCTCCCTAAAGTTATCAGATCCCTTCTCTATATCAAGAAAAAAGAAAAAACAGATGTCGAGATAGTAGTCGTAGATGATGGGTCAGCTGATGAGACTATTCCTTTTATGGAACAGTACGCTTCGGATCATAACGAAGTAGATATAATCTTTAAAAAAAATGGCAGAAATCGTGGTTTTTCTCCAACAGTGAATAATGGTGTGAAGTCTGCAACAGGAGACATAGTGATTCTTTTAAATACAGACGTTATTCCTGATGAAGACTTTATTGAGCCACTTCTCCCTTATTTTGAAATGGAGGAGACATTTGCTGTTGGCTGTATGGATAAAAGTGTCGAAGGAGAAAAGATAGTTCTTAGGGGTCGGGGAGTTGGTAAATGGGTTGAAGGGTATATGCAGCATAATTTAGGGTCACTTGATAAGAACGATACGCTCTGGGTAAGTGGGGGGAGTGGAGCATTTAGGCGGAGTATCTGGAATAAAATTGGTGGACTTTGTGAATTGTATAAGCCTTATTATTGGGAAGATAATGATCTTTCATACAGAGCGTTAAAGGCAGGATATAAAATTTATTTTGAGAAGAAGAGTACTGTGATTCATAAACACGAAGAAGGCGTTATTAAAAAAACTCAGCCAAGTAGCAAGGTTCAAAAAATAGTTAATCGAAATCAGAACTTTTTTACCCTCTTGAATGCAACAGATGCTGCAATTTTTTGGAGTTACTTTTTATTCCTTCCAATCCATATTTTACGAGCTATTAAGGACAAGGATACGTATTATCTGTTGGGTCTGGTAAAGGTTATTCCCTTTATCCCAGCAGTTATTGCTTATCGGAGAAAGAATTTGCTATTGTTTAAGTTATCCGATAAAGAAGTCGTAGCACCATTTATATGAAATTATCAATAGTTATTCCAGTTTATAACGAGGAGAAAACAGTCGCACAGATAATCAAAGAAGTTGATAATGTCGATATCCCAAAAGTAACTAAAGAAATAATCGTCGTTAACGACGCTTCCAAAGATAAAACTGGCGAGATCTTAAAAACATTAGCTAAAAAATATAAAGACCTCGTCGTCATTACCCATGAGAAAAATAAAGGGAAAGGTGGAGCGGTACGAACAGGGTTTGCGAAGGCTACTGGTGACTATATCGTCATTCAGGATGCTGATTTAGAATATGACCCAATTTATCTGAAATCCTTAGTAAAGCCTATCCTTGAAGGGAAAACACAAGTTGTCTATGGAACCAGACTAAAAAAATGGCCAACTGATAAGGGTCATGGGACTATGCACAAGTCGCGGTTCTGGATACATTTCTTTGGTAATCGTTTTTTGAGTTTGATTACGAGTGTACTTTATCTTCAGTGGATTACTGATATGGAGACGTGTTACAAGATCTTTCCGCGTGAATTTTTAAGTAAAGTAACATTGCATGGTTCAGGATTTAATTTCGAACCCGAGATTACTGCAAAGTTAATTAAAGCTGGCTATAGAATTGTCGAATTACCCATCACTACCAAACCTCGTGGGTATGAGGAAGGTAAAAAGCTCCAGACAGTCCCCGAAGGAATTGAAGCAGTTAAAACATTATTCAAATATCGATTCTCGTCATGAAAGCATTTGCCTCACTTAGTTTAAGTAAAGCTCCTGCGCTTCTTGTCGGTATAGTTATCCTCGCTGCCTTAACCCGTTTCCTTTTTATCAATTCTGTGCCAGTCTCACTCTATTGGGATGAAGTCTCTGAGGGGTATAACTCCTACAGCATATTGCATACAGGTAAAGACGAATGGGGTAGGGAATTTCCACTTCTTTTTAGAGCCTTCGATGATGACAAAATGCCTGCAAATATTTATCTGTCGACTGTTCCCATCGCACTTTTTGGTCTTAACGAATTTTCTGTCCGCTTTACCTCGGGATTAAGTGGGGTACTAAGTGTCGTATTCACATATCTTGTAATCAGAGAGCTTTTTTCTTACTTCAAAAAACCTAAAGAAGGTAGGTTAATTGGATTAATCTCAGCATTTCTTCTAGCCATTACGCCGTGGCATATTATTTTTTCTCGGACAGGGTTTGAGGCGAATGTAGCGTTCTGCTTTTCAATAGTTGGTACATATTTATTAATTCGTGGTTTAGTCAGTTCTAAGTATTTTTACTTTGCATTCCTGGTTTTTGCTATTAATTTTTATCTTTATCGAAGTTCAGTTGTCTTTGTCCCGGCGTTCTTGCTGAGTTTTATTGGCATCTTTTCGAACGAATTAAAGACTCAGACACTTCGTAAGCCATTTGTTATTTCTTTTGTTTTAGCGATTGTTCTCATCTCTCCACTCTTAATTAATTGGGCACAACATGGAGATGTAAGAACACAACAAGTTGATGTTTTTGATAATACGACAGAGACAGTTTCAAAAGCAGCTGATGCCAGGATTAAAGCGGGAGATAGTGCTGTTGCAAAAATTATTTATAACAGAAGAATCATTTATGTTGAAAATATAGTGGGTAACTATGTTAGTCATTTCTCGCCTCGTTATTTGTTCTTTGCTGGTGATGGCAATCCACGACATTCAGTTAAAGATAGAGGCTTACTTTACGCTTGGGAACTTCCATTTATAGTTATCGGACTTTGGTTTATTCACAAAAAAAATAGGAAGGTATTTCTTGTTTTGTGCGGCTGGTTACTCGCAGCGCCAATCCCAGCAAGTCTTAGTGTCCCATCGCCGCATGCACTTCGTTCACTGCCTATGGTTATGCCTTTAACGATCTTTTGTGCTGGGGGAATGTACTGGCTTTATTTGGTTATGAGGGAAAAATATAAAATAGGATTTCTCGCAATACTTCTTATGCTTGGTGTGTCTGTGTACGGTTTTATCTCCTTTATCCCTGCATA
The DNA here is from genome assembly GCA_964598995.1 of uncultured Gammaproteobacteria bacterium. Lineage (GTDB taxonomy): Bacteria > Patescibacteriota > Microgenomatia > Levybacterales > UBA12049 > JACROF01. Next base: position 336 of record CAZRDR010000044.1, on the reverse strand, counting down.
TGCTTACCACAATACCGTAACTGCTGCTCCCGATTGGGGAGATGGTTATAAGCAGCTTGTTATGAAAGTAAATTCTCTCCAAGGACAGTATGATAAGGTTATCATTACCGGACATTACTGGCAGCCGTATGCATATTTCCTCTTTTATGGTAAATACGATCCTTTGCTTTTCCAAACGACTGGATCCAAGACTAATTTTAGTAAATACATTTTCGGTGGAACCGATTGGGATAAAAGAGTAGGCAGACCTGAACTTGATCATGTTGACCTCGCCAAATTAGCTGGGACACGAAACATACTTGTCGCATTATCTCCCCAGGAATATCTTTCTCAAAA
>CAZRDR010000043.1:0-8826 GCA_964598995.1 uncultured Gammaproteobacteria bacterium | reverse complement strand
CGATCAACTCCAATGAAAATAACATCTCGCTTGAGTTTTGCGTGCTCAATCAGAAATGTCGGCAGAAGCATTCTTCCCTGGTTATCAAGCTTGAGCTCTATCGCGTTACCAAAAAGATATCGCTGCAGATCTCGTGTCGCCTGATCTGTAAAGGGTCGTCCTTTACTTCCTTCGAGAAGCACCTTCCAATTTTTCTTAGCAATTATCTGAAGAAAGGTATTAAATCCCTTCGTAACGATGACGGTCCCACCTAATTCTTCTCGGTATTCCTTAGGAAGTGCTACTTGATGCTTCTTACTCAGCCTAGCTTCGATTTGTCCTAAAAGCATGAATTGTTAACGATCGAACTTCGTATTCAGTCGCAGAGTGATCTTATCAAATCTTTCACTACATTTCACTACCTATCACTACAATATATTAATATTGGCACTTTTCACATGAGCTGTCAACACGATTTTTCACAGCGTTGTGTCCAGGGCAATAGAAAAACGCTACCAATAGCGTTAGTGAATGTAAGAAATTACTGAATTAAAAAAAGAAGAACTTAGAGGCTAATTGAATCTTCGACTTGATAGACTTTTCCATCAGTCTTAGTCATCTTAAGGACGAGATTTACTTTTTCAACACCTGTATCGAAACGGCAATGGCCACTTGAGCATGTACCTAACTCACGAAATTCTGAGGTATAGGATGATTTACCACTGACATCGACAGGTTCAAGACTACCGAATGCCTGAGATACTTTCGAGTTACCATCACCCTCAGATCTCTGATCTGGTGGGATATCAGCGTCATAATTAAATGTCCACTCGAGAGATTTAGCTCCATCTAATTTAGCTGCGATAAAACGAACTTTTCTCTTATCTGGAGATAGTTCCATCGTAAGACCTATTTCGCTAGGCTTAATCTTGATAGCATCATCTTCGGTAAATTGTTTCTGAGTGGTAGCTGGAGCTGCGGCTTTACGTCCAAAGACGAGGTAACCGCCAACGCCTAAAAGAAGTACAACGACTACGGCAATAATGATGAGCAAATTTTTATTATTCTTCATATAGATTATTTGTTCGTGGAATTACTCCACTGACGTCTAATGGGTATCTTCCTGTAAAGCAAGCTCCACAGAAGTCATGGTTTTCAAAAACTTCTTCGGCCACCTCATCGTCAACCTTATTGCCGAGAGCAGCCTCCATGAGTTCAGCATAACTGAAGTGATAAAGGCTGTCAAGATTTAATGCCCGAGCCCTTTCTTCTAAGTCAGGATAGCTGTTCGCAATCAGTTCACCACTGCCAAAGTCTACACCATAATAGCACCCATGTTTTACAGGTGGTGAAGGTATGCGTGCATGGACCTCAACAGCGCCATGCGCTCTTAATTTGTTAACAACTTTACGCATGGAACCTCGGACGATCGTATCATCTACTAATACTACTCTTTTACCTCTGACAATTTCCTCAATCGGACTATACTTCATCGTTGCAGCCTCATCTCTACCATTAGGTAAGATAAATGTTCTTCCTCCTTTATCAGCGTCTCGATAGGCATTAGTATAAAGACCAGTATAATATTCCATACCACTCTCTCTAAATTCTGGGGAATTTAATACTCCCTCCGCAGAGGCAATACCAGACTTTGGAACTGGCATCAGCACATCTGCATCAGGCAAATGTCTCGCTAATATTCTCCCCTGCCTGTGTCTAAACTGAGTTACTGGAATGCCGAAGATCGTGCTATCAGGTCTACCGATATAAATTAACTCCCAAATACACTGCGCTAATTTTGCCCTTTGATCCATTCCAATTGTTTTAACACCTTCATCATCTACCATGATAGTTTCTCCAGGAATAATATCTCGAATGTACTCGGCCCCCATTCTTTCAAATGCGACATTTTCAGATGCGACAGCAAATCCTCCATCATCATGTAATTTACCAAGTGCTAGTGGTCTGAATCCTAGTGGGTCACGTGTTGCAAACATGGTATCACCTGCTGAGAGGATCATATTAAAAGCTCCTTCGAATCGCTTTACTGCCGCTAAGAATTTCTCTCGAGGTGTCTCTCCGGGCATCATGTTGATAATTGATAGAGCTGCTCTGCTGTCACTCTGAGCGCCATCGATAATTTTAGGAAGACCATATTCTTCACGTAACCAATTAATATTCGTGAGGTTACCATTGTGGGCCATACCAATACTTCTTTCCTGGAATGGTTGGGTATCATTATCGTTCCCAGAGGTCGTATATCTATCCTGCCCTAAGGCCACAACTGGATTACTAATGTGAGGAAGTCTTTTTTCTCTATTAAAAACAATCGTTGCAAGTCCATTCCCTTTTTCAATTGCTGTCTCAACAGCATTCGAGACCATAACTCCTGCTCCTTCTTGTCCTCTATGATTTAGCTCAATTAGACCCTCAAGCGCAATCTCAGCAACTGGAAATTTGCGTGAGCGGACACCGACGATAGCACATTCATGGCTTGGTTTATCAACTTCAGGTACAGGTCCGATATCAATAGCAGTAAAACGCTCAGGCATGCAAATTTTTTACGAATGGATAACAACCTTATAGTAGCTTAGAAGATATATGTTTTGCAAGCTGTTCTATGCCTATTCTTTCTTGTGACGCTGTATCACGATCTCGGATAGTAACACTATTATCTTCTAGCGTGTCAAAGTCAACTGTTACACAGTATGGTGTACCGATCTCATCCTGGGCTAAGTACCTCTTACCGATGTTACCTCTGTCATCCCAGACGACTATCCCATCGATCTGCTCTTTTAGCATGTTATAGACCTCTCTTGCCTTCTCAACGAGCCCAGGCTTATTTTTAAGCAGTGGAAAGACAGCAACTTTATAGGATGCGAGACGTGGATGCAACTTTAAGACCACTCGCTCGCCGTCCTCAGTATACGCATCCGAGAGAACCATCAAGAAAAGACGATTGATACCAACTGCCGGCTCAATCGTATGAGGCTTTATCTTAGTATTCGTCTCAGGATCATTGATGACGAGTTCACGATTTGAGTGCTTCTCATGCTGACTGAGGTCATAGTCAGTGCGATACGCCAGACCCCACAGCTCTTTAAAGCCGAATGGGAAGCGATATTCCATATCTTCAGTACGTTTACTATAAAATGATCTCTCTTCATCAGTATGTTCACGCCATCTCAAATTCTCTGCCTTAACACCTAACTGTTCAGTTACGAACTTCCACATCGATTCTTTCCATGAATTAAATAATTCATTCCAGTCTGATTTATTCGGATCGAAGAAATACTCGATCTCGCCTTGTTCGAATTCAATCGTTCGGAAAACTGAGTTACCAAGCGTTATCTCATTTCTAAATGACTTACCTACCTGTGCGATACCGAAAGGAAGTCTGACTCGTGTGGAGTTAACGATATTATCAAAGTCCACGAACATGCCCTGAGCTGTCTCACCCCTGAGATACGCTAAACCTTGTTCACCTTCAACGATACCAAGACTTACTGGGAAGAGGAGGTTGAATTTGCGGACTGCAGTCCACTCAGTACCAGGATTATCTTTGCAGTTCGGGCATGGGACTTGGAAGACTTTGATAAACTCGGTCATCTCTTCAGGCGACCAGCCTTCGACCTTTTCATTTTTAAATGCTTCACTTACTTTCTCATGCGTTAGGACTGTGTATTCTTTATTGGCCGAATCGACATCTTTATTAAGACTTATCCAGTCCTCAAGGAGATGATCTGCTCGAATGCGGGTTTTGCAGGCTTTACAGTCAACTAATGCATCTGAGAAACCTGCTGTATGACCTGAAGCATCCCAGACCTTGTGATGTGAGATAAGACTCGCATCAAGACCTACCATGTCATCGCGCTTTTGCACGAAGTACTTCCACCACAAATTTTTAATATTGCGAAGAAGCTCGGTACCGACAGGACCATAGTCATAGGTATTTGCCAGACCACCGTACAGTTCAGAACCTGGATAAACAAAACCACGGCGTTTAAAGAGGGCTTGTAATTTGTCCATTGATATCTCACTCATGAGCGTATGATAACAGAAATTTTAAACATCGTGAAGAACTAATGCAGCTTGGAGAAGATACGATGACTCTTGAGCTTTCGCTCAAGGATGTTTTCGATGAACTGGTGAGTGTCTAACTCTGTTGATTCGTCGGGCTGCTTATGCCAAAAACCAAGCATCGTTAATAGCTGAATCTCAAAATCATGGATAATAAAAAGCAGCTCTTCTGTCCCGCCAGCTAGACTTACTTCATTGAGCGTATCTTTAAAAAGCTGAAAGACTTCGGGCTGACTCTGCTCTTCAGGACATAGACCATCAATAAGTTCACAAATATGGTAAGCAAAGCCTGTCTTCTCGAGATCATTTTTAATCTCGGTAAAACTATTAACCATTTGTGCTTCAGCGAGTACAGGCATTTGGGATTTTTTATAAAGTGAAATACGGGTTAAGTTAAGTAGTTCGATATGGGATGCACGCCGACTCGTAATTCGTTTTACCCCTGCTGCCTTCATGGATATCTTTCCCATATCCTTCGTGTAGATAGTAACTATGCGATCTGCTTCGTTAAAATCCCGTCTTTTGATAATTATTCCTTCAGTCTTGAGGTGGCGCACGAGGTCTATTGTAAAGAGGTTGTCTTACCTAGTCAAATTAGATATCAAGAGTCGATTTCTTATCGGTGAGAAGATTAAATTTGTCAACTTTATGACCGTTTACTTTTACTGTGTAGGCTGGCATATAGGTTCCTGGCTGCTTCTGGATGAGCATCGGCAGTTTACCGCCCTGGACCTTAAATGGCAGTTTATAACTGATAGTGAATGTAGCAGCACCAAGCGGACGAACTGTTAAGAATCCATCAAAGACAGTCTTACCAAGATCCTCATACGTTGACATCTTTACTTGTGAACCTTTGCTACTAATTAATGTGCTTCCTTTAGGAACATAGAGTCTAATCCAGTCGCGATACTCAGCGTTCAGACACAGTCCACCTCGCTCTAAGTTGCAGTCAGAAGGTGCATGCGTATTCTTGTAATTGATAGTAACAGTCTTCGTTACAGTCCCATCTCTAGCTACCTCATATGAATTCTCGACAGACTGATCGATAAAGAGATTCGTCTTAGCTCCACTGAAGTTAGCCTCATTAATATGGAGATAATCTCCTTCAAATGGCACAATACGACCTGCTGCCTGCAGAGACTCTATACCTGATTGTGCATCCTCATTATAGAGATTAAAGAGAATATGCTTCTGGTGTGTCTGTGCGAGCATCGACTGGAAAAGTGGTCCCCAATATTCTTTTGGAGACGAAGATAGAGCTTTCTTCATGAGTGTCTGCAGCATGTCTCCAAGTAGACCTTTTCGATCAGTCTTGATGTAATTAACTGGACGAGAGATGTTATCCTCAAGCGCATAGATAACCTGTGGACAATCACAGCGTGGATCAGTCTTGGTCGTGAATGTCTGACCATCAACTGTCAGAGTATCATCTAAGATTTTAATAGTTGTAACTAACACATTAGTATCGAGTGCGATGACCCCATCGACATCAACTCTTCCCGAAGCCCTATTGTAAAGTGAGTTGAAAGTCTTCATAGACTCGATAAAGTCTGGTGAGAGATTACTGTCACGAAGGTTAAGTGAATAAACCTTAGGCAAGTACTTTAAGATAGGTGCAGGTGCTGACGGTTTGTTAGAAATACTATTATCGAGTGGATAAATATCATCTGATCGATCAAGATTAATTACTCCCTTATCGATACGAAATACAGCATAAGCGGTAATAAAGCCTCCAGTTGGACGAAGTTCTTTATCGTTTTGGAATAAAACGAGATATTTTTTCTCTTCTTGCTCTCCAAGAAGTGTTGGTAAGACTTTAATGAGTGGTCGTGCCTGACTTACAAACTCTACACTCTCATCGGTGAGTGTCTTCACTGAGGTAAGCTGATCTTGAATTTTACTACCGAAGAGGAATTTAGGATAGTGATGAGGGTTGATCTGATCGACTTCGGTCTTTACCCTGGTCAAACTGCTAGAAATAGTCTCGATCTGTGGAGTAATTTTTCCTAATGTCAGTACAGCTGTTTTGATACGATCCTCACCAGATCCACCTACGAATGTTCCCTGCCCTTTAAGCCCTAATACATCTGCATATGGTTTTAATGCATCGATAACAATGCGAGCTGTTTTAAGTCCTTCATCTCCAGCATTCATCATATGGTTAGCATCGTTGTAGTAAAAGTTAGCAATCGGAACAAAATGCAGATACCCTAACCAATGGAGCTTATTTTTAGTATCAGTTAATGCAGCTTGTGTCTTGGTCAACTCGTCTGAAGCAAGGTCAATATTCTGCTGCTTTACCGCAAAAGATAATGCCTTTGATTGAGTATAGGTTGATTTCGCAGACTTAACTAAGGCAAGCGTAGGAAGAACGAATCCTAGAATAAAGAGTACGAAAAATACAACAACGCCGCCAATAATGAGGCGAAGATTTTTGGGACTGATTCTGCGACGATTGTTGGTTTTCTTGCGTGCCATAGGTGATGGTTGGGTGGGTGCTGTCTCGTTCTTCAGGTCAAGATCGATCTTCCCAAAGCCGGGCATAGATTTAATGATACGAAAGAGTTCAGAGTTTTGTCAACTTGACAGGAGTGCCTTTATCTTATCTTGCACCTCTTCCTGTAATGACGGCTGATGGAGTTCTAAGCATAAGCCAGATATCATAGAGAATCGAACGTCTTCTCACATAATTAGCATCCATCTCGATTCGCTTATCAAAGTTAATTTCACTTCGTCCTGATACCTGCCAAAGACCGGTTACCCCAGGTTTTACTGAGAGCACGACTTTTACTGCGTCTTTCGTCTCTGGGTATTTTTTCTGCTGCTCGCGGAGTTCATCAGGATAATAAGCACGAGGTCCAACAAGACTCATATCCCCTTTAAGTACGTTAAATAACTGAGGTGCTTCATCGAGAGAATGTTTACGAATAAAGCGGCCGACGCGTGTAATGCGAGGATCATTTTTTAATTTATAACTACCTTTTTTATACTGTTCATAAAGCGAAGCGAATTCAGGATCTTCACGAAGGATAATATGTGCGTTGGGGATCATCGAACGGAATTTAAACATTTTAAAGAGTCTACCGTTTTGGCCAACTCGCTCTGGTGTATCAGCAAGGATAGGACCCTTGGAATCTAATTTAATTGCTACAGCGACAAGAAGAATAATTGGCGAAAAAACAATGAGGATAATGATACTACTAACAACGTCTATTGTTCTTTTTGCCAACTCGTACGCTTTACTCTTTTGTACTTCTACGTATGGCATGATTAGGCGAGATGTTCGTGCTCGGTTCCACTGAGGTTTGAGACAATCTGCTTCACTTTAGGAACTGAATCTTTAGGACAGATGAGAATCACGTCATTCGTATTAACTACTACCATTCCTTCCAGATCAATGCCGACAACTAACTGTTTGTTAAAATTGAAAACGAGCGTATCTTTGGTATCCTCAATCAAGACATCACCGCGAGTAACATTCTCGTTTTGGTTAGCTGAAAGAGCTTCTTTCAATGCTTCCCAGGCACCAATATCACTCCAACCAAGATCAACGGATAATACATAGCCGTACTTAGGATCCATTTTTTCAAGAATCGCATTATCAAATGAGATTTTTTCAATTGTTGGATAGACTCTTTGCAGTACTTCCTCATATTCAGGAGTATCTACAGCGTCATTAATCTCTTTAAGCTTTGCGAATAACTCAGGTGCGAACTGCTCGAATAACTTCCATAAGAATCCAGGGGTCGTAACAAAGTAGCCTAAGTTCCAGGCATGATGCCCATCTTTAACCCACCTTTCAGCTGTTGATAAATGAGGACGATATTGGAAATTTGAGAACGAATAAACCGGTAAATCATCAACTTCTTTTACTTTCTCTGAATACTCGATGTAGCCTAAATTTTGGTTAGCAAAACGAGGCTTCTGGCCAACGAAGACAATTCTATCGCCATCTTCTCTCACTAATTTTTCTGCGGCAACTAACACATTTCTAAATAGTTCTTCTTCACGAACGAGATGGTCACTCCCCCACAGAAGTGCGATTGGTTCATTTGGGTCACGTTTTACAAAAAGTGAAGTAATAAGTCCTACGGCTGGACCGACATCTCGCATTTCAGGCTCAACCAGGATATTCCCTGAAGGAAGTTCATGGAGTTGTTCACGGACTATTTCTTCGTACTGATTACCAGTAGAAATATAAATGTCTGGCCATTGGAATGTAGGGAAAAGCTTTTGAACTGCTATTTGGAGCATCGATTGATCACCGATAATCTTACCGAATTGCTTAGGAGTATTTTTGCGTGAGAGAGGCCAAAGACGAGAACCGACACCACCAGCGAAAAGTACAACTTTCATAGGTTGACATCATTATACATGATTTTCTTCTTTTGCAAAGACTGTACAATAAACTCTTTCATTTTCTTCTTAAATTGCGTCTGTGAGAAAAGCTCAGCACGTATCCGTAGCGTACGTGGACTAAACTCATACCTATCAAATTTTTTCATTGCAGCTATAAGTGATGCTGGGGTTTGCTTACTAAAAAATAATCCTGATTTTTTATCTTCGATAATATCGAGAGCTCCTCCTTTCTTATACGCGATGACTGGAGTCCCCAGCCCTAACGCCTCGACCATTACTATGCCGAAATCCTCAAAGCCAGGAAATAATAACGCCTTCGCGTGTTGATAAAGTGGGATCAGCTTTTCATCAGGAACAGGCCCCAAAAACTCCATAGTAGGTCCAGCTATCTTTTTAAGACGCTCTAAC
>CAZRDR010000042.1:0-2353 GCA_964598995.1 uncultured Gammaproteobacteria bacterium | reverse complement strand
CGGTGATCTGGATACCAGCGTCGTAGTTATAGTGGAAGACTGAGAAATAAAATGATGGGGTGGAGATCATACCGACATCGATGACGTGAGCGCCCATTTCAACAAGTGTCTTGCGGGCGACTTCCATGAGTTCAGGTGATGATGTACGCATGTCATTTCCTAAGACAACTGTCATCTGACGATCAAGATTCAGTTTGTGCTTAAAAAAAGTATAGGTAGCTTTAACAATTGCTTGGACTGTTTCGGAGTTAATCTCAGAGGGGTAGATACCGCGGATGTCGTAGGCCTTAAAGATCTTTGGATTGATATCCATGAGCCAATATTAGATATCAGCAAGTAAAATGTCAAGTGCAGTTGCTAACTGCATCGATAACTCGCCGGTTTTGAGACCTTTATCGATCTTATATAACTTTTCGTGAAGAGTTATGAGTTGAGAGTCAGTAAAAAGTTGGGCTTGTTTTTGTAATTTTCCTACCTGCCACGGCGCGAGACGTTTTACTTCATCGATTGGATCGTTACTTTTTTGTTTAAGCGCGAGAAGGATACGAACATGGCGAATCAGCATAGCCATGACTATTTCTGGCTCTGTCGTGCTGATGACTTTTTGAAAAAGAGAGACGAGATGCGAGCCAGTGTTCGGTTTGAGTGAGTCAAGAAAGAGAAAGAGTGTCTGAGGCAGTTTATATGTCTTTACCGTAGCATGTTTGAAGAAGCCGAGAGACTTTTTATCAAGTTCTTTATTCTCCCAGAGAAAGATTTCATTCTCAAGCGTATTATCTTGAAGTGTTGTAACAAGAGCTTCGAATTCTTTAGGAGATTTCTTTTTAGCATAAAAATTTTCAATAATAATAGTTTTTTCTGTCTGAAACAGCCCGCCTCCATCGAGGATTTGAGTTAGGTCAGTGACTGTGAGAGAGGGTCCGTCGACACTCACTGCCTCAGGACTTCGCTGCTTTATATCGTTAAAATAGTTTCGTGAGGCGCCGATATCGTCGCCATGAATTATCGTTATCATAGTCTCATTACCCACGCAAAGGTATCACGGAGCAGTTTAGATACTCGAGGCGGATCAGTTTGATCTGATTTTTTATCTTCTATGAATGATTTAGGTACCGGTTCTTGCTCAAGAGTTGAGGCTGCTAGAACCTGCTTGGTTAACTCGGGAGTGCCTTTGGTCTTTGGTAAATTTCTGAACATCGCGTATTGTTTGGATTCTGAATTGTCGTCATTAAGGAATGAGAATTGAGCGAATGGACCAGAAGCTTTCAGTAAGAACGGTGCTACCGTGACGATGTCTGAGTCGTTCCAGACTGTGGAGAACGCTTGTTTGTAGTAATCAGCACGTTTGTCATCATTAACGCTCGTATTTGACCAGCCAGTCTCAGTGATAAAGATAGGGAGTCTTTTTGAGGTCATCTGCGCAATAAGAGATCTCTCATAGTCAAAACTCGTGATACTTTCCTGTGTTTTGACACTTGGCGCTTGGGAAAAGCCTGGATTTGGGTAAGAGTGACTCGCAACACCATCTATCTGGTTAAAGATGCCAGGTACTGCCTCATTCATCCCCTCTAGGTAAGAGTATTCATTAATATATTCTGTCCCTTTATTCGGAGCTGCGTTATCAAGCCCGCTGCTGATGATAAAAAAATCCGGGTTAAGCGATTTGAAGACGGTCACTGAATAACTTAAGAGTTGTGCGTAATAAGCTGGATCAGCAGCTCCGCCCCATTCGTCACCTCGGTTAACTTCGTTAAAGACAATAATATAGCGATTTTTAGTCGGCCAGGTTAATGAGTTGAGAAAGTTTGCGAAGTCTAAGATATCAGTCTCTTGAGGACGTCTCCAGAAATTCGTATGAAAATAATCTCCTTCAGTTGCCAGACGAAGAATGGGGATGAGGTGGTTATCCCGAGCCTTGTCCATGAACGACTGCCATTTCTCTAAGTCCTTATCGCCAGATTGGATCGGTATTACCACATACCCCCAGTCGCCGCCGCTCGAGTTAACAAGTTTTTTGGCATCGTCTAATTCACTTGGGAAGAGAATATGAATACCGAATTTATTATTTGGCTTACTCAAAGGGTCCTCACTAGCAAAAGCTTTCGGAGAGATAGCTAAAAAGCTGAGGCAGAGAAGCATGAGCAGAATTTTTTTCATAGTGCTCTATTATAGCAAGATTACGAGAGAAATTCAGAATTGCTGAGGCTGTCGGCTGAGATTTTTTAAGCGTACGACCCAATAATTTTCCATAAAATCTCTTAACGGCCATACACCGACTCCCTTACCCATTTTATGGCTCGCATGAAAAATACGGATGTCTTCATCACTCGGCGCTATACCGTCCCTGATTGAA
>CAZRDR010000041.1:0-22669 GCA_964598995.1 uncultured Gammaproteobacteria bacterium | reverse complement strand
GGCGACACGAGATCTGCAGCGATATCTTTTTGGTAACGCGATAGAGCTCAAGCTTGATAACCAGGGAAGAATGCTTCTGCCGACATTTCTGATTGAGCACGCAAAACTCAAGCGAGATGTTATTTTCATTGGAGTTGATCGGTATCTCGAGTTGTGGGACAAATCATTGTTTAAGAAATATGACGAGACTGTCTCAAAAGCACCTGAATTATTAACAATTGATATTACGACGTCAGAAAAACATGAATAACTATCACACATCTGTTCTTTTACAAGAAGTACTGACATTTCTAGCTGTTACACACGGCGAGTTATATATTGACTGCACCTTAGGTGGAGGCGGGCATACTTTCGAGATAATTAAACGTGGTGGAAGAGTTTTGGGGTTTGATGTGGACTCAGATGCTATTACGTTCGTGAAAGAAAAACTTCGAAGCGAGGGTCTGGAGGAAGGTAAAGAGTTAACTATTGTCCAACAGAACTTCAGCCAAATTGGCTCGATCGCACCACGAGTAGGATTTGGCACTGTAGCTGGTATCCTGATGGATCTTGGTGTTTCGAGTCATCAGTTTGATGAAGCGGAGCGAGGATTTAGTTTTCAGCCAGGGCCATTAGATATGCGCATGGGAAGAGAGTTACAAGTGAAGGCTCGAGATTTAGTCAATGCGCTCGGAGAGAAAGAGCTTACCGAGTTATTTGAGAAATACGGAGAAGAACCATTCGCTCGGAAAATTGCTAAAGCAATTAGTTCACGTCGCAAACAAAAGCTTTTTGAGACGACTGATGAGTTAGCAGCACTGATTAAGCAAACGATTCATAGTGATGGAGCTATCCATCCGGCGACGAGAGTCTTTCAGGCTCTGCGAATCGCAGTCAATGACGAGTTACATGCTTTAGAGGAAGTACTGCCACAAGCAGTACAGCTTCTAAAGCCTGGAGGAAGACTCGTGATTATCTCGTTTCACTCGCTTGAGGATCGAATTGTTAAGAAAGCCTACGAAGAATTTGAAAGAGAAGGATTAGGCAAGATAGTGACAGATAAACCAGTAGTAGCAACAGATGAAGAAGTACTTCTGAATAGAAGATCGCGTAGCGCAAAGTTACGAGTTTTAGAGAGAATCTAAAGGAAGAAGAGCAGCGCCGCTCTCAGAAGTGAGATCGAATTCACTTCGAAGGCGCGTAGAGACAAAACTACGTTTTTTCTCGAGATTATTATTATGAAAAGACCTGCCCTATTCATAGCTTTAAATATATTAGTTATCGTTGCCTTATCGATCGTTCAGGTCGTTGCTGCTAACAGTATCTCGACGACTGGTATCGAGTTAAGTAAGATTCAGGACGAGATAACAACTCTTCAAAAGCAAAACGAAGTCCTTCATGAACAGGTTCTGAGCCTTTCTTCGTTAAATTCGATCGCCTCACGGGCTGCGAGTATGGGCTTCCAGGAAAGTAAAGCAACTCTTGTTATCGCTCAACCATTACCTCTGGCTCGACGATGATGACTTGGCGTTACCGATTTGTTTTTTTGGCTTTTGCTTTTTCATTCCTCTTGATCTGTTGTAGGTTATTTTATTGGCAAGAGTTCAAGGCGATGGAACTATCAGCTCTCGGTGAATCGCAGTATGGTCAGAATATCAAGCTTGATCCGACACGTGGTGAGATCAGGACTTCAGATGGTTTTCCTATAGCCTCTAATAAATTAACCTATCAAGTCTTTGCGAATCCTAAAGAAGTTAAAGATATTAACAAAACCACAGCCCTCCTCGCGCCGATCTTACAAGAAGATCCGGCTTCAATTTCTGCACTCTTAACACTTAATAGATACTGGGTCGCACTCAAATCTAATTTAGATAACACCACCAAAGAGACTGTCGATAAGCTTAATTTACCAGGGATTGGCTTTGATGATAAATCAGTGAGATTTTACCCAGAAGCATCAGTCGGTGCGAAATTACTCGGATTTGTTGGTAAAGATGATGCAGGAGACGATACAGGCTATTTCGGCCTCGAAGGCTATTATGACCGACAGCTGAGAGGGAAAGAAGGCATTGCTAAGCAGATTCATGATGCATTCGGCAGACCGATTTTAGCAAAGTTAAATAACTCAACTGCTCAGGTAGATGGACGAAGTCTTACGCTCCATGTCGATCGAGTATTACAGTACGTGATGGAGAATGAGTTAAAGACAGGTATGGAACAAAATGGTGCTGTTGGTGCAATGGCGGCCATGATGGATGCAAAAACAGGCGGAATATTAGCTATGGCTTCATTTCCATCGTTCGACCCGAGGACGTATTACGATTATTCTGATACCGATTATAAAAATAGTTTTATCACTGATACCTACGAGCCGGGATCGACCTTTAAACCTCTGGTCATGGCGGCTGCTATCAATGAAGGGTTAGTAAAACCCGAAACCAAGTGTGATATCTGTGCTGGACCTGTGTCTATCGGTGGGTATGATATCCATACCTGGAACGATGAATATCAACCGAATTTGACGATGACTGAAGTCATTCAACACTCAGATAATACGGGTATGACCTTTGTCTCAAAGAAGCTCGGCCTTGATCGAATGATCGAGTACATCAAAAAATATGGATTTGGTCAGGCGACAAATATCGATCTCCAGGGGGAAGTTATCCCATCGATCAGGCCTCGAGATGACTGGTACCCAATTGACCTCGCCACTTCAAGTTTTGGCCAGGGAATCTCGGTGACACCAATTGAACTTCTCGTCGCAGTTGGTGCCCTCGCTAACGGCGGCAAGAGAATGGAACCGCATATCGTTGCAAGTATCGAGACACCAGATGGGAAGAAAATTGTCATCCCGCCTAAAGTCGTCAACCAGCCGGTGAGTGAGAAAACTGCCAAAATTATGACTGAGATTATGGTTAATGCTGTAAATAAAGGAGAAGCTAATTTCGCTCGTCTTAAGGGATATAGAATTGCTGGAAAGACTGGTACTGCCCAGATCCCTGTCGCTGGACATTATGATCCGAAGCAGACGATCGCTTCATTCGTAGGTTATGCTCCGGCTGGAGATCCGAAGTTCGTGATGATTGTAATCTATGATCGTCCGACGAAATCAATTTATGGCGCTGAGACTGCTGCACCGACATTTTTTCATATCGCCCGAAAAGCATTGGAGTATTACAACATCCCCCCTACAGAGATGGATGAGTTAAGTGATGGTAAGTGAGTTTAACGAATAGCGGATCCATCTGGTGCTTCCACCATCGGGATAAGAGGAATAGGACGTGTTCCTTCAGGACCTTCGGCAGCCATAATCATCCCTTGTGAGAATTCATCCATCATCTTGCGTGGTGCGAGGTTAAACACGAAAATAAATTGTTTATTCAAAAACTCTTCTGGTTGGAAAAGGGGATAGAGAGCAGTAAAAATAGTCCGAGTGCCTTCTTCGCCGAAATCTACGGTAAGGCGAATCAATTTTTCTGATCCTTCTTTTCGTGTCGCTTCTTTAACAGTGCCAACGCGGAGATCTAATTTAGCGAAATCCTCTATCGTTATTTCAGGTTTCATGGCTCTATTATACCATGTCATTATTGCAGAATATAAAAGAGATGGATATGATATGAACGCTGATGAATCGACTTGAAATGGGAGGTTTTTTAGATACTTTACCTCGTCACGAGAGAGATATCCCGGGTAAGCCTAAAGCCGGTGTCTTTATTTCTGGTAGTGGTACCAATCTGCAAAGACTCATCGATCTGTCCCAGGCAGGCTTACTCCGTGCAGAAATCCCAGTTGTTGTCTCGAACAAGCCTGGTGTATTGGGGCTTACGAGAGCTGAGCGAGCGAATATCCCAACGGAGGTAATCGCATTCAATGATGAGCTTTTAACTGACGAACGCAAACTTGATCTAGACACCAGATTAGTTGATACGATCGATCGGAATGGACTTGATATGGTCGTGCTCGCTGGCTACATGGGTATTCTCAGACGTCGAGTGCTCCAAGCAGCAGTCGATAGACAGATTCCCATCCTTAATCTTCACCCAGCTCTCCTGACACCAGACAATGCTGCAACTATCATGACATCTCGTGGAGAAATACCTGTTATTCGTGGTGCACATGCAATACAGGACGCATTTGATCAGCAATTACCTGTCTCTGGTGTGACTGTTCATCAAATCTTACCTGGAAATCCCGTCGATACCGGGCCAATTGTTCTGCAAAGAGAAGTTACTCGAGGTGATGATGAGACACCTGACTCATGGGAAGCGAAGATCCATAAGACAGAGTATGAGGTCCTGCCTAAAGCAGTAAATACTGTAGCGCGAGCCTTAAAACAAGGCTATGATGCGAGTCAAGGTACTTTGCCCTGGAAAGAATTTGCTGCTTTTTAACTAATAGGGGTGAAACCCCTTGTTACATTGCTTGAGGGGTTTCACCCCTATTGGCCGTTTGTTATACTGGATAGTATGACAGGACGAACACATGATATGGCTGCATTTACAGCCTTAACGTATGTCCTCGTTACCACACCTCCTGATAAAATTACCCTTGCCACAGCGCTTGTCGCTTTTACCGCTAACATGGTAGGTGGATTAGCGCCTGATATTGATCAGCCGACTGCTAAGTTATGGCGAGATATGCGTGCAGGAAGTATCATAGGCCGGATTATATCGCCGCTTATTGGCGGTCATCGGTTTATTTCTCATTCACTCGTTGGTGTCGTCATGGCAGGGATAATCGCGAGAATAATTTTAGATTTATTGGGTACTTTTGTTCTGGTAGATATGCATATCGTTTGGTGGGCGTTTATGATCGGAGTTATTTCGCATTTGGTAATGGATTTTTTTACTCATGAGGGGGTACCAATTTTCTTTCCAATTCCTATTCGTCTCGGATTTCCACCATTTAGTTTTCTCCGTATGAAAACTGGGGGAGTCGTCGAGAAGTCATTTGTCTTTCCAGTCCTCATTTTTCTTAACGGGTTGATGTATTACTTTAATTATCATACTGTGCTTACTTTTTTGCGTCACTTGCATTAAAGTAGCTTCTCGGGATCGGGAAGTATATAATTATGCCTATGCTTCAGTCTGCGAAAAATTATTATCATCTCCTTCAAGCGATTCGTGCCGTCCGTAAGTACAATCGTCCTGCTAATTCGTTGACTGTTATTGGTGTGACAGGAACAGATGGAAAGACGACGACCTCGAGTTTGATCTACCACATCTTAAAAGAAGCTGGGGTAAAAGTGGCTCTTATCTCAACGGTGGCTGCGTATATCGGAGACAAAAAATATGACACTGGTTTTCATGTCTCGACACCAGATCCTGCAACACTTCAGTCTTACATCGCTAAAGTTAAGAAAGCTGGGATGACTCATCTTGTCCTTGAGGTCACTTCACACGCACTCGATCAGCATCGGGTTCATGGCATTAGCTTTAGTATTGGTGTCCTCACGAACATCACGCATGAGCACTTAGATTATCACAAGACAATGGAGCGATATATGGCTGCTAAAGCCAAGCTATTTCTCGCCTCGCGTGTTGCGATTCTCAATCGGGATGATAATTCTTTCAGTTACATGAGGAGCCGACTGAAAGGCAAGACGATCATTTCATATGGCTTGAAAGATACAGCTGATGTAAATCCTTCGAACCATTCTTTCAAAACGTCACTTATTGGTGAGTTTAATACCTATAACTCGCTGGCAGCATTTGCCGTCGCTGATACGCTTCAGATTGATCCAACAATTACGAGAAAAGCGATAGAGTCATTTAAGCCGCCAGAGGGAAGAGTCGATGTCGTTTATAATGAAGCCTTTAAAGTAATTATCGACTTCGCGCACACGCCAAATGGTGTTAAAAATATCTTGGAGGCTGTCAAAAGTGATATGAAAAAAGGTAAAATTATTCATGTCTTTGGCAGTGCCGGGCTGAGAGATCGAAGTAAGAGACCGTTGATGGGGAAAGTCTCAAGTGAATTAGCAGATATGATCATTCTTACTTCTGAGGATCCGCGTACAGAGTCGCCTGAGAAGATCGCTCAGGAGATAAGAATGGGTATGCCACATGACAGAAAAGATGTCCAAATTATTACAGATCGTCAGCAAGCGATCACGCAAGCGATCGCTTTAGCAGATAACGATGATGTCGTATTGATCACCGGCAAAGGCCATGAGCAGTCAATGAATATGGGGAAAGGTGAGAAATCATGGAGTGACTATGAGGCAGTGACGAAAGCACTCGATGCGAAAAAAGGAGAGAAACATGCATAAAGTAAAACGAATTCACTTCGTCGGAATAAAAGGAGTCGGTATGACTCCACTGGCTATCATTGCAAAAGAAGCTGGGATCGACGTCTCAGGTAGTGATGTAGAAGAAAAATTCATTACTGATGTTGCTCTTGAAAGGAAGCACATTAAGCCTCTCGTCGGATTTTTACCAGAACATATCTCACAGGGCATCGATCTGGTCATTACGACAGGTGCACATAATGGGTATGATAATCCTGAGGTAGTACGAGCTTTAGATCTTGGCATCCCCGTGATGTCGGCAGGTGAGGCGGTAGGTGAGTTCATGGATGGAGAGATATTGGGGAAAAAACTCATCGGGATTTCGGTAGCTGGTTCACATGGCAAGACGACAACGACTGCCATGCTGACGACTATCCTTAAGGAAAATAATATGGATCCTTCATATTTGATCGGAACAGGAAGCTTTGGTGATAAACTACCAGGACATTTTGGCAAAGGAAATTATTTTATCGCTGAGGCAGATGAATATGCGACAGAACCCAAACATGATCGAAAGGCACGCTTTCTTTGGCAGCGTCCACAGTATGCGATATTTACAAATATCGAGCATGACCATCCTGATATCTATCCAACGCTCGAGAATGTGATAGCAGTCTTCAAGCAGTTTGCAAGTAAGATGCCGCGAAATGGTGTCTTAGTAGGTAATGGCGATGATGAGCGGGTATTCGCAATTCTCAAAGACGCCCCCTGTAAGACAATCTCATATGGATTTTCGCCTAAAAATACCTATGTCATTACCCATGTTCATGTCTCAGGTGAACAAACCTTCTTCCGCGTCAGTCAAAAGGATGTCGATCTTGGCGAATTCCGTATTTCAGTTACTGGTGAGCACAATGCTTTGAATGCGTTAGGAGCGACATTGCTAGCTCTTGAGGCAGGAGTGCCACTTGAGAGGATAAAAGCCGTTCTTGGCAAGTTCAAAGGTTCTAAAAGACGACTAGAATATAAAGGCCAGCTCGTCAGCGGAGCACATGTCTTTGATGATTATGCTCATCATCCGACTGAGATCAGAAGTACATTAAAGTCCCTCAGAGCTCGCTACCCGCAGTCTACGTTGATCGCGATTTTTCAACCGCATACCTTCTCTCGTACCAAAACCTTACTCCAAGATTTCGTAACAGCTTTTGATCAGGCACATAATGTAATAATCACTGATATTTTCCCATCAGCACGCGAGGCTATCGATCCGACGATATCCTCTAAGCTCCTCGTCGACAAGCTGACGCTTCGTCATCCAGCTGCATTGTATATCGCAAAACCTGAGCAAGTAGCTGAGTTATTAAGTAAAGAAAGGCTTAAGGATAACGTCACAATTGTCTTCATGGGAGCCGGAGATATTTACAAAAGTATCGATTTATTACCTTTTAATTAGCTCAAAATGGTATAATACGCGCATGGAAAAGTATGTAATTACTGGCGGGTCTATCCTCCAAGGTGAAGTTACCGCCTCAGGTGCGAAAAATGCTGCGCTTAAGGCTCTCGTTGCTGCATGTCTGACTTCCGAAGAGGTTACTATCAAAAATGTCCCTGAGATTGCTGATGTTTTCGTGATGATTGATATTATCAAGGAAATTGGCGGAGAAGTATCATTTAATGATCATATCGTGAAAGTCCGCATGCATGATTTTTCGACGCATCAAATCTCCTTAGATAAAGCTGCCAAAGCGCGCACATCCTCGATGTTTATCGCACCTCTTTTAGCTCGTTACAAAGAAGCTATCGTTCCAAATCCAGGCGGTTGCAGACTGGGCGCAAGACCAATTGATCGAACGATCGAAGGTATTGGCCTCATGAACGCTGATATTAGTTATGTCAGTGATGATGGTTACTTTCATGCCAAGACGGAAGGATTAAAAGGCATCGATTATACCTTTAAGAAAAACACTCACACAGGAACAGAGACGCTCATCTTAGCCGCGGTTCTGGCTGAAGGGACAACTATTCTCAGAAATGCAGCTGAGGAGCCAGAGATCGATGACCTCATAAATCTTCTTAATGAAATGGGTGCAGATATTAAGCGGACAGCTCATCGTGAGATCACAATTAATGGTGTTCCAGAACTTCATGGTGCAACGTATACCATCAGTCCAGATCGTAATGAAGTCGTAACATTTGCCGTCGCAGCCTATGTTACAAAGGGCGATATCCTCGTTAAGGGCGCTGAGAAAGTCGACCTTCAGTCATTTTATGAAGTACTTGATAAAGCTAACGCCAAATACGAGAAAAAGGCAAATGGCGTTCGTTTTTACTATGCCCAGCCATTAAAGGCAACTGATGTTGAGACGAGTATTTATCCAGGCTTTATGACAGACTGGCAGGCGCCTTGGGCAGTACTTATGACACAGGCTGAAGGTACATCAACGATTCATGAGACTGTCTTTGAAAATAAAATGGGATACAGTAAAGATCTTAAAAAAATGGGAGCGAATGTCGAATTATTTAATCCTCAGGTTGATAATCCAGAACAAGTTTATAACTTCAATTTAGAAGATAACGATCCATCCTATTTCCACGCGATCAGAATTATCGGTCCTAAAAAACTTCATGATGCTATTGTAACCATGGCCGATATTAGAGCCGGCGCAGCAGTTGTCTTAGCTGCACTGTGTGCAACGGGAATAAGTTATATTTTCGGTGTTGAGAAATTAGATAGAGGATATGAACATTTCGAAGAGCGAGTCAATGCGTTAGGTGCTGATATCAAAAGAGTTGAAGAGGAGGATATCAAATGAACTCCTCACTTGGAGCGATTATCTTAGCAGCTGGTAAAGGAAAGCGCATGCAGAGTCAGACTACCAATAAAGTCGCATCACTCCTGAAAAACAAGCCTATGATTCAACACATCGTTGAGTTCATGGAACGATTAGGTGTATCACAGACAGTCGTCGTGGTAGGTTTTGCCAAAGAATCAGTGATGGAGGCGCTTTCGGGGTTTAATGTAACATTTTCTGAGCAGACAGAGCAGTTAGGAACTGGTCACGCTGTCGAAGTCGCTCTCGCTTCACTCAAGCCAGAGATTACTGATGTTATCGTTGTCTATGGCGATGACGCAGTCCTGTATAACCGTAACAATACAAAAGTTATTACTGATTTAATTGCTGAGCATATGGCACAACAGAACAGTATAACTTTCTTAACAATTGAGCAAGAGAATCCGTTCGCACTTGGTAGAATCGTTCGTGATGAGAACGAGAATATACTAGGAATCGTTGAAGAAAAAAATGCGAGTGATGAGCAGAAGAAAATCACTGAGATCAACCCTGGCTGCTTCGTTTTTAACGTCGAGTTCCTGAAACAATTTATTAAAAAGATTGAAAAAAATGATATATCAGGCGAGTATTATCTTACCGATCTGGTAGACATTGCCAGAACACACCAACAGAAAATGAATGCTGTTCGGGGTGGCAAGCTCTTATGGCGTGGAGTAAATACGCCAGATGAACTAGCTCAAGCTGAACAGCTTATCTCACAAATCTAATATGGAAGAAATTGTTATTAAAGAACTAACTAGTTTTAATTCAGAAGTCGCAGATCGGATTCGCGAGTTAGCGAAAATGATAGGTCATAATCATAAGGAACTAACAGATAATGATCTTCAGGAAATTATCGATTCTCCGAATTCGACTTTGTATATAGCAGTCGATGAAAAAAATAATGTCATTGCCGGGATGGCATTTTTACTCGTTTATCGCATACCTTATGTTCGCAAAGCATATCTTGATGATTTAGTAGTAGATGAAGCATATCGCGGTAAGGGGATTGGTACGAAGTTACTGCAAAAGATAGTCGATGGTGCGAAGGAAAAAGGCGCTGCATATCTCGACTTCTCATCTCGTCCACGACGAGAAGAAGGAAATAATCTTTATGAGAAGTTTGGATTTGAAAAGCGAAATGCTAATGTCTACCGACATATTATCGATTATGGAGAACTCTAATACTATTGTTTTATTTGATATCGATCACACTCTTTTTGACACCGCTTCCTATCAACAAGCTTGCTATCAAAAAATTTTCAGTTTAATTAATTTCTCAGATAAGGATGCTTTTTTTGCTGCGTGTAATGTGATTTATAAGGAGCAGCGCACCCATGGATCTTTTTTCCGAAAAGAGTTCATAGATAGTCTTTGCGAGAGATTAGGACTAACTGCTGATAAAGAGAAACTCGTTGAGGTCTTTGCCGATGAGAGTATTCTAGATGGATCAGTCTATCCCGATGCTGATGAGGTAATTACTAGTCTTACAGATCGAAAAATACTAATTGGTATATTTTCTGCAGGGCCGCATGGACTTCAGCGCGCGAAAATAAAATCACTTCTTAATCACTTTTCAGAAGAACATATTTATATTCATGAAATTGATAAAAAACAAAATATTCCTCTCATTGTTGATACCTATAAAGATTATCGTGTTTTCGCTATTGATGATTTAGTCGATGTCCTTTATAGTTTGAAGTCCGAATCAAAAAATATCATGACTATATTGATAAAACGAGAAGACTGGCATAATCGGGCTAAGATCGCACCAAGTGATTTTCGGTCTGACTTTGAAATACGTTCACTTAAAGAACTTGATCAAATAATTAAGTAATATGTGTGGAATATTCGGCTATATCGGACCTAAAAGTAATGCAGCAGAGATAGTCTTAGATGGACTAAAGCTCTTGGAGTATCGTGGGTATGATTCGTGGGGAGTTGCGGTTAAGTCCGGAAATGAAATTAAAGTCGACAAGCATGTCGGGAAAATTGGGAATGCTGTCGTAAATCTCCCAGAGAGTACCTTAGGAATTGGACACACACGCTGGGCTACTCATGGAGGCGTGACGGATATCAACGCTCATCCTCATCTCGACTGTTCGCAACAAATCGCTGTCATCCATAACGGTATCATCGAAAATTTTGAAGAATTAAAAGAAGAATTAGTGCAGAAAGGTCACACCTTTATCTCTGAGACGGACACAGAAGTCATGCCCCATCTTATAGAAGAATATCTCAAGACTGAGGGATTCGCTAAAGCATTTCGAACTGCTTTTAATAGGCTGCATGGACTCAACGCGATAGTTGCTACGTATGCACCGACAGATGAGATTATTGCAGCTAAGACAGGTTCACCTCTTGTTGTTGGTGTAGGTGATCACGAATTATTCTTAGCATCTGACTCTGCAGGAATTATCCCTCATACTCGAAAACTTGTCTTTGTCAAAGACGGTGAAATGATAGTGCTTAGTGATCACCTGCAATTGCTTTCTCTTTCAACAGGTAACGAACTAGAGGCGCAAATAGAAGAGGTAGACTGGACGATCGAGGATGTAAATATGGGGAAGTATCCGCATTTCATGCTAAAAGAAATGCATGAACAGGCAAATATTATCCGAAATATCGCAAGTACATATGATGATCAAATTGAGGATATGGGGAGAACTATCGCAAATGCATTTGGAACATATTTCATTGGTGCAGGTACAGCGTATCATGCAACGCTCGCTGGGACGTATTACTTCTCAAAAATTGCTAAAAAACATGTTAACACAGCACCTGCGTCAGAATTTAATTATCTTGAGGATTTCTTAACCAATAAAAGTCTGATTATCGCTTTATCACAATCAGGAGAAACAATTGATGTCATTGAACCATTAAATCGAGCGAAGGAGAAGGGGAGTAAGATCGCAACGCTGGTAAACTCCCTTGGCTCGACCATATATCGAATGGCTGATAAAAAAATTCTTCTTGGCGCAGGTCCTGAAAAAGCGGTAGCATCAACAAAAGCATATACTGCAAAATTAAGTATTCTTCTTCTCTTAGCTTATTCAATTAGGGGTGAGATTGAGAAAGGAAAAGATGAGCTAAGGAGAGCAGCCGATGAGGTAGAGAGATTATTAAGTGATGAATCGATTCGAGAGCTTGATGCAGTAGCTGAAAGCTTACTCAACGCTGAGCATATGTATACTGTTGGACGTGGAGTATCTTTCCCGACAGCACTTGAAGCAGCACTAAAGGTCAAAGAAATTACCTATATTCATACCGAAGGCTTAGCTGGTGGCGAATTAAAACACGGACCAATTGCTCTCATTTCAAAGGGAACACCATGTATTGTATTTACCCCTAAAGATGAGACGTATGCTGCTATGATCTCGAATGCCAGAGAGATTAAAGCACGCGGCGGATTAATTATCGGAGTAGGGGAGAAGAAGGAGGATGTATTTGATCATTTTATAGAAGTACATGACTGTGGAAATGCTTCATCTATTGCTCAAATTGTACCAATCCAATATCTATCTTATGCACTGGCAGTTCAAAAACAGCTCGATCCTGACAAACCACGAAACTTGGCGAAAAGTGTAACGGTTAAGTGATTTAAAGGGTTCGGTTTTATTCAGTCCTGCTCCTTTACATATGCAAGTAGATGTCTTTTTCATTTTTGCTACTGTGGCTTTTTTTATCTGGTCGATTCGTTCGATCATCTATTTCGTGAATGGATGGCAGAGGTTTTTAAGTAATGGCCTGAGGAGAAATGTATCACTTGCTTATGTTACTTCATTTCTTTTCTCACCTCTTTCACTATTAACGTGGTTAGCACTATTTAGTGCCATACTTTTAACGTTCTCAGATCTCTCACAGATCTATATTAAGTACACTGTTCTTGCTCTTTTTTTCATTAAAGCTGGCGTCGTTATCAGTGATATTAGTCGAAATAAAATTCGTCGTCCGAAATTTACCCCGCAGACGATATTGATTATTTGTTTGTCACTCATATTTACTGCTATCGCTTTTAGTTTCCCCTTTTCTGAAAGATATCTCTGGCTTTTACTGTTAGATCGGATGCTGTTTATGTTCGTATGTATTCCCATTTTCCTCGTTCTTTTCCCAACTGAGATAGTCGATGATCTTCGGATTCGATCATCTTTGAAGAATTTAAAAAGATATAGAAAACTTAAGACAATTCTCTTAGTCGGAGATGATGCTGATGAAGTCTCATATTTTCTTGAACAATTTTTGTCAAAAAATAAAGATGTGGTGAGAGTTGATACAGCATCCAGTCTTAGCCAAATCTGTCGTGTCATTCAACGAGAGGTTACTGATCAGACAGATTACCTACTCGTCCCACATAAAAATACTAATTATCCACAGCTTGAAGGGATTGTGAGAGAAATTCATTTCTCAACTATCATCTTTACCAAATCCCTCAAGCCTGAGAAGTTATTTAATCTGTTGCAGCCATTTATTTCTTTGCATACGAAGCTCGTTGCAGATACTGTATTCCCCATTAAGTTCACTGGGAAGAAGCAGAGAACAGTTCTTACCTACAGCAGTACCAGTCAAAATAACGTAATGCTTACTGTTACATCTCTTCAGCAGCGAAAGACTAAGCTGTCTTTTTCAATTCTATATAAAGATGAGAAGCTCCAATTTACAGCACCACTGATTGGAACTCACCACCTAGAATATATCCTTCCTGGCTTGCTCTTTGTCCTGGCAGAGGGAATGAAATCAGAACGAGTTCTCAGCCTATGCGAGAAGTTAATACCTTTATCAGGCGAGTTTGTCGAGCATCGATTGCAATCCGGTACTGTCGTTGTTGATGCAACTGCCGCTTCAGATGTACATATCTTGAAGAGCGGTCTTTCCTTACTAAAGCTCTACCGTAAGCAACGAGTCATCGTATTTGCTCTTGAGTCAGAGTTAACTCAGAAAGAAGTAAAAGAACTCACAACTGAACTTTCGTTTGGTACAAGTGTTCTAGTACTTGGTGGGAAATATCAGGTACTTCTGAGGAAACTATTACGAGTTGGTTCTGATAAAGTTGAAGTACGATCTATTGAAGCAAATACGGTTCCAAGATTTATTCGTGACAGACTAGGAAATGATGACGTCATCGTCTTTTTGGGCGAAAATGCATCACCAATCGTTGAAAGAGTTTTGCTAGCATCCTCGACTAGCTAACTTCAGATTGAAAGATACGAGCGTTGGGGAGTATAATAAATTATGGCAGCTTTACTGGGACTAACAATTCTTTCATTTTTTATCAATATTATTCTTTTTGTTCCTTTTATTGACTTCTTATATCGCGCAAAGGTTAGACGACAGCACCAAGAAACGCGCGATATGTTCAATAAGCGCACCCCAATTTTTGATAAATTTCATAAAGTTAAGGTAGGAACTCCGATAGGCGGAGGAATCTTAGTAATTCTTTTGACTTGTATTCTTACCGTTTGGTCCTATGGCATGCTTAATGTCCCGACAAAACCATGGGAGATGTTCGTCATTTTCTTTGCCATTATCTCCTTCGGCGCCTTAGGGTTTATCGACGACTGGAAAAAATTAGCAGATCCTAACCAACAAAACGTCTTCTTCGGGCTTCGCTTCCGTCATAAATTTGTCATTCAGTGGATACTCGCTTTTATCATTGCCACTGTTTTTTATTATCAGCTTGGTTATTCGTTCGTTTTTATCCATGGATTCGGGCTCATCAGTATCGGTGCGCTCTTTATTCCTTTCGCAGCCTTTGTGATCGTCTCATTCGTTAATGCGGTTAATATCACCGATGGACTTGATGGATTAGCGTCTGGCTTACTCGTTATCTGTCTCGTTGGCTTTTTAGCTATTAACTCTCAGCAGATCGATAAGTCTCTGGGAGTTTTTATATCTGTCTTGCTCGGTTCTGTTCTGGCTTTTCTTTACTTCAATATTTACAAGGCAAGGATCTGGATGGGGGATGTTGGAGCCTTAGCACTCGGAGCTGCTCTGGCTGTAATTGGCTTACTAACAGGCAAGACGATTACCGTTGCGGTTATTGGCGGAGTATTTATTATTGAAATTGCATCCTCACTTATTCAGATATTAAGTAAAAAATATTTAAAACGTAAATTGTTTACTGCAGCTCCATTTCATCTTTATTTACAGCAGCGTGGATGGGAAGAGCCTAAGATCGTGATGCGAGCATGGCTCGTTGGTATTCTTTTTGCCGTCCTTGGTGTCTATTTAGCATTCCTCAGTTAAGATTGTCTCCTCGCAACAACTCTCCAATTTCGTTACAATAGAATATGGTATGAAGCGGATCGACCTTATCCTCCTTGGAACTACACTTTTCCTTACAGTTTTTGGTCTGTTCATGATCTATGATGCTTCCTCTGTTATCGCTTTTCGTGACTTCCATGGAGATAAATACCATTACATCCGAGAACAGTTGATCAATGCCGTCATCGGGTTAGGTGCGATGGGCTTTTTTAGTTTTTTCGACTATAAAAAGTTTTATAACTTCTCGATCATCATTCTTGTCATGGCGATCTCGATGCTGGTTGGAGTATTTCTGCCTGGGATCGGCATCTATGCACTTGGTGCGCACCGCTGGATAAATCTCGGTATTACTGTCTTACAGCCTGCAGAATTCGTAAAACTCAGTCTGGCAATTTATCTGGCTGCGTGGTTCTCAGAGAGAGAAAAAGGAAGACTACCTGCATTTGGTCTATTAATGGGGTTTGTTTTGCTCCTGATCATGGCGCAACCTGACATGGGTACTGCTTCAATTATTCTCTTTGAAGCAATTGTTTTGTACTTTCTCTCAGGTGCGAACATTATGCAGTTCGCCTTTATGATACCTATTATTGGTGTAGGTGGATTGTTACTTATCCTTCTTGCGCCTTACCGTCTTGCTCGTCTGACATCATTTCTTAATGTCGGGAATGATATTAATGGTTCGTCATATCATGTAAAGCAGATCCTGATCGCGTTGGGATCAGGGGGGTTATTTGGGGTTGGAGCAGGGAATTCTCTGCAGAAATTCGCCTATTTGCCCGAGAATGTGACTGACTCGATTTTTGCCATCATTGCTGAAGAGTTCGGCTTTTTCGGATCATTTGCGCTGATTTTGTTATTTATTGTTATTATGTGGCGAGGATTTGTCATTGCCTCGCGGGCGAAGGATAATTTTGGTAGATTATTAGCAGCAGGTATTATTTGCTTTCTGGGAATTCAAGCAGTTATGAATCTCTCAGCTATGACAGTACTTATTCCTTTAACTGGTGTGCCATTACCATTTATTTCTTACGGAGGTTCGGCTCTTATTATTGATATGGGTGCAATTGGTATCCTGCTTAATATCTCAAAACAAGGGAAAAATATATGAAAATAGCAATCGTTGGAGGACATCTCTCACCAGCACTTGGAGTTATTGATGCACTCCCTGAAAAAGATAGCGTAGTTTTCTTAGGGCGAAAATACGCTTTAGAAGGAGATAAGACAGTATCACTTGAGTACAATGAGATTACCAAACGTGGCATTACGTTTCTTCCCTTAACCACCTCTAGACTCCAGCGTAAATTAACAGCTCGGACGCTCCCTTCATTTCTTAAATTGCCGGTTGGACTTTACCAAGCAGTTAGTTACTTACGCAAAGAAAACCCTGATGTCGTCCTAACATTTGGTGGGTATCTTTCAATTCCAGTCGGCTATGCAGCTAAATTTTTAGGAATACCGTTAGTTATCCATGAACAGACACTCGAGGCGGGACTGGCCAATAAAGTGCTCGGGAAAATTGCCCAACGGGTTTGCGTATCCTGGGAAACCTCAACTCATTATTTTCCAAAGACTAAAACTGTCGTAACAGGTAATCCATTAAAGGAATTCAAGGTCGGCTCATTTCCGTTTTCTTTCGCTAAAAAAGATAGTGGATTACCTCTGATCTATATCACAGGCGGAAGTACCGGATCGCATGCCATTAACTCTTTAGTGTTAGGTTCACTTCCTGAACTGGTGGAGAACTACCGCATTATTCATCAGACAGGTGATTCAAAAGAATTTAGAGACTATGACAGGCTCATCTCTGCAAAAAGTAAACTCGGAAGTGATAAGAGAGACAGATATATTGTTGAGAAATTTATTCAGCCAAATAGTGTTGGAAGTGTGTTAGAAGAAGCGACAGTCGTGGTGAGTCGATCCGGGATGAATACGGTTAATGAACTCATGTACTTTGGCAAACCGGCTGTCCTTATCCCTCTGCCGCATGGCCAAAAACAAGAACAAGCAAATAATGCACGCTTTTTACAAAATTTAGGCTTAGCTGTCGTTCTGCCGCAAGAGACCGCGACTGCAGCTGCATTTGCCAAAACAATTGATGAGATGGTCAGTCATAAAGATAAGTACTTAAAGAATGTCAAACATGCGAAGGCGCTCTTACATCCGCGTGCAGCGCATGAGATACTACATATACTGTCCTATGTGGTCAAGAAGAAGAGTTCTTAAACGAGATCAGAAAGATTTACAGAAAAAACAAATCCTCCTTTTAAGCCTAGTTTCAGGTGCTATTGGCATACTTTGTATAATCATTGGGTACTTCGTACTCGTGCATGAGCCGACTTTTATCAGTCCGCTGCCATTCTTACGCTCATTAGGTCTAGCAGGAGATCAAGATACTACCACATCACAAATCAAGTCATATTTGAAGGATCATAGTATCGACTATAAGGATGTTAAAGCTTCAGGGACAACGACCTATGTTATTACAACAAATGAGGGAGGAACTGCGTTTTTGACTAAGAATAAAGATATAGCTTTACAATTATCCTCTTTACAAAGAATCGTCTCTCGACTTACAATGGAAGATAAGAAGTTCTCAAGGCTTGATCTGCGCTACGACAAGCCTGTTATTGTATTGCAATGAAACAATCACCAACTGATGGGAAAATAGTCGTCGGTATTGACGTCGGAACATATAAAATAGTCTCACTTATCGCTAAGGTTGACGAATCCGTCAACATCCTCGGAGTGTCTGAAGTAAAGTCTGCTGGTATCCGTAAAGGTCAGATTGTAGATATCGAAGAAGCGGTAAACGCCATAAATACCTCACTTGAAGGAGCTGAGCGTATGGCTGGTTATTCGGTATCGCATGTCTTTGCCTCGATAGGCGGTAATCAGATCGATAGTCAGAATTCTCGTGGCGTAGTCGCTGTCTCAACGCCTCAAGGAGAGATCACTCAGAATGATCTGAGTAGGGTCATTGACGCTGCTAAAGCAATCTCTCTTCCGTCTACTCGTGAGATTATCCATGTTCTTCCGCGCAACTATATCGTCGATGGTCAGGAAGGCATTAAAGATCCGATCGGCATGTCTGGCGTGAGACTCGAGGTCGACACGCATATCATTACGGCTAACAGTATCGCAGTTCGTAATCTTGATAAAGCATTTTCTGAAGTTGGTGTCGATGTCAGTAGTTATGTCTTTAACGGCTATGCGAGTTCACTCTCAGTACTCTCTGAGACAGAGCGGGAGTTAGGCGTCGTCCTTGTTGATATCGGTGCAGGGACGACTGATATCTCTATCTATACCGAAGGATCTGTCGCATACTCATCAGTTCTGGCAATAGGTGCTCGACACATCACCAATGACTTAGCGATCGGTCTTCGTATTTCACTAGAGAGTGCAGAAAAAATAAAGCTATTCCTGTCACAGCAGGCCAATAAAAGAGGAGTTCTCAGACCAGATGACGACGAAAAGAAAGAGAAGCCATCAGACGAAATCGATCTTTCAAGTCTAAATCTGCCTGAAGAGGTACGAAAAGTATCATATAAAACGCTGGTTGACGGCATCATCCGTCCTCGTATGAATGAGATCTTCACGATGGTCGGGATCGAGATCAAAAAGAGTGGTTATGGCGGACAGACACCTGCAGGACTGGTGATCACTGGCGGTGGTGCGATGACTGTCGGCATCAAAGACGCTGCCAAGCGGATGCTGGCAATGCCTGTTCGCGTTGGTACACCGACTGATCTTAAGGGAATCGTCGATGAAGTCCAAAATCCAGCCTATGCAAGTGTCGTAGGACTTCTGATGTATGGAGCGAAAAATGATGTTGGTAAATCAAGTGGCGGGTTCGGTTTTAATATGCCAAAGTTAGGCGGGGGAGGATCATCAAATCAACTTATGAAAAAGTTGATGGACCTCATAAAATCCTTCATCCCATAACGATCTGTCAGTGAGATTGCTTGCAAATGCAAGACCTATCTGCTAGGATTGACCCACGTATGCTGATACGCCCCCAGACCTCAAATTTCGCTAAAATTCGTGTTATCGGTGTCGGCGGTGGTGGTGGTAACGCGATCTCCTCGATGATCCAACATAACAACATCCAAGGAGTAGATTTCGTGGCTATTAACACCGATGCCCAGGCTCTTCTTCGTAATCCCGCTTCAACCAAAGTCCAAGTAGGTGAGAACCTCACTAAAGGCTTAGGTAGTGGTGGCGATCCAGAGATCGGCCGTCAGGCAGCTGAAGAGTCAGCTGAGAAAATTAAAGACATGCTGGAGGGATCTGATATGGTCTTCCTCACAGCAGGTATGGGCGGTGGATCAGGAACTGGCGCGACACCTGTCGTTGCAAAGATTGCGAAAGAAGTCGGTGCACTGACTGTAGCAGTCGTGACCAAACCATTTGCTTTTGAAGGAACTCGCCGCATGGTCGCAGCTGAGGAAGGAATTGAGAATCTTAAAGATAAAGTTGATACACTTATCGTCATCCCAAATCAGCGCATCATGGATGTCGTTGACCGCAAATTATCACTTCTTGAGGCATTTAAAGTAGCAGATTCAGTTCTCGGCCAGGGTGTCCAAGGAATTTCAGAAATTATTACCATGCCTGGACTCGTTAACGTCGACTTCGCGGATGTGCGCACGATCATGTCTAACGCTGGTTCAGCTCTCATGGGTATCGGTACTGGCATCGGTGAGAACCGTGCCCAGGCTGCCGCTCGTGCTGCGATCGCATCTCCACTGTTGGAGGTCACTATGGATGGAGCACGGGGAGTCCTCTTTAACATCGTCGGCGGTAATGATCTGACTATGACTGAGGTCGATGAAGCTGCAAAGATCATCAGTAGTTCTGCTGATCCGGACGCTAACATCATCTTCGGTGCAACGATCGATGAGACGATGCATGATCAAATTCGCATTACCGTCGTCGCAACTGGTTTTGACC
Organism: uncultured Gammaproteobacteria bacterium; assembly: GCA_964598995.1. Classification (GTDB taxonomy): domain Bacteria; phylum Patescibacteriota; class Microgenomatia; order Levybacterales; family UBA12049; genus JACROF01. Next base: position 2,419 of record CAZRDR010000041.1, on the reverse strand, counting down.
AGACCAAACAGCGCCTGCAGCAGTTCGTCGCTCCTCACTATAGTCGAAACCAATCCCAACCAGAGCCAAAAGAATATAACAATCCTTTCGTGACCCATGGTTCAGCGTCATCTTCCTATGATAATCAGCCAGAAGAATCCCATCAGGAGGAGCCGCCTCAACAATCAGTACCACAAAATAACCCAGTTCCTCAACGCGAGAGTGAGGAAGACGAATGGGACATCCCCGCATTTCTGAGACAAAGAAACTAGACTTCATATACTAAGCTGTTATGCGTATAATGCATATAGCTGTGTTAAAACTTCTAAAACTCATTTTACTCTTTATTATTCTGTTGTTTGTATGCAGTTTACTTATTTATTTACTTCCTAACTATAATGTCTTATCCGACTTTTCTCACGGTATACTTGCCGTTCATAATATCAATAAGATTGCTCAGGTTAATGTTCTTCAAAAATTGGTTTTTTATCTTATCTCTGGCGGTGAGAGCGTATTAATATTTTTAGATAACAATATTCCTTTATTTCCATCACAGCTAAGACTTATATGGTGGACACCTGAAGTCATATCAATACTTACGATAATTCCATTAATTGGCTTATTAGTTTTTTTATTGTCACGGGAGCTCAAAGGCGGAGGTCTCGCTTTTCTGATAGTCATTTTTTGGCTAATTAGTTTTCCGACAATTGTTTCTGATAGGTGGGACTATTTAGTCTCAACTAACCATTACGATTTCGGTTTCCCATGGTTACCAAAGTATGTCTGGATGTCGGATGGGATTAATAGTAAAAGCGAATATGTCCAATATAAATATGAGTGGAAGCAGCGGGAAGTTCCCAGTCACGCTACTATACAGCTTTCCTGTCTTGGGCACTACCGACTCTCCGTTAATGATAAAGCTGTCTATCATGGTCCGGTATTCGGTGTGATTCCAGTTGTTTATGTCGATAGTCTGGATATCTCAACTTATATAAGGAGAGGTAATAATACGATCGATGTATCATGCATATTTATCAACGGTATAACTCATGAATATAATGCATATTCTAATAACGGAGTTTTAGTTGGCGGAAGAATAGCTGATGGGATATTCTCACATAATCTTGCAGATAACCGATTATGGCATGTTAGTCATTTAGTATCGGTTACCCCAACTAAACGTCTTTTTGATGCGGGGTATTCAGAACAATATGACCTTACTAAAAAAGATATGTTCTCAAGCATTCCGGTAAAAATAAAAGCCGAGTACAATATCTCTCCTCGTCCTGTTTCATATCTGAGTTCTAAAGAAATCCTTGTAAAAAAAATAACTCCGAACACATTTGATCTTACAAAATTCTCTACCGGATATCTTCAACTAACATCAAACCAAAATGAATCTTGTTCGTTAGATATTACTTATGGAGTAAATTTAGATGGAGGGAATAATCCTAATATCTATATGGGGCAAATAGATTCAATACGTCTGCCAAAAGGAAGAACTTCCTGGGAACATATCTCTAGAAGATCTGGGAAATATATCGGTTTGAAAGGAAACTGTGATATGACTAAGCTATCGTTACGTTTTGTTCAAACTCAGCAAAACTTGGCATTTCCTACGAGTCGACATGATTTATCAAGCCTGGATCAATCAATAATTAGTTTAGTTAAAAACTCACTCGTCAACAATATACAAGATCACATAGAGGATTCAGTTGATCGTGAACGAGCGACATATTTAGGTGATGCCGTTCAGGTTTCTCGATGTCTTCTTTCAGCAAGAGGAAATGAAGCCATAGTCAGATTATCTATTGAGCAGTTCGCTCATAGTCAGAAAAAAGATGGTTCATTTCCGTCGATGACTCCATCAGGGCTTGACCAATTTATCCCATCGTATTCTCTCCAGTGGCCTGAATTAGTAAATCTTTATTATTCTCACACACGAGATAACAGGTTTCTTAATGAACAATTCCCCAGAATAAAAAAAATGATCCAGTGGACAGAAAACAATACCTCGAGTAAAGGATTTTTTTACAATAAGCATAATTATAAGTCGTGGTGGAACTATTATGACTGGACACCTACATCGAGTACTTACTCTTATGCAGCACAGAATCAGCTTTGGCTTATCCATGACTATTTAATCGCTGCAAAATACGCACAAATAGTTGGGGAAGACTCAGCAATCTATAGGAATCATGCGGAAATTCTTAAAAAGCAGCTTTATAAATATGCTTATGATAAAGATAAAAATATTTTCTATGATAGCTTTGATGAGGAGCATAGAGATGGTATTAGTCTTGTAACCAACTCACTTGCCGGGAATTTAGAACTCTTCCCGACTCTTGATGACAGTAGGACAGCCCTTGCCTACTTTCAGAACGACTATACCACTGATTCACCCTTCTCAGAGAGTCGGGTCGTAGATTGGATGATAAAG
>CAZRDR010000040.1:0-6827 GCA_964598995.1 uncultured Gammaproteobacteria bacterium | reverse complement strand
GCCTGGCAGCTGCAACAAAAAGTGATCGTTATAATCACTTTTTTTGTAGTCACTAGGTTGGTTCGCAGGAACTGCGAATCCGCCCTTCCTCAGAAGTAGTACCCAGAGGGTGCAAGCCTGGCAGCACCTTAGCCTCTTAATACTCGCTACCATATTTAGTATAATTTCTTTATGGCGACTAAACGTGCAATTGTTGCGGGTGGGATAGACGAATATATAAGCAAATGTCCTGAAGATGTTCAAGATAGTCTAAAAAAAATTCGTGCGGCGATCTCGGAAGTTGTTCCGGACGCAACAGAAACACTCAGTTATTTTCAATTTCCTGGGTATCATTACGAGGGAAACTACGCATATAACGGTATGTTTGCATGGTTTAGTTATAAAGCGCCCTTCATAAGACTCCATGTTTATCCAGAGGTCATCAAAAACAATAAGAAAGAACTAGAAGAGTATCCTAAAGCAACTGGAGCAGTAAGTTTTCCGCAGGAAAAAAAGCTACCTATTTCATTAGTAAAGAAACTTGTTCTCGAAAGCTTGGAGGTAATGAAAAATAAACCAACATCTAAACAGATCTCTCAAACTTTAGACGAACGAAGCAATAAGTGAGAATTAAAACCTTCCACATAGCGCACCTCGCCAGCCCTATGAGTTTTTTAACTCTTCAATTACTTCGCTTAGGAAGTTAACGAAAGCCTCATTTTGAGTAGCACTCGCTGTACTAGTAAAAATCGAGTCACTCCAAGCATCAATCTCTGAGATGTTCCATTCCCATTTATAATATTGCATCACATCACTATTTATCGAAAACTCTCCAACAGTATTTCTATAACCTTGAAGTTTTAGCTGATCATCTTCTATCATCATGAGATCTTTCTCTTTCGGTGCTAATAACGAGTCATCCCAATCAATAAGGTAGACTAACCCATTTTCATCAACCATTGTATTCCATAAATGAGGCTCTCCATGACAAATAACAAAAGGAATTTCTCTTTCACGAAGACTCTGCCCAAGTCTCTCTAATGCATCACTCCGCTCTAAAATCTTATGTTTATGAGACAAAAGTAGTTCCCCTCCTTTTTTCTTATAGACTGAAGTATCAGATAAATACTTCTCACCATCAAGGATGTTTTGTTTAAGCCTCTCGAGATTTTGGTAGATAAAATCTTCTTTTAAGGGAAATCCGCCAACAAGATCAGTAGCTTTATGTATTCTCCCTAGGAGTTCGCCAACCGCCATCTTTTGTTCGTTAGTTAGTGTCTTCTCTGAAGCATTATGACCTGAAATAAAATTGAAAAGTGCAGATGGGTAAGAATCAAGATGAACTATCAATTGCTCATTCTTCGTCTTGATTGGATGAGCAATCTGTTCGATATTTGCAAGGTTAAACAATTTATATGTCAAATCGAATCGTTTAAGAATGTCTCCAGCTCCTTGATGAATTTTAAAAAAATATGTATTTCCATTACTGTCAGTAACTTTATAGCTCCAGGAAGCTTGTCCTCCCGGATTAAATTCAAGATTTTTGATAACAAAGGCCCAATTTTCTTCGATGATTTGCTGTATTCTCTCTCTAGTAATATTAGGTTCTGTTAACATAAATGACTATCTAGTGGTGAATACCAAGTAGTCTGAGGATGTGAGGCGTAAAGATCAGGAAGCCGACGATAATTGCTCCACATGATGACAGGAGGACCATACCGGCTGAGACATCCTTCGCGATCTTTGCTTCTTCTCGATATTCTTTCGTAATGAGATCAACCATCTTCTCTATCGCTGTATTAATCATCTCAGTAATAATAACGAGGACGATCATCACTCCTAAGACTCCCATCTCAAAAGGATTAACATCAAAAAATATACTTAGAGCGATAACGAGGAGGGTAGCTGAAATATGCACTCTGAAATTCTGATCATTCTTTAATGCATAGATGATTCCCTCTAAGGCAAATCCAAAGGACTTGATGAGTGGACGGTGTTTTATCATACAGAAAGCTGTATATGTAATAGTAACTTAAAAAAGACAAATACCACAAGTGGGATGAGAATTCCCATGATTGCCCCTGTAATAACTTCATTTTTCGTGTGACGATGTATCTTTATTCTCGACCAGCCGATAAGTGGAATAAGGAAGAGCAGCATAAAAAATATACCACTATACAACAGACTAAAGGAGACGATAAGCCCAGTGATACTTGCAACATGGATACTCGCTTTAACTCGTGTATTAATAAAACTAAAGACGACAATGCTGAAAAATATTCCACTCAATGCAATAAATAAGACAAGTGGTCCCTGGAAATAGAAAAGAGCTATAAAGTAAAGAATAGCGAAAAATATTAGTAAAAAGAAAAAAAGCGGACGCTGTTCTCTTTTTGAAATATCCAAGTCAGTAAAGTATCCTTTTCGGACAGAAATGAATACAGAAATGCCAACCGCGAAGAGGAAAAAAAGTGTAAATAACGTCCAGCTGAGTGCATAGACAGGATTATTGGTCTGTCGAAGGACTAATAGATATGGTATCGGGAGAATAAGAAAGTAAGGGTTAAAAACGAAAGAAATAGAGCGGGCAAGTAAAAAAGCCATATTTTCAGCGGCTTACTCTCAAGCGAGAAAGCGTCTCTTCTTTTCCTAGTATCTCAATTGCCTGTGGTAACGGCAAGCCTCTCTCATTTCCAGTCAGAATATAGTAGAGAACTGGCATTTTAATGCTATGTTTTTCTAGAACTGATTTAAATGCTAAGAAGATATCATCTTGTTGCCATTGAGGAACTGTAGATAATGCTTCATAGAGATCTATTGCTACTTCCCTCTCTACTACGTCTCGAGGTAGGACATCTGGTGCAGTGAAGAAAAATGCTGTCAAACTCTCAAAATCTTTCAAGGTATTCATACGAGTCTTAAGAATTTGAAGCAATTTCCTAATCATGTCTTTATCTAAATTCTTGTCTTTATAAAATGTGACAATTTTCTCTATCAATTCGTCATCAGCCATGTTTTGGATGTATTGCTGATTCATCCAGGTTAGTTTTTTAATATCAAACACCGGACCTACTACATTAATTCTCTTAAGATCAAAAACTTCGATGAACTCCTGAAGACTAAATATCTCTTTTCCCTCTGGGTGACTCCAACCCATTAATGCGAGATAGTTTAAAACTGCTTCGGGTAAATAACCCTCTTCTAAATACCATGCTGCCCAGACTGGATTTTTACGTTTTGAAAGTTTTGATTTATCTGGATTTCTTAGAATTGGTAAGTGAGCAAAGATAGGCTGCTCCCACCCAAAAGATTCATAAAGAAGAACATGCTTCGGAGTACTTGAGATCCATTCTTCTGCGCGAATAATATGAGTAATTCCCATTAAATGATCATCGACTACTACTCCCAAGTGGTACGTTGGAAATCCATCAGATTTCAGAAGAACTTGGTCATCTACTTCATTTGAACTAATACTGATCTCTCCCCGGATCAAATCCTTAAACCACATTTTTTTATCCGGCATCACGTTAAGACGGATGACATAGGGTGTACCATTTTCTACTTCTTTTTTTACTTCCTCTTGAATTGCCAGACAATGCTTATCATATTTTGTTTTCTGGCCGTTCTTGACCTGTTCCTCTTTTAACGCTTCTAGACGTTCTTTCGTACAGACACAATAATATGCTGCACCTTTCTCTACGAGTTCTAGAGCATATTTTTTATACTCAGGAAGCCTCTCAGACTGACGATATGGTGCATGTGGGCCACCGATGTCAGGCCCTTCATCATAGACTAGTCCGAAAGCTTTTATTGAGGCTAAAATGCGCTGTTCTGCACCTTCTCTATAACGCACGCGATCGGTATCTTCGATACGAATAATAAATTGACCTTTATTTTTTCTAGCAACAGCAAAATTAATAAGAGCGGTATATAAATTCCCAATATGGATGTCATCACCTGTTGGCGATGGGGCGATACGAGTACGAACGGTATTCATAATTATTTGAAGCTAAAGTCGCTTCCTTTCACCTTGCATTATACATCTGCTATTACCTATACTCAAGGTATGGCTACTCTTTATGAGACAACCTCACTGATTAAAACTATTCTCAAATGGGGTAGTATTGCTATAGGAGGAATCATAGTTTTAATCTTACTCTATCGTGGCGGTCGATGGTTAGCTACAGTTATTTTTCCTAAGAAACCTGATCCTCCCAAAGTCGCGTTCGGAAAATTACCAATAGTGATTTTCCCTGATAATATCTCTCAAACGCCTTTTACCTACTCAATTGATACTGTCTCTGGAACACTTGGCAGTTTTCCAGATCGCGCAACTGTTTATAAGACAGATAGTCCTGTCCCAAATCTCCTTAATCTACAAAATGCTCGAGCAAGTCTTACTTCTACTCCTTTTATCGGTGCTGAAAATAAAGTTACCGACACTGAGTATTCATGGCAAGATATCAAAAGAGATGATAAGTCCCTCACCATGAATATTGTCTCTAAGGACTTTACTATCAACGGTAATTATCTTACTTACCCAGACTTGACGCCGACGGTACAAATTAACCCTGAAGCTGCGGTCACAATGGTTACAAAGTTTTTACAGGACATCGGCGTCTATCCATTAGATTTTGACGAAACAAAAACTACTACTCAGCTTCTCAACTTAAATAATACGTCACTTGTTGCAGCAACAAGTGTATCGGATGCAGAACTAATTCGTGTGGATCTTTTCCAGAAAGATCTTGAAAAAATGCCTATAATGTATGATCATCCTCCTTTTTCATCTACTCACTTTCTCCTAGGTGGAGCGAATACTAATGAAATACTTGAAGGGAGCTTTACACATCAGGGGATTAGTGACGAATCTTCAACCTATTCGATGCGCAGCGGAAATTACTCATTTAATAGTCGCAAACAGAATAAGGCATATATCGCAAGCTATTATGGAAACAGAGAAGATATTTCTATTAAAAATATTTATCTTGCATACTACATGAGTAGTCAAAAACAAAATTATGTCATGCCTATCTATGTCTTTGAAGGTAAAGATGGTTTTTATGCCTATGTTTCAGCAGTAAGTGATACCTGGGTGCATTAAGGAGTTCTATTACGAGGAGAAAATGAAGTAACTCCAGCCAGAAGTGAAGTCAAAAGCATTTGAGTATCCGCAAATCTATCTTCACTCTTCATGACAACAATAATATAGGTATGCCCTCCATTCACAACCGATGTAATTAAGACGTCCCCTGCCCCTTCCGTGTGTCCTGTCTTGATACCGGTAACACCATATGTCCCAAGCAGCCGGTTGAGATTTTCAAGCGTGAATAATTTCGTCCCATCAACTGTCGTAACTATCTTACTTTTCGTAGCTGTAACATCCGCTAAGGTTTGATTTGAGCTGACTGCAGCTGCTAACTGTGCTAACTCAGTAGCAGTCGTATAATTCCCATCATCATTGAGTCCCGCAGGGTCAGCATAATGCGTATTATTGAGATGCAAACTTAGAGCTTTTGCATTCATAGCACGAATAAATGCCTCCTCCCCACCCGGAAAATTCTGTGCAATCATCAGTGCTATGTCATTACCTGATGGGAGGAGCATTGCATAAAGCGCATCTTTAAAATACAGTTTATCTCCTACTTCTACTCCGACATTAACTCCTTCCACATGACTTGAAAGGGCTGTCAGAACGTCATCCGGCTTGAAATAATCAAGCCCGACTAAAGCAGTCATGATCTTAGTCGTTGACGCCATCGAGAACCGTAAATGAGCATTTTTTTCATAAAGCACGTTCTTAGAATCACGATCGATAATGACAGCTGATTGCGCAGTAATTGGTGGTGTTATGGGATGGTTAAAAAATGTATAGTCAGCAACTGGAATTGAAGCAGATTTATCAGCGATTTTTAAAGCAGAAGTCTGCACATCGATTGAATGAACAAAGAGACTAATAATAATGAGGACTATAAGCAGGATGATCGGAACCAAGCCTAGTCTCAGATCACTCTCATGTTTTTTGATATGAGTGATGAAGGAAATACGAGGAGGAGGTGCTATTTTTTTGGGAGACTTTTTTTTCTTCTTAGCGGCCATGATCACTATTATAGTAGACCATAGAAGAAATAACTAGGAAGGCTACTTAGTTACCTTCAAACCTAATTCATCCAGCTGTTCTTTACTGACAGGAGCTGGCGCATCCATTATCGCTGTTCTTCCTGTTGATGACATCGGGAATGCCATTGTCTCTTTAATTGAATCTTCTTGCGTGAGAAGCGCGATATATCGATCAAGACCGAGAGCAATTCCACCATGTGGAGGTGTACCATACTCAAATGCCTCTAACATATGGCCAACACTCTGCTCGATCTGCTCATCAGAGTACCCCATTATCTTATACGTTGCTCGTAACAGTTCTGGACGATGTGCACGGATACTTCCACCGCCTGCTTCTAGTCCATTACAGACAAGGTCATATTGAGTTGTGATGATCTGGTCAATATTCTCTCCCTTAAGTAACCATTCAACATGCTCTGGAATAGGCAGACTAAACGGATTGTGAGTAAATGTCCAGCCACTTTTGCCATCTCTTACCTCAGCTGCATCTTTTTTATCAACTTTTTTAAAGAATGGAAAATTAATGACCCAGGCAAAAGCTAGTTTGCCTTCTTTTTTATCTTCTTCAGTTCTCAGGTCAAATTTATCAGCACCGAATTTTTCTATCGCTTCTTGGTAGGTGAAAACCGGAAATGTCTCGTCTTTTAATTTGCCGCCAACTTCCTTGATACTTTCTTTCACCACTGCTTCGACTGTCTCCATGACCTGTTCACGATTAACAAAACTCA
>CAZRDR010000039.1:0-14172 GCA_964598995.1 uncultured Gammaproteobacteria bacterium | reverse complement strand
TTTGGGCTTGTACTTTCCGTTGTGCCTCCTGAATACAGGCCTCTCGGTTGTGGACAGGATTACCGTCCACGTAGGTCTTCGCCTGATCCGAGGTGATCGGAATCTGACAACCATAACATCGCATGTAATGTTGCCTTTCTCCCTCGCGGGAATGCTCTCGTCGATCGGGTTGACGAGGCTTCTGTAAGATCAAAAATTTAATCTCACAAAACCTTCGTCAACGCTTATGCGCTGTAAAAGACCAGAACTCCAAGCAGAATTCAGCCTAAAGAATAAGCTTAGAGTCTCTTAATGGGTGATTGTAGCAAAAGTTGGAAAAGATAAAAGAGGGGATTTTGAAGTATGGTGACGCGCCATCCCGACCAACCGGTCGGGGCGGCGCACACTTGTGCGAACTAGTGAGGCTGCTGGACGCGCTGGGCGTCGCCAACGATGCGAGAGGTGAGATGCGGCGTCACGGGGACGCCCTGCGCCTTCTGCGCATCGCGGATCTTCGCGTGGAGTTCGTCCCGCTGCTGCGGGGTCAGACCTCGGGTGGTACGGAGGATCCGCGACAGCGTCGCGATATCCATCATCCCGGAGTCAGGCGTGTACTCAGCGTGATTGAGACGTGACATGGTAGTTCTCCTAGACTCGGTTACCCCGTTGAACGGGAGCGAGACATGCGACAGCTGTACCGTCGACGCAAGGACGAAGTTCGAGCCGGTGTGTCCCGGCTCGGAGAACTGCGACGATGTCGGAGACGATCGGCTCCTGCTGCGCAAGCGCCTTGCGGCGTTGGACGCGGAGATGCTTGGGGCAGTAGACCTCCCCTTCATCAGCCATCCAGTTGCAGCCGGACTCGATGCACGTTTTTCGTGACATGACGACCTTCCCAATGAGTGCGAGTAGCAGGTGCAGGTGTGCGAATGTTCGCCTTGTCTTGCTCGTGTCCGTTGACTTCCAGTCAGCGGAGAATTGAGCCTCGAAAGAACTTCTTTCGAGTCGACTGTGGCTTTCTTAAGTCAGAATTTATCTGGCAGGGTATCTGAAGAAAGCTACAGCCGACTACTCTCACGCATATGTGAGAGAAAAGAAGTAATAAGTTCACAACAAGTTGTAAAAGTGCAAAAGTGAGAATCAGCTCTCTCATGCATAACCGAGAGAACGTTCCTCACCTTATACCTCGGATTGTAGCAGGTAACAGCTGAGGCTACCTGACAAAAATGAGACAGATGTTAAGTATCTGTAAGGAAATGGTAACAAAATGGAAAGTAAAATGCAAACTATAGGTTAGTGATGAGGTAGAAGAATGCGGTAGCCCGCCTCTCGCAGCTGCGAGAGGCGGGCAATGACGACGAAAGTAACAAATTAGAGAAAAACGATTAAGACAACGAAGATCACGACGATCGAGACTGCCCCGATGCAGAGCGCAATTGCTTGCGTCCCGCAGCCGTAGGTACGGCGGCTTGAGGTGTCTCGAGTCCTGAAGGCGAGAATTACGCGGGCGGCGCCCACGTAAATTAGCAGCCCGGTCAGGACCGCTGTGATCAGCTTGATCACGACGAAGAGGAGGCCGTGCATCTTGGGATCCCTTCTGTTACTTGCGTTGCCAAAGATCTCGTGACCCCTGACAACCGCTATCGGTTGGATGGGATTCACGATGAAAGGAGTGTAGCAGATTTACTCTCAAAATACAAACTATAAGACGTAATATATATGCTACAATGATGCCACGATGCCAGAATTACCAGAAGTTGAAACGATTCGTCGTGGCCTCGAACGCTGTATCGTCGGGAAGATCATCATTGGAGTCGAGGTACGACTTACCAAGATGTTTGGCGGCGACCCGCATGAGGTTATTGGCGCACGAGTTGAGGCAGTCAGACGCTTTGGCAAGGGACTCGTGATCGATCTCTCCAATAAGTATAGCCTCACTGCTCACGTCAAAATGACGGGGCAGTTCGTCTATGTAGGACAGGAGACGAAAGGCTTTCATCCCAAACTGGCAACGCCGACTAATCTTCCTGATAAGCATACGCATGTTATCTTTGGGCTTGAATCTGACGGGGGAGAGAAGAGTACGCTTTTTTATAATGATATCCGTCAGTTCGGCTGGCTTAAAGTTGTCAAGACGAGCGAGGTAAAAGAACAGCCATTTTTCAAAGCCTTAGGACCTGAGCCGCTAGCGGATTTAACTCAGGAATTATTTACTAAGATAGTTAGTACATCAAGTATGCCGATTAAGCCGCTTCTGATGGACCAGTCCAAACTCAGTGGCGTTGGCAATATCTATGCCAACGACGCGCTCTACGCATCAGGAATCGACCCTAGACGTAAAAGTAATACGCTGACTCAGGAAGAACGAGAACGACTCTTTGTAAGTCTTCTGGCGGTCTTAGAAAAAGGGATAGCCTTAGGTGGCGCGAGTGAAACTAATTATATCCAGGTCGATGGAGGAAAAGGGGAATACCAAAATCACTTTTTAGTCTATGGAAGAAGTAGTGAGATCTGTCAACGCTGTGGTAACCCAATTGAGCGCATCGTTCAGGCTGGCCGCAGCACATTTTATTGTCCTACTTGTCAAAAGTAAGTGTCCTAGGCTATTGTCGGGAGCCTGAAAGGTATGGTACTATACGAGAACCAGTTAGGGAGTTTATGACGAGTACCTACCCAGAGAAAATTGTAATGTCAGTCGGGGGATCATTGATCATTACCGACAAGGGAATTAATACCGAGTTTCTTGCAAAGCTTAATAGCTTTATTCGTAAGCAAATTGCCGACAATCCGAACCGGCAATTTTTTTTGGTCTCAGGGGGAGGAGCGATCGCTCGTCACTACCGTGATGCAGGCAGAACAGTCCTCGGCCATGAACTTACTCGCGATGATCTTGATTACCTCGGAATTCACGCAACTAAGCTTAACGCTCACCTCATCCGCACCATCTTCCGCGACATCGCACATCCCTACATCCTCAAGCATTATGAAATCATCAGAAAAGTCGAAGAGCCTGTCGTAATTGCAGCAGGCTGGAAACCAGGCTGGTCGACTGACTATTGCGCGCTTCTCGTCTGTGAAGACTACGGCGTTCATACCTGTATCAATATGAGTAATATTAAGCAGGTCTATGATAAAGATCCGAAGGAATTTCCTGATGCCAAGCCGATCGATAAGATCAACTGGGCTGATTTTCGTAAGATCGTTGGAAATGAGTGGACACCAGGGCTGAATGCGCCTTTTGATCCCATTGCAGCTAAGAAAGCAGAAGAGTTAGGTGCAAAAGTCGTAGTCCTTAACGGCGAAGATTTCGATAACCTCCAAAATTACTTTGACGGTAAAGACTTCGTAGGTACGGTTATTCAATGATACTTAAGTCAATTGCGCTCCAGCATTTTCGCAGTTACGAAAATACTTCCTATCAATTTTCTCCGAACACCACTGTTATTTTAGGTCCCAATACCGCAGGTAAGAGTAACCTCATCGAGGCTATCTACTTACTAGCTACCGGCAAAAGTTTTAAGGCAGAGAAAGACACTCAGATGATCTCCTTTGGTCAAAGCGTGGGACGAGTTAAAGGTTTAATTACCAATAATGGAGAGAAGGACACGCTTGAGGTAATCGTCGCTGAGGCAACCGGCAACATGGCAGGCAGATCCTATACCAAACGCTTTCTGGTCAATGGCGTCCCCAAAAGGCGAGTGGATTTTGCAGGGCTTCTTCCAGCACTCTTATTCGTGCCATCGGATTTAGATATCATCGTTACCTCACCTTCACAGCGACGAGACTTTTTAGATACTGTCCTGGAACTAACTGATAGGCAGTATCGGATCGCAAGTATTGCGTATGACAAAGCGCTGAGACACCGCAACGCCTTACTCGATGTCGTCCAGGAGACAGGCATTCGAAATGACGAGCAGTTCGCCTACTGGGACCATCTTTTAATCGAGCACGGCAATTACATTACCGCCAAGCGTCAGGAAATTATCGACTACATGAATAACGGCGAGAAATCCTTGCTACCGTTTATGATCACCTACGATAAGAGTGTGATCTCAAAAGAGAGGCTCGAGCAATACAAAGGCCCGGAAATTGGAGCAGGCGTCACACTCGTCGGGCCGCACCGTGATGATTTTTTTATCGAAATTACTGATGAACGAGGTGAACGTCAAAACGTCAAGCATTTCGGTTCGCGTGGGCAGCAGCGTTTAGTCGTCTTGCAACTAAAACTACTCCAGCTTGCCTATATTGAGCAGCAATTAGGCGAGCGGCCGCTTCTGTTACTCGATGATATATTTTCAGAGTTAGATGAGAAGCATATCGCCGCTGTACTAGCTCTCGTTACGAAGCAGCAGACGATCCTCACGACGACGCATAAAGAATTTCTTGCAAGCGGGTTAGGGGATGAGGCGACTTTGATTGAATTAGATAAGGAGTAATTAGCCTTTTGGCACTTTGAAGCCGAAATAAGCAAAGATCACTGTTGCGACGAAGGCGACACCCATGATATTGGTCACATCGATATTTTTAGTATAGATCACCGTAAAGGCAGTTGCGATCCACTGGATGACAAGGACGATAGCGACCCACGGGTACTTACTATAAAAATTAAGAAACTTATCCATACTTCGACTCACTCAGTACAAGTACTTACTGATCCACTCGATTATATTGCATAATATAGGAGTTCACAAGCTTATAGATATCAGGCCGCTTCTCGAGTAAATACGCCAGCCAATTATTGAGTCTTTCCATAGCACGATCACGACTCATACGCCGAATCGGTCGTGTGACCAGCTTATCTGGAATTGTCTCCTCAGGATGCAGCTCAAAAAACTTCTTAAAGTCTTTCTGGAGATGGAAATCATAATCCATTTCTTTGGAGACAAGGCCTAAGGTACTTAAGGCTTTGATAAAAATAGCCATTTCTTTAGGTAATTTAATTTTGTAACTCTCGGCTATCCCTAAAAGTTTCATAAAGACAACGGTGTAATCTGTTTTCATCTCCTTGAGATCTTTGAGGGAGCTGCGTACCGTCGCCTCGACTGTCTCTGCTAAATGGTTACTCAGGATGCGTAAGAATTCATCCATTTGTTTTTGCTCGATACTCGCAGGGAAGGCACTGAGGATCATTTGTTTGAGATCGTCTGAGACGACATCGGCGAAATAAAATGTCGCTTCCTTGAAATCAAAGTCCCCGATTGCTTTAATCCAGCGGATAAACGACGTTTGGTTCACAGGTACCCATTCTCCCATGATGCCAAAGTCTATCAGTCCAATCTTGTCGTTTTGGAGAAGAATGATATTGCCAGGATGTAAATCAGCGTGGAAGTAGCCACCGAAGAAATATTGATAGAGCATTTCGTAGGTGAGGGTATGTGGTGTCTTTTTAAGATCAACGCCGAGCTTGAGAAGATCTTCTCTCGTCAATCTGCCTTCCTTTATGCCGCGGAGAACTCTCGTTAACGGGAAGCCATCGATGTATTCCTGAACGAGAATGCGCTTCGTTGAGATGCGGGTGTACATCTTCGGAATAACGATCAGGCTGTTAGGAGCGAGGGCCGCGCGCAACCTTTCGGCATTCTCAGCCTCAGTTTGATAGTCTAATTCCTGGAGTGTCCACCTCTTGAACTCTTCAGCAAACTCTTTCCAGTTAAGGCCTGAGATTTTATAGAAAAGATCGGCGAAGAAGACGATAACGTCAACGACTAAGAAGTCAGCATTGACGGTCTCATCGATGCCTGGGCGCATGATCTTTACCGCAACGATAGTGTCATCTTCTAACTTAGCTGCGTGCACCTGTCCAAATGAACCAGAGGCGAATGGTTCTTTTTGAAAGTCCTTAAAGATTTTTTCAGGTACAGCGCCGAGGTCATCTAGAAATATTTCCTTTACATCGTCATAGGAGAAAGGCTTTACATTATCTAAGAGGTCAAACATCTCAAGCGAGTACTCCTTAGGGAGAATATCGACACGAAGTGCTAAGAGCTGGCCAAATTTAATGAAGGATCCTCCGGCTTCTTCAAAAAATCTTTTAACGGTTTTGTCTTTGGGGAAATGATAGACATGCAGCTTCATCAAAAAATAGAGAAGTGCATATTTAGTCAGCAAGCCACAGATGTACAGGAAGCGGAGCATAATGATAATGACGAACCTTCCCTTTTAGCCGCGGGCAAAGCCTAAGAAGAAAAGGATAAGTACCGTAACAGTGGCATAGATATAGATAAGCGTTGGATCAACGAGATTCGCTAGTAGAACAGTCAGAGTTGCAGCCCAGACGCCAATAATTGATAAACAAACCCACGGGTATCGCATTGAGCCTCATTATAGAAGAGGGGGGAGTATAACGCAACCTACGGCTTCTTGGCACTACGTTTACTTAGAGCTTTACGAACCATCTCGTCTCCCTTTAGGAGCATCGTTCCACCTACAGCAATTGCTGGAACATCGCGGTAGACTGTCTCGGTAGAATTGTGTTGACTTTGATAGGTCAATTCACCCATTCCAAGTGCTGAAACAGCCAGTCCTGCTTTTCGTAGGATTTTACCGGTCGCATAACCGAAATAAGTCCGTCGATCCATGGTTTGGTGAGCTTCTACAAACCCTGGTTCTTCAATATCTGTATCCGCAGAATAAATTATCGTCTCTGTCGGAATCGAGGGAGTTTCTGCTCCTTGTTGAGGATCTTCATGTCTAGCTTTAATTTCCATAAGTCGTGCCATCTCTTCAGCTGTTAATGCAGATGTTTCGGTAGCCACGAATCGAATATATACCTTTTTTGTGAGAATTTGTCAAAAATAATCTCTTGTAATCTTTCGGGAATTATGCAAGAATCTGTGGACGATGTATCAGCCTCAGTATCGGATAACGACCAAGATGCTTACCTATATAGGCATTATTGAGGCTGCTAAGCAGTTTATTGACCACGCTCCGCTTCTTCCTTACTACGAAAAAAAATTCAGAGATGACGCTATGCTGCGAGCTGCCCACCATGGTACGCATTTGGAGGGTAACGAGTTAAATATCACGCAGGCTGAGCGAGTGCTCCAGGGGGAGAGTGTCGTTGCACGCGAGCGAGATGTTCAAGAAGTAATTAACTACCGCAAGGCGATGGAGTTCATCGCCAGTCTGCATACCGGGACCCAAAAAGAAAAGATAGATGAGGATTTAGTCCTCAAGCTCCATTCATTAACTGTTGAACGGACGCTAGACCCTGAAAAGACAGGGAAGTTCCGCCAGACACAGGTTGTGATCCGTAATAGTTTTACAGGTGAGGTCTCATTCCGTCCACCTGAGGCATCACTTGTAAAAGGGCAAATTGACAATTTATTTGCTTTTGTGAATAGCGCAACAAATGATGATATTCATCCGATATTGAAATCAGGAGTTGTTCATTATGAATTCGTCAGGATTCATCCGTTCGTCGATGGTAATGGGCGAGTGGGGCGCTGTCTCTCAACCTTAATTCTATATCAGGAAGACTATGACATCCGTAAGTTCTTCTCGCTTGAGGAGTATTTTGATAAGCATGCAGCTGAGTATTATGGAGCGCTGCAGAGTGTGACGAAGAATAACGGTGATCAGACCGAGTGGCTGGAGTTTTTCCTAGAGTCACTGGCAGTTGAACTGACGAAGGTGAAAGAGAAAGTGGAGAGAATCTCAATTGACGGCCATATTAAAGAAAAATTAGGCGGTGCGCCGCTCCTTCTATCCGAACGACAGCTAAAAATCATAGAATATCTCCAGGCTACAGGTTACCTTCAGAATAGTGCTTTTAAGCAGTTATTTCCTTTTGTCTCAGAGGATACAGTTTTGAATGAGCTGAAGAATCTGATAGAGTCAGGCATCGTCAAGAAAGTTGGTAAGACCAAAGCAGCCAAATACGTAATGGCGTAATGATCTATGGCAGTAGAAAACAAAGCAAAGCAGTATTCACAGCAAGCAATGGATAGACTCCAGACGTATCAGGAGATCTTTTCCTTTCGCGGTGGAACACCAGATCGTGTCCCACGGGATCCATCGCTTTACCATATGCCAGACGTTGTCTTGCGTGGGTTAGCGACACCTGAACAGGCAAATAGAGAAAGACAAGATACGAGAGTAGTTCAGAATCCAACTGCTGAATTCATCTTCAAATCGTTGAGTAAACGAGACCCCAGCATCCCTCTCACACGTGAAGATAGGGTAGGCATGACACTTGCCCCACTTGATGAGGCTGGGAACACCATTCATGATCCGGAGGTTGTGATTATGAAAAGTGATGGGACAATCGTGAATGCAACAACAGGTCCTGAACCACGCTCGTTAACTGAAATTTTCGTTGAACAAGCGACAGCGAGCGGGCTAGAGTTATATCTGAGAAAACCTACTGAAGATAAATAGTTATCTATAAAGCGTAATTGCTGGACCTTTTTCTCCTTGTGCAACTCGTATTCCGCGTGCATCATTAAATTCGTTTAATCCTTCACTAAACAGATTGACTGCCTGGGTAATAATCCTTGTAGTATCAGGTGCACTTCTAATCCTTTGAACACTTTTAATTTCTGCTAACGGAGTATTGATATCATGCCAAACGGCATCTACTAATTGGCTGAAGGATTCATCAGCAATATCGACGACAGCTCCTTCAGGGAGGACTTCCTCATGGTCAAGAGGTTCAGCCTCAAGCGTTACAGCCTGGTTGGTCCTCTGGATCCAAGCAGATCCTGCAGTAGCCCATTTCTCTAGAACTGTATCAAGTTCCTCTCTACCGTGTTGCGCCCTGGGGAGGAAGTCATGTGCAAAAGGGTCGTTTGATCCAGTGAGTGCGTCGATACCCTCAGCAAACTGAGTTCGTAGTGGAGTGGATTTATCACGTAATACTCTGCCTAATTCACGAACGATAGGGGCCGGGACAGGGTCCCTCATTACCTGGTCATTAACAGTCACTCCTGGGAATTCTTGGGCAAAGCGTGACATGTCTACAGCGATTGCTTCAGCCATATAGCCTTACTATATACCTCTTATTCCTATGGTACAATAGCTTAGTTATGACCTTCTCCGAATTCGCCGTTTATCTTGATAAACTAGAAGAAACATCATCCCGCCTTGCTCTCATCGACATCCTCTCAGAACTCTTTAAGAAAATCCATAAAGACGAGATCGATAAAGTCATTTATCTAATGCAGGGAAGGGTTGCACCATTTTATGCACCTATTGAGTTAGGCATGGCTGATAAGATGGTCGCAAGTAGCCTCGCCTCAGCCTTTAACGAAGAGAGAGAAGCTGTTCTCAAGGAGAATAGCCACAAAGGAGATTTAGGGATAGTCGCTTTCGAACTTCGTAAAAAACATCATGAGAAAGCCAAAGAGTTAACAATTAGTGAAGTGTTCGAGGTGTTACTTGGGATTGCCAAGACCTCAGGTGAGGGGTCTGTTGAGAAGAAGACGACGCAGTTTGCTGAACTCGTGACGCATCTGGATGCGACCTCAGTTAAGCACGTCGTCAGAATATCACTTGGCAACACACGTCTTGGCATTGGTGATCCTACAGTACTCGACGGGCTTGCACTCGCAGTCCTTGGCGATAAGTCGCAGCGAAAGCTACTTGAAAAAGCCTACAATGAAACGTCTGATATGGGATTAATTGCTAAAACGCTCTGTGACGGTGGTCTTAAAGAAGTGCAAAAATTAACAGTTACCGTTGGCCGCCCGATTAGATCTGAACTCTGCGAGCGTCTGCCAAATCCCACTAAAGTCTTTGAGAAGATGGGACAGGAGATCCATGCGACGTATAAGTATGACGGCTTCCGCGTCCAGATCCATAAAAATGGCGATCAGGTACACATGTATTCTCGAAATCTTGAGGACATGACACACATGTTCCCAGAGCTCATCGAGGGAACGCTTAAGCAGATTAAGGCTAAGACAGCGATCTTAGATAGTGAAGCGCTCGCATATCAGCCAGAGTCTGAAGAATTCTTGCCTTTTCAAGAGACGACTAAGAGGCGTCGCAAACATAACATCGAAGAAGTCGCGAAAGCTTTACCTCTGAGAGCGTTCGTCTTCGACATTCTCTATGCCGATGGTAAGTCACTCGTTGACACGCCTCTGATGGAAAGGCGAGAGATCATGAAAGAGATCATTCACGGTGATGAGACGCTCATCCCATCACCCGGTGTTATCCTGAAAAAACCCGAGGATCTCCAGATCATGCTTGATGATGCGATCTCCAAAGGCTTGGAAGGAGTTGTCGTTAAAAAACCAGACTCAGTCTATGAAGCCGGCGGGCGCAATTTCAACTGGGTGAAATTAAAACGCCACTCCGCAGGTGCGATGGAGGACACGATCGACTGTGTCATTTTAGGCTATATCTATGGCCGCGGTAAAAGGACAGAGTTCGGTGCGGGCGCGCTCTTGGTTGGACTCTATGACAAAGAGACGGATGAGTTCGTCTCAGTTACCAAAATTGGCACTGGTCTTTCAGATGAGGAATGGCGGGGGATTAAAGAGCGAACGCATGGACTGGAGTTAAGTCACAAGCCAGCTCGAGTGAATTCGAAAATCGAGCCATCTGTCTGGGTCAGGCCTGAGATCGTCATCGAAGTCTTAGCCGATGAGATCACCCGCAGCCCTAATCATACGGCTGGGATGAAATTGGAAAACGGTAAAGTCATCGAGCCTGGCTATGCCTTGAGATTTCCTCGCCTCTTAAAATTTAGAGACAAAGATAAAAAGCCAGAGGATGCAACGAGTGTAAAGGAATTAATTGAAATGTTTGAAGCGCAAGGGAAGAAAGAGTAGTTAGTCCCCATTCGTTCGATATTCTCTGCCTGGAAGCATGTCCTGTCTCCGAGTTATGCCTCGTAAGCCTTCTTTGATAGCCTGAGTTCCTCGCCTGAGTCGTGAAAAAGGAGTCTGAGTTACATCTGGTGTCTTGTTTATGGCTGCGATGACTCTTGGGAATTCAACCACAGTTTGTGCAGTTTTTGGAATAACTTGCTCTTTGGGGAGTTCGGTATGATCTACTGGTGCGGGGCCACCTGTTGCAAGCCAACCGACCATTGCCTCTGCGACGGGGTGGTCGCCAGGGATAGTCTGAACGAGGTTATCGGCAAGAAATTCGACTGGCACAGTCGGTTTGGGAGTTGTTTGTTCTGTTTGGGTTGGAGTTGTATTGGGTGCAGTAATAGCGGGCAGAGGCGGCGCATCGAATGTCACTTCATAGCCTCTGTTATGTAACTTTATTGCTTCAGCTACACTGTCGACGACGGCAACTGGAGGAGCTTGTCGTACTTCTTGTCTTGGCTGACGTCTCCAAATTTTTTGTAGTCTTTCCATAACAAAAACCCCGCTTTACGGATCTAAGAAAACCTCAACACGTTTGGGGAATAGTAATATTATAAAAGTAAGCCTTGATGCGGACAACCCTTTCACCTCAATTCTTACAATGTTAGAATGAAACTACTTCTATGCAAGTAGCATCCGATCTACACCTCCATTCCAAATACTCCCGGGCAGTTAGTCAGCAAATGATCCTGCCGACCATGAGCCAAGTGGCTTTAGAAAAAGGTCTTAAGCTTTTAACCGCTTCTGACTGGACACATCCGATGTGGTTTAAAGAGATCTCCTTACTACTTGAAGAAGCAGGCGAGGGAGTTTACCAACTGAACATGGGGACTGAAACGATGCAGTCAATTCGCTTTGTCCTCTCAACTGAGATTTCCTGTATCTATAAGCAAGGCGATAAGCTCAGGCGTATTCATAATCTCATTTTTGTCTCATCTCTTGCGAAAGCAGAGGCATTCAGTAAGGCGCTCGTTGCTAAGAACTGTAACATTAGTAGCGACGGCAGACCGATAGTCGGGCTTACCTCAAAGCAGCTTTTAGAAATGTTACTGGAAGTTGACGAGAAAGGTTTTTTAATCCCGTGTCACGTCTGGACGCCGCATTTTGGGCTCTATGGTTCGGCTTCAGGCTTTGACTCGATTGAGGAGGCATTTGGTGACCTTAAGGACTATATTTATGGCATCGAGACAGGACTCTCGTCAGATCCTGAGATGAACTGGCAAATTCCAGAACTCAAGACGCGTTCGATTCTTTCGTTTTCTGATGCCCATAGCGCTCCGAAGATGGCGAGGGAGGCAACGATGTTAGAGCTTGAAACGATTGATTTTCCTCATCTCAAAAAAGCAATCCAGAAAGACAGCGATGAGAACAATAAGGTCATCTTCACGATTGAGTTTTACCCAGAAGAAGTGAAGTATCATTTCTCAGGGCACAGAAATTGTAAAGTCAGACTGACGCCTGGGGAGGTAAAAGAGAAGGGAACTATCTGTCCAGTTTGTAAAAGGCCACTGACAGAGGGAGTGTTTGTGCGACTGTCTCATTTAGCGGGGAAGGAGACGCTCGAGTCAGCAATCGTTAAGCCGAATGAGAAAGGTCTCCACTGGTTTACTGACCCGCATAAGATCCATCCGCCATATGTCAAACTCGTGCCACTTCTCGAGATCATCGCTGAAGCACTCGACTCGACAGTCATGAGTCAAAAAGTAAAATTCCAGTACAACAAGGCCATTAAGATGCTAGGGTCAGAACTTGATATCCTTCTTAAGGTCGAGAAGACTGAGATCGCTCATGCTGTCGGCGAGCGAATTGCAGAGGCAGTCAATAAAGTTCGGCAGGGAAGGATCCTAATCGAACCGGGGTATGACGGAGAGTATGGCGTCGTTAAGATTTGGGGAGATGAGACTACACAACAGGCAGAGTCCAAGCCACAAATGACGCTTGATTTTTAACTCTACCTTTTCCTGCTATAATAGGGATATTACATTCCTCACGGAACAAAAGGAGGTGAATTAAAATGGCAGAATTAAAAACAAAAAATGACCTCATCGTTATGCTTGAGGACGTTTTCAAAAAGGCTCCCGCACTCCCAGCTAATGCGAAAGAAACTCTCGTTAAAATTACTCCTTGGATCGCTTTGATCTTTGGTGTATTAGGTATTCTCGCAGGACTCGGCGAAGTCGGCGTTTCACCAATTGCCGTATTTGGCGGTGTACGCAGTTCAGCAATGATCTTAGTTAGTGGTATTCTCACTATCGTTTCAAGTGTCATGATGCTGATGGCCTATCCTAAGACGAAAGCTCACGCGATGTCTGGCTGGACACTCTTGTTCTGGTCAACTATCGTTAGTCTCGTTGCATCTCTTATTTTGGGATCAATTATCAGTGCAATCGTCTGGGGAGCAATTGAGTTATATCTTCTTTTCCAGATCAAGTCTTACTACAAGTAAGCTTTAAGGAATCGAACTTATTGCTAAAGAGCAGCCTTATGGCTGCCCTTTTAGTGTAACCTAGATCATTGCCAGGACAAGCTAAATCTTCTAAAATAGCAATCGAGTATGAAGCTTATTGTCGGACTTGGCAACCCAGGGGAGGAATATGAGAATACCAGGCATAATTTAGGCTTCATGGCCCTCGAGCACTTCCTCAAGCATTACCACCAGATTAAAGACACAGCCTGGGAGGATAATAAAAAACTCAAAAGCGACATCGCGTTACTTGATTGGCAGCCCAAGCATGGCACGCTCGAGCGAGTAATTCTGGTTAAACCCAAAACGTATATGAATAACTCAGGCATGGCAGTAAGGCTCGTTGCCGACTATTACAAAGTTGAGCCTGAGAATATCTGGGTAGCCTATGATGACCTCGATCTGCCGGTCGGGAGTATGAAGATCAGATTTGGTGGAGCAGCGGCTGGACACCACGGCGTCGAGTCAGTCATGAACACTCTTGGGACAGATAAGTTCTGGCGCTTTCGAATGGGTATCGGGCTGCCGCATGGACACAAAGTCGATGGGGATGGGGTAGAGCACATGCAAAGTAGGCGGACAGTTGGTAATGTTGAGGATTATGTGTTAGGCACTTTTGGCACGAAAGATCGCAATAAAATAAGAGAAGTGATCAAATATTGTTCTCAGGCTTTTGAGGTAGCCCTCGAGAAAAATTTGGAGTCTGCCATGAACCGCTTTAATACCAAGTAAGCGTCTGCTTCTTACACAGCTGTGTCATACTAATCTCATGCAATCCATCAAATCCGTTCTTGATAAGTTCAACCCTACGACAGATAAGTATGTCTCGCGTGAATTTCAGACTTTTGGCATCCATCTGGCGGAAGAGTTAGATGATTATAAGCATAAGAGTTTGTACATAAAATT
>CAZRDR010000038.1:0-7871 GCA_964598995.1 uncultured Gammaproteobacteria bacterium | reverse complement strand
CAGCAGAGTCCTATAATTCTTCACCAATTGTACCTCATTTCAAGTAATTTTACAAACACCCTTGTTATTTCCTATTCCATTTGTATAATAAGTTGAGATGAAGATCACATCAGTTCACGCTCGTCAAATCCTCGATTCCCGCGGCTTCCCTACTGTTGAGACTGATGTCGTCCTTGAAGATGGTTCGACAGGGCGTGCAGCTGTTCCCTCAGGAGCTTCCACAGGCACCCATGAAGCTCTCGAACTCCGAGATAATGACCCACAGACTTATATGGGTAAAGGAGTGTTCCAGGCAGTCGGCAACGTTAATCAAACAATTGCGCAGGAACTGATCGGTAAAGACGCACTTGATCAGATGACTATCGACCAGACAATGATCGATCTAGATGGAACTGAGAACAAAGCTAATTTAGGTGCGAATGCGATCCTCTCTGTCTCACTCGCTGTAGCTAACGCAGCTGCGACTTCGCAACAACAGCCATTATTTCAGTACATCGGGATGATGACCGATAACTCTGACTTTACTCTCCCTCTCCCGATGATGAATATTATCAATGGCGGCAAACACGCTGCTGGATCGACTGACATTCAGGAATTCATGATCATGCCTGTAGGTGCTGAGACATTCGCACATGCTTTAGAAATGGGATCTAATGTCTTCCATACTCTTGGCAAAGTCTTATCCGAAAAAGGCTATGCAACGACAGTTGGTGATGAGGGGGGTTACGCACCACATGTCAAAGCAGGTAATAAAGAAGCACTCGATCTCATTATCCAGGCAGTCGAAAGGTCAGGGTACCAACTCGAGCGGGATATCGTTCTCGCACTTGACGTAGCAGCGAGTGAACTCGTCGATAATGATACCTATGTTCTCAATACTGAAGCTAAAAGACTCTCAACTGATGAATGGATAGCTTGGCTTATCCAGTTAACTCGTGATTACCCAATCGTTAGTATTGAAGACGGATTAGCTGAGGAGGACTATGAAGGCTGGAAAAAACTAACTCAAATGGTAGGAGATCAAATGCAGCTTGTTGGGGATGACCTTTTTGTGACTGATCCTAAGCGAATTGAGACAGGTATTACTGAAAAGCAAGCAAATGCAGTGCTCATCAAGCTTAACCAGATCGGCACGCTTACTGAGACACTCCAGGCAGTAAAAATGGCCAAAGACGCCAACTGGAATGCAATTATTTCTCACCGCTCCGGTGAGACTGAGGATACAACGATCGCAGATCTCGTCGTCGGGCTGTCACCAGGACAAATTAAGACAGGCTCCCTCTCGAGAAGTGAGAGAATTGCTAAATACAACCAACTCCTTCGCATCGAGGAATTACTTGGTAATGACGCAGTACTTGCTGGCAAAAACGCTCTTTTAAAGGGCTGATAAATTAAGGGGTCTCTCCCCGCCCCTAACTGATACAGCGGGGTGAGTCCCCTACACAAC
Organism: uncultured Gammaproteobacteria bacterium; assembly: GCA_964598995.1. Taxonomy (GTDB): domain Bacteria; phylum Patescibacteriota; class Microgenomatia; order Levybacterales; family UBA12049; genus JACROF01. The sequence continues at coordinate 6,424 of CAZRDR010000038.1, read as the reverse complement.
ATATGGCATACTTAGCACTTGTAAGACATGGACAATCACAATGGAACGCACTGAGTCTTTGGACTGGGTGGACTGACATCGCGCTCTCTAGCCAAGGTCACCAGGATGCCAGAGATGCAGGAGAAGCTTTAAAAGACATTACCTTTGACCTCGGCTTTACCTCCGCTCTTAAACGTGCTCAAGAGACACTGAGCGATATCAAATCCGTAATCAAACAAGATTTCCCAGTAGAGGTTGATCAAGCACTTAATGAACGCGACTACGGAGATCTGACGGGTAAAAATAAATGGAAAATTAAAGAAGAGTATGGTGAGGAGCAATTTCAAAAATGGCGCCGCGGCTGGGATGAACCGATCCCAAATGGTGAAACATTAAAGGATGTCTATGAGCGCGTCATCCCATATTATGAAAGTGAAATTCTCCCCCAACTTAAAACAGGCAAAAATGTCATTATCGCAGCACATGGCAATAGTCTTAGAGCGCTGGTCAAATACCTGGATAATGTCCCAGAGAGTGAGATCGCGAGTCTTGAGATTGGTCTTGGTGAAGTCTATCTCTACCAGATAGATGATTCAGGCAAAGTCGTAAATAAAGAAATTCGCCACGCCACAACTCCCGATACTAAACCTTAATAACAAAGAAAAGCCCCTCGAAAGAGAAGGACTTTTCTTTCAAGGGGCGATCACTCACCCATCAGAATCCGTTGTCGGATACCTCGCAGCCGCCAATAAAACCGTATGTCACCGAGTAGGACACCACAGTGTCTTTCCGGGTCTCACCGGGAACTGGCGGCACCACAGTCGCCGGGATCCTCTTGGGGCAGTCACTGCCTCGCGTCGTGAACGACTTGCAAATCTCGTCGAGACAGTAGATCCCCCTGGCGTAAGGCCGGTGATCGTATTCGTAATACTTCATCCCGACGCAGACGACTGTGAGCGCGAGCACGATGATCGCTATTGCACGCTTGAGGTAGCGCATGTCGGCTCCTTTCCGATATGGTGCGCGTTAAGCTCATGAAGACGACCACTGTGCCACAATCGGCACACTTTCATCTCCAGAAGTCTGGCTATTCTAGCAGATGAAAGTAACAATATTCTTAGCTATAATGCTCTAGATGCGAGTCTACTTCGTCCGCCACGGCCAATCCATCTTTAACGGCAATACTACAGACACTCGTTATCATCAATTTCCTGATACCCCACTAGGGCCAGATGGAATTAAACAAGCCCAAGCCGTCGCAAAAAGATTCACTCATCTACCAATCGAAGCCATCATCTCTAGTACCTATACCCGTGCTCTCCAGACTGCACAGGAAATCGAGAAGGTAAAAAAAGTACCACTTATTCAAAGCATACTATTCATAGAACGCAAACTCCCGAGCAGTTTTTGGGGAAAGCCCATTAATTCACCAGAAATTGCAGCTGCCCATCAACAAATTCGCGACAATTCTAATGATCCGAATTGGCATCATTCAGATGAGGAGAACTTCACCGACCAGATTAAAAGAGCCAACAAATCTTTTCGTTTCTTAGAAACACAAGAATATAATGAAATTGCCGTTGTTACTCATGGCTATTATCTGATGCTCCTTGTCACCATGATGCTTTTTGGAGATAAGACGACTCCTGCCTTAGCCAAAGCCTTTAGAGATCACGCGAGTTATTCAAATACCGGTCTGACGATGTGTGAGTACAAAGATGCAGAGTGGAGACTGTTAACGTTTAACGACTACGCCCACCTCGGAGAATAAAAAATACGGGGTTTCTCCCCAACAAACAAGCTGATATTATGGGTGAAACCCCTATTAAGACTCCTCATAGAACTTCTTCCCTTTTAATTTCTCTGGAAGAAATCCTAATTCCTTCTCTTTAGGTCCCACATAGTCATCCGACCACTTGTAGTCTTTCGCATAACCTAATTCTTTCATCAATTTAGTCGGAGCGTTTCGAAGGTGCAGTGGAACTGGCTCATTAGGATATTGATAGACTGCTTCTTTAGCCTTTCCCATCGCATTCGGTACAGCACGTGATTTCTTAGCGGTTGAGAGATAAAGACATGCGTGTGCGAGGATGAGTTGTGACTCAGGCATACCGATTTTCGTAACTGCCTCAAAGGCTGCATTGGCCTGGATGAGCGCACCACGATCTGCCAGACCAATATCCTCTGAAGCAAAAATAATCATCCGCCGAGCTATGAACTTAGGATCCTCACCATTTTCCAGCATCCGCATCATATAGTAGAGTGCTGCATCAGGATCTGAACCACGCATCGATTTAATAAAAGCCGAAATGATGTTGTAATGCTCGTCAGCCTTTTTATCATAAAGTCCTGCTGTTTTAGTCTGGAAGATATCTTCAACAATACTGGTCGTTATCGACTTCTCTTGATAATTAACAGCAGCCATCTCCAATGCATTGAGCACTACACGCGCATCTCCACCTGAGAGTCGAATCAATAATTCCTCAGCGTCTTTCTTAATCGTTTTTTTATAATTTCCTAATCCCTTTGGGCTATCTTTCAAGCTTCGTTCAATAATTGTATGCAAATCCTGAGGGGTTAAAGATTTGAGTACAAAAACTTTACTTCTTGAAAGAAGTGCACTGTTTACTTCAAATGAGGGGTTTTCAGTCGTCGCACCGATGAGTGTGATCAAACCAGACTCGACATAGGGCAAGAGTACATCCTGCTGGGCTTTATTCCACCTATGAATTTCATCAATAAAGAGGATAGTTTTTTTCTTAAAGAGGGTCTCTTCTTTTGCTTCTTTAATTATTTTCTGGAGATCTTCTTTGCCTGTGCTCACCGCAGAGAGTGTATAGAAATTCGAATCAGTTTCATGAGCGATGATACTCGCAAGTGTAGTCTTACCACTTCCAGGAGGTCCCCACAGGATAATACTGAACAAGCTATCTGATTCGATCATCCTCCTGATGAGTTTTCCTTGTCCTACCAATTCTTCCTGTCCGACATACTCATCAAGAGTATTCGGTCTCATCCTAGCTGCTAAGTTCATAGTCCATCGATTCTACCACATCTAAAAAATCCAAAGATCGTCCGCTCGCGCTGAAAGCCTAGGAAATCTTGCTAAAATGAACGACCTGAAAGGGAAAAGTTGAAAGGCGAAGTCCGTTATTTTTAGTGAATGAAGCAAGATTTCCTGCATTGAAGAAGACTAGGACGAGAGCTTTGCTTACTTTCTCGGCAGAAAGTAACACAAAATTTTATTTTGCACCTGCCTGAACGGTACTAGCTGGAGCCGGAGTACTCCCTGAAGTCGCAGGAGTAGGAGTATTTTGTTGAGCTATCTGAGGTGCAACATATTTTGGTTCCAGATTACTAAAGATCATACTGCAGCTGCGTCCACTACATGCAGTACAAGCATACTTATAATTTCCCGTTAACGCTGCATTATGCACGGGTGAATGAATCCACCAATTTAACGCTTCTTGTTCATTCTGCATACTGATGAGATTTTCTGTCGCCCAGAAAGGTAAATTGCGTGCATAAAATCCAGCATGCATCGTGTGAGTCACCCAGATCTCACTATCGATTTCAGGTGCTCGTGAGTTAGCAACACTACATATTTGATCGATCTTTTGGAATGGAGCTAACCCGAGTGAGGCACGATAACCATTAACGAGATTAAATAATACATCTGAATTAAGAACTGATCCATTACTTGATGAAGCGACAGTTGTAGGTGTATAGGTAACTGGAGTTGGAGTAACAGTCGGATCTGCTAGAGTTGGACTTGGTGTAACTACGACATCCTGGGCTGTATCTTCGTCAGTTACTTTCTTGAGTACTGTCTCAACAGGCGTAAATGAACCAGTTGTTTCATCCTTAGGAGCGGTGATGACGAGTTTATTTACACCGGCAATATCAACCTGTTCAAATTGAGGAGGTACTAACGCAAGACTTACAGCCATTACTGATTCAGGAAGTGATCCAAAACAAATGTTTTTTTCTGCAGTCTGAGTTGGGAAAGGATTTGCTAAAAGTTGAGGTGTGGAGGCTGAGGCATAAGCCGTTTCAGCCATAGGAGTAGCCACAAACACTGCCCCGAGCAGGAGGGACACGGCCAAGCGTAGACTATGTGCGCTGAGTCGAATCAAGACTTAAAAGTTTACTAAAACTGCGAAAAAAATGCAAATCAACCTCATCTCTTATGAGATTTCGAGGCTAAAATCGCTCAGCTATTGAGCATATTATGTGTTCTTTTTCACTTGCACTTATCGCTTAACTAATGTATAACGGTCTCTCATGAAAGAAATAATTTATGACAGTATTATCATTGGCGGTGGACCAGCTGGACTCACAGCTGCTGTCTACTTAGGAAGGTTTAATCGGAGCGTACTGGTGCTTGATAAGAATACGGGGCGATCTAGTTATCCACAGATTAATGAAAATTACTTAGGCTTCCCCAAAGGCATTGCCGCAAAGCAACTGAGAGTCATCGGACAAAAACAAGCAAAGAAATTCGGTGTCACATTTACAGTCGATGAGGTCATGAAACTTCGTAAACTTTCTCGCTATTTTTCGGTTTCCTCGAAGAAAAAGACCTACAAAGGCAGAACTCTCATCCTCGCCACAGGTGTCGTTGATATCTTCCCCGTCTTTCCAGGAGTAAAACAATATATTGGTAAGTCACTTTTCTGGTGCATTACGTGTGATGGGTATCGAACAAGAAATAAAAAAGTAGTTGTTATTGGTCATACTGATGAAGCAGTTGTAACTGCCTTACAATTCCTCCAGTACACGAAGGAAATAATCTTTCTTCTCAATTGTGGGCACCGTCAAGCAAAAGTGAGTAAAGAAATGAAGAAAAGACTTGAGGAGCATAACATTCCTTATATCGAAGGAGTAATCAAATCAGTCGTTGGGAAAAATGGCAAACTCCAAAAAATTATTCTCAAAGATAGAACTATCCTCAAAGCTGATTACCTATTCAATCAACAAGGTGCCTCACCAAATTCAGTTCTCGCTCGGGAATTGCACGTCCTCGTTGATACAGAGGGATACATCTTCGTCGATCCTGAACAGCGGACCAATATTCCTTTTGTCTATGCAGCAGGAGATGTCACTAAACCTCATTCACATCAAGTGGTCACGGCTTCTCATGAAGGATCTCAAGCAGCCCAATCAGCTAATTATGATCTCTACGAGCCATTCCAAAGGGACTAACTAAAAAGTACCAGAAGCGGTGTATGTTAGGATTTCCCAATAGTCTCCTGGAGCAGTATTCGCCTGTGGTGCAGCCCAGTAGAGTGAGTAGATAACGTCACGTCCAGCTGTAATAGTATTTTCGTTACCAAGTGATGATGTCCAGTTCACTAGCGTGTAGTAAAAAGTACGCGCTGGATTAGCAAAGAGTGGGTTACTCTTTGAACCTCCACTATACCATTGCGTTAAGACATGGGTGTTAGCATATGTTTGAGCGTCACAAGGATGGATACCAAAGCCCCCGTTACTGCTGTTCACGGCAGCTGGAGCAGGGGTGTTATTCGCCGTGACAGTACCCTGGGTGTTGGGGATGATGACACCCGTACCCGGGTTCATAAAGTTACCACTGGAAGTAGCAGTAATAGTGTACCCAGCATTGGTGTTAGTAGTGACTGTTAGCTTCTGGGCCTCATATGAGTCACTACCGTTTTGGATGGTACCCATGTTGACCTCAGTTGGCTGGGCACCGCGAGGGCCGCCGGTACTCGTCAAAATATTGGCAAAGGTAGTACCGCAAGTAGCTGTTGTATGCATGTCTGTTCCAGAGCCGACACCATCAATACTGAAGGTGAAAGTAGGATCAACGTGTGCAACAACGAAGACTGACTCAATGGTATTAATCTTAAGCGTTGAAGTATCAAGTGGGACACTACTTGCGTCCTGCGTCTGAAGCGTCACGTGGTAGCTGTTGCCAGCAACACGAGCTGTAGCGTTAGTAGGATTAATCAGCGTTGGTACAGGTGTCGAGCAGCTAGGGACTGAGTCAATTGCTGAACAGCCTATGAAGATCCAGATTGGGACACCAGTGTTAATCGTCGCACCGGTTGTGGTGCAAGTAATAGTACTGGTTGCGTTACCGGTTAAGGCCTGAGATGGAGTACAGGATGAGATCGAGGCAGCTCCAGCACCGACACCAACTTTAGTCTTGATATTACCACTGCTTAAGTTATTGAACATATAGGTCACAGCTGAAGGGGAAGCTGCATTGGCATCAGTTCCGGTCTGGGTGTTAGGGTAGGAAATGACAATCTTACCACCACTTGGGATAGCAGACTGCGTAGTGAAGGCAATGGTATGGACAGCTGTAATTGGCACTGCGATGACACTTGTCTTATTCTGGACATTTACCGTACCAGCCGTGAAGTTGAGCGTTGTCCTCGTAGCTGAAGTAGTAGCGATACTAATAGTCTCAGAATAGGCT
>CAZRDR010000037.1:0-14779 GCA_964598995.1 uncultured Gammaproteobacteria bacterium | reverse complement strand
TAAGAGCTAAGAGCTAAGAGCTAAGAGCTAAGAGGAGGTGTCGCCTAGCTGGTCCATGGCGCAGCACTGGAAATGCTGTGAGCTTCACGCTCACGTGGGTTCGAATCCCACCACCTCCGCATTATGTGGGATGAGAAGTGCCGCTTCGTGAGAAGCTAATCCCCTTGGGGAAATCCCACCACCTCCGCCTCATTTTACACCCGACTCGCTCTGAGAGCATTAAGAATTACAGCCACGTCAATTGCTTCCTGAAGGCCTGCACCCAAAAGCGGTGGAATAAGTCCCAAAGACGCTAACACCATTGCGACGATACTTGCGCCAATACCAAAAAGGATACTTTGCATGGCAATGCGAATCGTTTTCTTAGCAATAGTAAATGTCTGGAGAGCAAGTCCAAAGTCACCGCCTAAAATGACGATGTCTGCAGCCTCAGACGCGGCTGTCTGTTCTTCATTACTAAACACCATCCCGACATCAGCGAGGGCAAGCGCGGGGGCATCATTAATCCCATCGCCAAGCATAGCGATAACTTTTTTGTCTTTGCGAAGAGCAGCGATGCCTTTTTGTTTGTCTTCAGGTTTCATCTCGGCTCTGACAGTAACTTCGGTTCCCAGTTGGGATGCGATCGCATCAGCAGTTTTTTGTCTGTCTCCAGTAAAAATGTAGAGATCATAGCCAAGCCTTTTGAGACGGGAGATGATCGGACGAGAGTCGTCTTTGAGAACATCGGCGAAAGTGAGAAGTGCGATAACTTCCCCCCCAGTACGCATCTCAATCTGCATACCGTTATCGCTCGCGTTCTCATGTTTTTTTAGTGTATATACTTTATTTTTAATTGTCCCTGAGATTCCTTGTCCGATTTCTTCTTTAACGTCTTTAACTGAGAGCATTTCGCTATGAATCTCTTTGGCTTTACTGACGATGGCTTTAGCTAAGGGGTGGAGAGAATTTCGTTCGATGGCAGCGGCAATTCCGAGAACTTCTTTTTCAGTATAACTTTTCTCGAGTAGTTCAATAGTAGTCAGTTGTGGCTGGCCGAGTGTAATCGTCCCAGTCTTATCAAAGACGATCGTTGTTACTCGCTGGAGTGCTTCCAGAACTGAAAGTTTTTTAATGATAATACGTTTTTTCGCGCCTGCATTAACGCCGCCGAGGAGAGCAATTGGTGTTGCGATGATCAGCGGACAAGGAGTTGCGACGACGAGAACTGCGAGTGCACCATGAAGTCCACCGAGGTGAAAATAGGCAAAAACCGCAATGATCGTCGTAATAATGGTGAAGAATGTACTATACTTATCAGCGAGACGAACGAGCGGCGCTTTTTCAACTTGAGCGTTCTGAACCATCTGGATAATTTTTCGGTATGTTGAATCAGCTTCTTCTCGTGAGACTTTGATAACGATCGGCTGACCAGTATTTACCGTGCCGCTGCGGATTGTATCGCCTTTCACTTTATCGATGAGATATGGCTCACCAGTTAATGAAGATTCGTCAGTAATTGCGTGTTCTGACTGCAATAGTCCATCGAGTGGGATAACTTCACCTTTACGAATGAAGATTTCCTGACCGACTTTTATCTCTGCTAGTTTGCGTTTTTTGGTGGCTTGTCCATTTTCATAAAGCAGTACGTCTTGAGGGATGCGGTCGACGAGATTAGTAAGAGATCTTTTGGCCTGACGGGCGCCATATTCCTCAAGCGTTACGCCGCTTGAGATCATGAGTGCGATGATGGCTCCGACGAGGTACTCTCCCGTAATGACTGAGACGACGACTGCGAGGATTGCGATATAGTCGAGCGCAAATTGTTTTTTCAGAAGTGATGACCACGTCTCCAAAAAAAGTGAGTAGCTGCCGATAAGGATGGCAAGGAGGATGATGATAACTGCAGGGAGTGAAAGGTGAAGCAGCCAGAGAACAGCATAAAGGATTATCCCGATGAGGACGAGTAACGGATCGCGGAAATTAGTATAAATGGTCGTGATGAGTTTCATACATTCAGTATACCAAGAGTGAAAAGAGGAAAACGTGATTGAAATCACTGCCTGAGTGCGGAGGAGACAGGATTTGAACCTGCGCGAGCCCTTTTAGAGGCTCAGAGGCTTAGCATGCCCCCGCAATGGACCAACTATGCGACTCCTCCTTGAGAAGTCATTATATCATTTGCCATTTTGGCTTTGTTACACTGGTGGTGTGGATATCCTCGGAATATTCTTCCCTAAGAGATGCATTAATTGTAGAAAATTTGGGAGTTATATCTGTAGCGATTGTTTTATCCTGTTTGATTTTGATGCTCCTTTAATCTGTGGTGTGTGTGGACGACAAGCAGTCGGAGGTCTTACTCATCCAGTCTGTAAAGGTAAATACGACATCGATGGAATTTTTGCTAGCCTCGTCTATAAAGGCATTACTAAAAAGCTTGTTTATCAGTTTAAATTCCAACCGTATTTGACAGATCTGCGTAGGGTTATTGGGCAGCTTATGTACGAAGGTCTCATTCAACAAGAAGCCTTTTATAACGTCGATAAGCAGAGTTCTTTTTTATTACCTATTCCTCTTCATAAAAAACGATTACGTGAAAGAGGATATAACCAATCAGAAATTATGGCAATTGATCTGGGAATACGGTTGGGGTTACCGATTAAGAAGCTCCTGATTCGTCAAGTCAAGACAGAACGCCAAGTAGGTAAGACGCAGAAAGAACGAAGAGAAAATGTGAAAGGTGCATTCAGCATAGTAGAGGGAAGTGGCATAACCGGGAAGACGATCTTTCTTATTGATGATGTGGTAACTTCAGGGAGTACGATGAATGAAGCAGCTAAACTCCTCAAGCGCAACGGTGCAAAGGCTGTCTACGGGTTAGCTTTAGCTCACGGATTATAACTCACAAGCCACCATGATACGGCCATTTTTTTCTGGCTGGTTCGTACTGATCGCATAGCGGTGTGAGAAAGCCAGTGGTGGATTTTTGGCAGCAAGCGTGTAGGTATCTACCTCAGGCGAGTGACCATAGGCCTGGATGTTCTGCTCCGGAACACCGAACTCAGATAAAACACTGAGGATTTTCCCCAAGACATTTACCTGTAAGACTGGCTGATGATTGATCTCATTTCGCTTGACATACCCGTCCCAATACGAAAGATCGAGTATATTTTTTGCGACTTGATCCTGCTCTTTAATGAAATAATGTGAAGGGCTAATACTGGGACTAATACCCACGGTAATTGTTGTGAGATCCACGTCATACTTTTTTTCTAAGTGCTCAAGAGCTGTTTCAGTAGTTCTATTATTTACCTGGGGACGGCCGAGGTGAATAAGTCCTAACACAGCATTTCCAGTAGTACTTTTCCCATAGATAATTGCTGTCGGGCAGTCAGCAGGTTTGTGGATAAGCGGTACTCCTGGGAGGGTGGTGAACATGCCCTCGGCTGGGACAGCAAGTGAGGCACCTGACTTATTTGGCTTAGTTATATCGATGAGTTTATCTTCCTCAGGTCTAGGAACGTGACTTATATATGCGGTTGAAAAGTCAGACAAGCTATTTTTTTGCAGGAATTCTTTTTGGATAGCGCTCAGGCCTACGCCACTAAAGTTAAAACTCTCAGCCATATTCTGGCTAGCTGGGCCCATGGAGATTGCATGGGTTATCCCTTTGAGCGTAAGAAGCGGGATGATGACCGTGTCCTCATGAAAGGGCTCTTGCCCAGATTTATAAGCAAGCTGGTCTAAGATATCTGGCATGGAAAATAGATTGTAGCAGAAAACTACTCAGATTCGAGGAGGCTGACGGTACCTGTGGCGGTGCGCCCTTGATAATACCCATGATACTGTTCCAAAGGTGGGAGGTTGAGCCGAAAATCATTATATAGAGGTGAGAAGAAAATCTTTGTCATGTATTTCAGCTGGAGGAGTGGCTCTTTGGCTTCACTTGTATTGAGATCTACGGTATAGATCGTTTTGGGATGGCCATAGAAAAGGGCAAGAGATTCTTTACTAAATCCTTCGAACTTTGTCAGTAAAACTACACGTTCTGAAAAGTCTTCAAGAGAACGAATAACCTCAGGGAGGAGATCTTGCTGTTCGTTAAGAATAAAGAGGACTTGTTTATAACTCTGCTCTTTGATGTCTTCAAGTGAGGTTATAGTACCTAATTTATCTTCGGCATGAGTTTGTTCGATAAAGGCGTCTTTGACATCGGTGCCACTACTGACAATAAGCAGAGGTTCTCCCTGGAAGAAAAGCTGAATAAGGAGTGCGAGTGAGAAGCGACCTGCACCAGTCCCTTTTTCGGCATGAATTAATGCAGGTAAATCCTCAGTAGAGAAGGTGAATTGCTCATTATCCAGCATGGGAATCCAGCTCATGCAATTAGTATAGCAAATCGAATAAGGGTATTTAAAAACGGGAAGCCCGCCCAGGAATCTCCTGGGCGGGCGTGTCGAGTGAAACGAAATCAGCGGGTGGCTTTGGCCACGCTGAACCATTCGCTCCCGAGCGAGGGGAGGTGGGTGAGCGTGAGCTGTTGGCCCTTCTTGACCTTCGGTGCTCCTGCGAGCAGGAGAGATCGCCCCTCTTGCCGACGCTCTCGGAGCATCTGCTCGAGGTCGGGGTCGGGACAGTCGCCGTCCTCAAGCCGGAAGAAGATCAGCCTGGTCGACCCATTCGGGCCGGGCTGGCCGTCTGTGTCGGCCGTGACGACGATGACGACGGGTGGTTTGGTTGATTCAGCCACTGGTGTGGCAGAATCTTTTTTCTTTCGGGGCATGAATAGCTCCTTTGGTTATGCCACCTCCACAGGTGACCGTTTCTGCATCTAACGCTAGATACAAAAATGGTCACCCATGGGTGATTTCATTACTCTTAACGTGCAAATCTGGAACTTATGAGCTAAACCGCAGTACAAAAAGTAATGGCTTAAGCATAAATTAAAGACAAGGGGAGTATACCATCAAAAAAACCCTATAGCAAACTATAGGGTTTTTATATGTGGAGATGGCCGGGTGTGATCCGGCGTCCGAAAAAGTAAATCAAAAACATCTACAAGCGTAGTTCGTTCATAAGTGTGGTGAAGCCGTGACCAACGAACAGGTATAACTTCATCTAGATTTGCTTAAAATTAGACACTAAGCCAAATCAAACTTAGGGTCATCACTCAACTTAAATTATGCCTCTAACATCCCATTGAGAAAGACGAGAGAGACACCTCATAATGTCTTACGCAGCGAATGCGTAAGCGCGAGGAGCAGTAAGAGAAGCGAGTTTTGCAAGAATTGCATCCTTCTCAGCTCTTAAAGCTTCAATGCTAGATTTAGCATTTATTGTTTGATCATTGTTTTACGACAACTAATCAATGTCGGCTTGCAGTTTTTAAAGTACGTATTCCGTCGAATCAGTTCATCCCCTTACACCCTTCAAGCGTTCCGGTCTCAAAGGATGAAAGTGGATACTGATTAGACTATTAATGAGCGACTAAAAGCGGGATTTGAGGAGAGATTGGGTCTCCCTGTCGAGATCTCGCCTTTTTTTCTGTTCGCGCTTGTTAAACTGTTTTCGAGACTTCCCAAGTGCGAGTTCGACCTTAATGAGATTATGCGTAGTATACATCGATACAGGCACGATTGTCAAGTTTGCACCGTCCGTTTTAGCCTTGAGACTAATGATTTCTTTCTTATGAAGGAGTAACTTTCTTGTTCGATTTTGATCGTAATTCTCAGTCCGGGCATATTCATAAGGAAAGATTTTAGCGTTGACTAAATAGGCCTCACTGCCGACGATGCGAGCGAAGCTGCCGGTGAGATCAGCATGGCCTTCACGGACGGCTTTGACTTCTTGGCCTTGGAGATTTATGCCAGCCTCGAATGTCTCGAGCAATTCATAGTCATAATGTGCGCGTTTATTGATAATTTTCATGACCTAATGATAGAGGATTGAGGCCATAATGTAAATCTAAAGGGAGAGTTCGTAGACTTTCGTCCCAATAAGAATAGCGGCAGTTTTTTCGTCTTTACTGACAGTTAGAGCCTTAGCCCCTGAGAGTTGATTGGCAGCGTATTCTTTAATAAAAGTGCCTGACTTATCAAGCTTAACCAGTCGGCTATTACTCGGATCGAGAACATAGATATTTTCAACATCAGGAGAGGTGTAGATACTTACCGGGTTGGCGAGGCTCTTAGTCAGTCCATTAATACTAAAGTTGTCTTTTGTACCGCGAGTATATTTTTGGATGGATCCATCAGCAAAGAGCAGGTAAATTGAACTGTCAATAGCCATACTTTTTACATTTGAAAGACTTGGCGCATCGCCTTTAAAGTAAGAAGACTCAGCATAGTCACTGCCCGCAGGGATGAATTTAATGAGGGCTTTGGTATCGAGGACATAAACATTACCAGAGAATACGCCGAGTGCTTTAACATTCGACCAGTTCGAATCATTTTTGATAGTACTGCTGCCATCTTTTGCGACTTCTTTACTGGTTATCGTATAGACCGTACTATCTTCACTCGTTGCTGCCAGGACAGCGTCTTTGGTAAGTGCGGCTAGAACTGGAGAGGAAGCGGTGTCAGCTTCTTTAAGATTCGCTTGGGAAGAACCGCCGAACTCAGCTAGTCGCTTATCGACGAGATCAGATAATTCTTTAATCTTATTCGCTTCGTCTGAGCCTGGCTTGAATTTCCCGCTGGCCGTATATAATGTCTGACGGGCTGACTGATAATCATCGCGTGCGAGAGATTTATTTAGACTGAGTAACCCTTCGGCTTCATCGTAGTCTTTTTTGGCTGAGGTGTAGATCTCCTCAAAAAGTGCATGGTTTTTACTCGACTGACTATTTTTTTGAACAAAGATAATACTCACGATTAAGAGGCCTAAGAGAATACAAGTTGCGGCTAGTACAATTCTTTTTTGACGATCAAGCTTTACTCCCGGAAGGCTGAGTTTGGGTAGACGAGCGGTAAGATTACTGATAAAAGAAGGACCGTTTTCATCGTCTGTGTCATCTGAAAATGCTTTGTCGGGCATCGACGATGTATCATGCGTGTAGGCTGATTCATGAATAATGGGCTGAGTATGCTTAATCGGCTCACTTGAGGGTTGAGGTGTAGCTTCAGCCTGTTCAGGCTCTTCCTCAAGTGGATGGGCACTGATGCCTTTATAGGAAAGAATGATCGCTGACGCACCGCCTTCGGTACCACCATGAACACTTGGAGAAATAATTTCAGCGATATCATTAGGAAGTGAATTCTCAAGAGCCTCAACGATTGTCTTATGAGGAACACTCCCTGCGAAGGCTCCTGTCTGGATCAAGATGAGGTCATTTGACTCAAGATATCCGCTTGAACTATGCAGTTCTCGATTAGATTCGAGATTTTCTAGGATAACCCCGATTTTATCTGAACGTTTTAAGGTAATACGGCCACTTCCCAGAATAAAAGCAAAAAGCGTGTCTTCTTTAGAAAAAGCGAGGGCGAGGGAGATCGTGATAGCCTCGGGCATCTCAGGAAGTGAGGAGGTAATTGCCTTTTTTATGGTTTCGAAGTTCTTATCCTCAAGTCCGAAGAATTCGGCTTCGAGATTACTTAATAGTTGCTTACCGTGGGTAGGAAGCTCTTTTTGTAATTCTTCATCATCTGTCGTGAGCGCTAAGACAATAAAAAGACTGCCGGCATTATATGCTTGTGACCAGCTACTGCTTGTCGGCGTAGCGACGATTTTCGCAAAGCTAAGATTGGTGGTGGGCATCAACTATAGTATAACAAGAGCAAGGACAAAAAGGGAAATCGTGAGGATTAGATAGAAAAAAGTCAGGGCTGTAATAAATGTCGAACCTGGAGCTCTTTCTACCAAGACGAGCTTTCGTAGAGATCGAATATTGATAAAAACGATAAAGACAAAGACTGCGTAGACACCAATTAAGAACAGAAAGAAGATCTTAAATAAAAATGCGATATCAAATGTGAAAGCTGGGAAGTTCATATTATTTTTTTTCAATCATCGAACTAATAATTTCAGTAACACGCGCTGGATGAGGGACCTTGAGAAATTCGAAGTTTGGTTTGATAGCCTCAGTCTCGATGTGAACATCGCCGAAATCAAAGAGATTCTCCTGAAAGCCTGACTGGGTATAGTTAATGTCTAAAATATCTTGCAGGTCAGTTGCGGCTACGTCTTTAGAGGAGATGCCGTTGATGTCGATATCAATTAAGCGTTTATTCGAGACGATGCCAACGTTATAGAACCAGACGACAAAGTTAATAAAGGCATAACCGAAGACGATAAGGTAATAAAAAAGGAGGAAAACGAGTGTGTATTGAGGCGGAATGCTAAACGGCAGTGAGATAAGGGGGAGGAAGGCAAAAGCGAGGAGAGGGAGCATGACAAAAATAACTGTTGCAGTCTGCCAAGGGATATTAGTGATGTAATGACGACGGAGAAAAAGAACAATTTGTTCGTCATCAGCTTGGTTGGGCAAGGTAATACCCTCTGGCTGCTCATGAAAGCTTGCTAAAACATGCGGTTCCTGCTGCGTTACATCAACTGGTGTTGAAGGAGAAGTTGGTGTTGGCTGAGACGGCTTTTCTCCAGGTTGTGCAGCGTTGACCTGTGGCTTTGGAGTGATAGTCGTTGGTTCGTCGATATATAAATCTGGCATAGGTAGGAGATATTATACCTTATCTCTAGGCTACCTGCAGTGATATGTACCTAACGTTGTTCGATATTGAAGAGAGGTCCGACGATATTGATATTGGCAGGCGCACGTAAGTTAAAGAAACTCTTGAACTCATTACCATCAAATGTCGTCGAGCCAGCATCGCCATTGAGAGTAACAGATGAAGTAACACCAGATCCAAAATTAGGACTGACAGAGCCACTTGAAATGGTATTATACGGTGTTCCACCGCGATTTTTCAGCTCTTGCTTGACTCTTCCCGCATCCCAGGTCTCAGTTCCTTTTGGATTTGCTTTGTCGGTCTGATAGAGATGATCTCGGGTGCCTGAGTCTTTACGTGCAAGTAAGATGACATTAGCAATATCGGCTAACTCATCTGGCTTGAGCCAGGCTGTCCCTGCGTAAGCAGAGCGACCACCCCAATCACAGTAAAACCAAGGAGACTGCTTATCATAGGCGTTATTTTGTAAGTCACTCCAACTGTTGATCGAGCCGTTGGCGTCTGGGCTATTTTTGGTCCAAGGCTTATCACTGCCCCAGACTGTTCCGGCACTGAAGGTGTAACCGCCGGCTGTTGAGGAGAACCAAGCCTGGATAGGAGATACGTTATAAGTAAGGATTTGGCCAGCAGTATCATTAACCGCTTGGATCCACGAATCTGCATTTAACTCTTTTTTAACTACCTGGTCTGACTGACTCGGGAGAACATAACCCTTGTCCTGCATAATTTTATACCCATAAGTACGCGCAGCGATAGCTTGGGCTTTGAGTGTCTCACTAGGCCAGCTGGCTGGGATTTCATAGATATGCTTAGTGTATTCCTCAATACTCCAGGTATCGTCAAAGGACTGACCATATTCATTGGTCCCTTTGACGTGCATCTGGAAGCCCTGGTCGACACTGCCAAATGAGGTGTTAGGGAAGTAGGCTGATAAAATATCACGATAGTTCTGACCTGCTTCAGCTCTGCCCTTCGCGCCATACTGACTCATACCGACACGATGAGGCACGCCATAGGTAAAGAGCGCAAAGCGTGGACTAAACCCTGGATCTTTACCGTTCGTTAAATCACTGGAACAGCCGCCCTGGGTTGTGTACGCAGACGTCGGGATATTAAGCGTACCTTGCTTTTGGGCGATGAACTGCTGCTGCTCAGCTGTTAAGGCAGCAATTTTTGAGTTAAGCTCGCTTTGGTATTTTTTCGCTCCAGCCACCACATCCGCAAGTTTGCTTGTTTGTTCATCAAGATTGGCCTTTAGACCCACTAGCCGCTTCTGCTCACTCTCAAGTGCAGCTTTCCGTGTCTCTAAATCAGTAATGGTGAGAGCGATATTGGTGATCACACTTTTATCTTGATTCGTCTTGGCCCTCTGGTAGGCAAGGATTGAAGTGATCTCTGAGGCAGACCCGGCTGAGAAGAACAGCTGGAGAGGAGAATTATAGTAACTTTTAATGTAATAGTCTCTGACGGTTTGGTTCAATAAATCTTCCTTCGAGGCGAGATCCTTATAGCCTGCGTCAATATTTTTTTTCTTTTGCGCCATATCTGTCTCAATGCTACTGACACGGTTCTTGATGCCGTTTATTTGTGCTTGCATACTCGTGAGTTGTGACTCGAGCGGTTTGGTCGCGGCAACAGACTGATTAAGTGCGGTTGTAAGATCGTTAATTTGCTTATTAATATCGTCTAATTCATCAGAATAAATTGGGGTGATAGGGAAAAATGATGTGAGCAAGACCACTACTGTTGAAAGGCAGAGTAGAAATTTGAGGATTCTGGGCATATCGCCATTATAGCAAATATTTGTAAGTAATTAGGCGCGAATTCATTGCTATGAGTTGCAAAACGCAGAAAGTATGCTACACTCATGGATACTTTTTCAAATAACTGTATGGACAAAGAATTTAGTAATTTAAGTAGTTTTGGCAATAATAAAGCAGCGTCTTCACCTAAGAAAAAAGCGTTTGTCTATGTCATACTCTTTGCTCTTATTATAGGTATTGCAATTTTAGCGGGAAATTATTTCTTATCAGGCAAGTCTCAATCACCAGCAACTCCGACCCCAACTCCAACTGAGGCTCCAACACCTACGCCTACACCTGAAGCGACTGTCTCAGCAACTCCAACTCCGAAGGCTTCGCCAACGCCAAGTTCTAAGGTAACCCCAACTGGTAAAGTAACTCCTACTCCGACGACAGGTGCAACGACTGGCAAATCGTTACAAGTTCAAGTTCTCAATGGATCCGGTACACCAGGTGAAGCAGGGAAGGCAGCAACGTTACTTAAAAATGCTGGCTATAGTATTACGAGTACGGGGAATGCCGATACCTTTGATTACACCAATACGATTATTCAGATCAAGAAGAGTAAAAATCAGTATGCTGCACAGCTCAAAAAAGACCTTTCGAGTCAGTATACTGTCGATCCTACCGTCCAGACACTTGCTGAGACTAGCTCCTCAGATGCTATAGTGATATTAGGCAGCAAATAAGCCTAAGACTCACTATGCACTATGATGTCCTCACTATTGGAAGTTCTGTTATTGATGCTTTTTTAACGCTTCCTGAATCAAACACGGATCTCCACCTGAATAAACTTGAGCATATGCTGTGTGTTCCGTACGGACGAAAAATCGAAGTCTCATCATGTGAATTTTTACTCGGTGGTAACGCGACTAATGTCGCGGTTGGACTCAGCCGGGCAGGATTTAGAACTGCACTTATGGCTGAAATTGGTGAGGATGAGTTCGCGGAAAAAATTATTAATATTCTAAAGAAAGAACAGGTTGCGACAGAGCAAATTCTCCAAAGTCATGGCCAGTCAGCCTTTAGTATCGCGCTTAACTTTAAAAGTGAGAGGACGTTATTTGTGGAGCATCGTGAACGCCGTCATGATTTTCATTTCGAAGATATCCAGACAGATCTTCTATATCTGACCTCACTTGGCCATGAATGGACGCATGTCTATGAACGTGTTTCACACTATCTCCAACAAGAGCACAAGACGCAGTTAGCGTTTAATCCAGGGTCGCTCCAGATCCAGGAGGGGTTACACAAGTTTGCCTATCTTTTACCGTTAACCTCGGTTTTGTTCTTAAACGTTGAGGAGGCGCAAAAATTACTCAAGCGAAAAGAAGATGTGAAGGAGCTCCTTATTGCGTTCCATGACAAAGGTGTCGAGACTGTCGTTCTGACTGATGGAGAGAAAGGTTCATACGGTATGGATAGTAAAGGGACGTTTTACCATCAGGATAGCTTGCGTGTTCCCATCGTCGAGCGGACAGGCGCGGGGGATGCCTATGCAAGTGGATTTTTGGCAGCCTATTTATTGCATAAAACTGTACAGGAGTGTATGCTGTGGGGAACACATAATGCTGCCTCAGTAATCGGAAAAGTTGGTGCTGAAGCAGGACTATTACATAAAGAAGAGCTAGCAATAAAGCAATGAGAATTTATATCGGTGCAGATCACAGGGGTTTTGCCCTTAAAGAAACACTTAAGAAAAAACTTTCAGGACACGAGGTTATCGATATGGGCGCAATCACCCATGAACCAACAGATGACTTCGTTGACTATGCAGCTTTAGTCGGACAGAAAGTGAGGACTGAGCCTGAAGCACGCGGCATACTTATCTGTGGAAGTGGAGCCGGGATGTGCATCGCTGCTAATAAAATACCTGGTATTAGGTGTAGTGTCGGCCATAGTAGTGATGAGGTAAAAGCAAGCCGTCATGATGATGATATTAATGTGCTCGCTCTTCCTGCAGACTACGTCTCTGAAGCTCAGGTCGATGATATCATCAACGCATTCCTTACTACAGAATTTACTCCCGAAGCGCGCTTCGTTAGACGCATTGGTAAGATCACCCAACTTGAAACACATGCTTGACCTTCTGCCAGGAATTTTAGAGCAAGACTTCGCTGAGATTGAGAAAAAGCTCGAGATTATTAAGCCTTTTGCTCAATCAGTCCATATCGATATCATTGATGGCAAGTTTGCCAATAATACTACCTGGCTTGACCCTAAGCCTTTTCAGAAATACTCCCAAGACATTTTTTTTGAACTTCATATGATGGTTGAAGAACCCGAAAGGTATATCGATGACTGGGGAAAGGCTGGGTTTCGTCGCTTCGTTGGTCATATCGAAAAGATGGGAGACCAAAAGTCATTTATTGAGAGAGCAACTGAATACGGTCAAGCCGGGTTTGCTCTTGATGCGGATACACCTGTTGAGGCACTTAAAGTCGAGCCTGAAGAGCTCGATAGTATCCTCATTATGACGATCAAAGCTGGCTTCTCTGGTCAAACCTTCAGGCCAGAACTCCTTGAAAAGGTAAAACATTTTAAAACTCACGATATGGTCCCTGTCGAAGTCGATGGAGGAGTAAATGATCAGACTATTGGTCAGGCAATAACAGCTGGAGCAGTCAGATTCGTTGCCACGAGTGCACTTTTTAAGACTCCAACGGATCCTCATACTCGCTACCGCGAGCTCTTAACAATTGCTACCGATCAGGCGAGATCGTGAAGAAAGGCTGTCTGCTACAAGGGGCAGAAGTCTCTGTCCCCTTAAGGAAATATTCAGTTCGCCCGTTACACGGAATTCCAATGACATCACTCGGGAGAGGCTGTTTAATATCAGGCTTGTTGCCAATAAGTTGAGTCATGATGCGATTCCAGATCGGGGCTGCGCCGGTGATACCTGAAGCAAGTGATTGGCTCATGGGTGAGTTATCGTTATTACCTACCCAGACACTGACGACGTAATTTGGGGTAAAGCCATTGGTCCAGTTATCGCGCTTATCATCGGTGGTACCTGTCTTTACTGAGACGGTGTGCCCTGGAATATTCAGCGGTGAGTTCGGTCCAAACTCCATCGAGCGAGAATTATTATCTGCGAGAATATCAGCCATGATGTAGGCAACCCCAGGCTGAAGAATCTGTCTGCCGGAAGGAGAGTTTTTCTCTTCGAGTACCTCGCCTTTGAAATTAGATATTTTTAAGATCGGATTGAGATCTACCCGCATGCCTTGGTTAGCAAAGGTTCCATTCACCGTTACCATGTCAAGCATCGTGACTTCTTTTGAACCAAGCGTAACAGATAGACCATAATCATCATTTGGGTCCCAACTGCTGATACCCATATCACGCGCTAGATGAACCATCGTTGAAATGCCGACTGCCTGAAGAGTTTTAACAGCTGGGATATTGAGAGAGTTTGCTAAAGCGATGCGAAGTGGGAGTTTACCATGGAATTTCCCATCATAGTTAACAGGACTATACGCACCTCCTGCACTGGGGAAGCTGACAGGAGAATCATCAAGAATTGAGGCGGCCGTAAAGCCATTGGATAGTGCAGCCGCATATGTCACCGGTTTTATCGATGAACCAGGCTGGCGAAAAGCTGTGGTCACATTGACATTGCCACCATTGGGGTCATTAAAGTCTTTACTTCCGACCATAGCTAGGATGTCCCCGTTTTTAGGATTTGAGACGACGGCTGCGCCGTTACTGAGGTTGAGATACGCATCTTTGTTAACTTCATCTCGGACGATATCCTGGACTTTATTCTGAAGTGAAAGGTCAAGACTCGTAATTACCTGGAGTCCGCCCTTTTCAACCATAGCGAGGCCATACTTTCTGACTAAAAAGTCTTTAACATAGTTAACAAAATGGGGAGCTTGGAAGGCCTGTTGGTCTCTGCCGAACGTTAGTTTTTCATTACTAGCCTCTTGTGCTTGTTTTTTCGTAATAAATTTCAATGCGACCATGCGTGAGAGCACATCTTTTTGGCGAGCTTTCCAAAGTGTCGGATTGAGTCCATACGGAGAATAAGCAGTTGGCGATTGGGTAAGGCCTGCTAAAAATGCACTTTCGGCGAGGTCTAAGTCTTTAACATTTTTATTAAAATACGTCTCTGAAGCAGCTTCAACTCCCCACGCTGTTCCGCCATAAGGAACTTGGTTGAAATACATCTCTAAAATCTGATCTTTGCTATAAATTCGCTCTGACCAGAATGCGAGGACAATTTCTTTAGCCTTACGAGTGACACTCTGTTCTGGAGAGAGCATAGATGACTTGATCAACTGTTGGGTAATCGTGGAGCCTCCCTGGAGA
>CAZRDR010000036.1:0-2537 GCA_964598995.1 uncultured Gammaproteobacteria bacterium | reverse complement strand
ACGCGTGAGTAGAGACCGATGAGCTCTGCGGTTGCGAGGATATGGTTCTGCATGGCGACTTCTAACTCGTTAAATGTCGCTTTATCTGATACCTCAAGCATCGTATCAAGCGCATAAAGCTTGAAGTGATAATGATGTGATCCTGATGGGGGACAAGGTCCGCCATATTTAGCCGTACCAAAGTCAGTGATGCCTTGCTGTCCTGGTAAATCTTTGGCATTTTCTGAGATTTCAGCAGTCGATACAGGCATGTTATAGATACTCCAGTGATGATAGGTACCGCCTGGTGCATCCGGATCCTCAACGAGAAGAACCAAGCTCTGTGCCTCTTTCGGTATATCACTAAAGGAGAGAGGGGGATTTATGCCTTGTCCATCACAGGTATATTTCGAAGGGATACGGTCATTATTTTTAAATGCGGTGCTAGTAATAGTCATACCTTCTTTACCTGAGGCAGATTTACGATTCATTACTATTTTACCATGAGGCATAAATACTGCAGTAAAGAGGATTACAACGAAGAAGGTGATAGCGATATAGATGATCCATTTCATAGCTCGATAGAGCCTGAAGATATCTGAGCGGGGAACGGGACTCAAACCCGCGACCTCTTCCTTGGCAAGGAAGCGTTCTATCACTGAACTACCCCCGCTTAATAGGACAAACCTCGTGGTTTTTCCTAACGATTTCCCTATAGGGATAGCAAAATCGACACTCCATAGCAACGATTTTGCTTTTCTGAACTTCTATAGAGAAAGTGAAGTTATTATAGCAAATTAGCTAGAAAAAACCAGAGTTTGGTATAATTCACGAAATGCCAAGCTTCGAAAAAGACGCTATTCGTCATCTACAGCCGGCGATTAATCGCCTTGGACTATTTATTGATACATATAGTCAAGTAGTACCACCCGAACCAGATGGAGCAACTCCACCACAAGAATTCCTTTACTATGCTGAGCAATCTGGCACTGTGGCTAGTATTCTAGGTGAAGAGTATGAGCATCCTGTTACCGGAGCACATACTTTGGATTTAACGATACGACGTACACGATTAGGTGATCAATTAACTCCTCCAGAAGCTGATGCACGAAGTAGATTCAATCAAGCGCTTACAGAAATCGCTAGGAGTGTATCTCCTCGCATAAGAGTAGAGGCGAGACAGATAAACGACGACGATAGTGACAATAATATTCAGCGGGGACTGAATGGATTAGATGGAAACAATGGGCCACAAAAAAGAGTGCTCTTTGAACAACGTTTTAAGCAAAGTAAAAAAGTACAACCAACTCATTAAAGTAAGCCTGCTGCGCGCATCTGAGATGAACAGCCTGGGAATTGACTAAAGATACTTGACCTACTTACTAATCTCTGAACTGCATCTTTTTGGACATCAAGTGGGGCCATGTCCGCTCTTTCATACCCAGTCCCCATGCTATTCCATGTACCGGGAGAGAACTGAAAAGCTCCATAATATCCATTTCCCGAGTTACGACTCGCGGTCATCCCAGACTCGCAATTGCCTAAGAAGGTAATCTGTGCTTCAGATAATGGACCACCTGAGTACGTGACTTGAACGGGTGCTGGAGCAGGAGTCTGTACTGAAGCTTCCTGCACTACATTAGATGTTTCGAGAGGAGTTACGTCAGTAGTAATTACTTCCTGAGGATAAATCCGATCCTGCAGCTCAGGTTTAAGGTCTTCGATGAGAGTCGGACGAGTTGCTCTAATTCGTATCTGCCAGCCAGTCTCGATCGTACTTGGATCCTGGATCCATGGGTTATCATTCCACACAGATGTCCAATAATCTTCACTGCCATACTGAGAAAGCGCGATAGATGCGAGGGAGTCACCTGAATTAACCACGTAAAAAGTACTCTCCAGCATTGAAGCTGAGAGAGATGAAACTTGAAGAGGTGCCAGCACTGGACTTGCTTTTGGCGCTGGTGGGGTAGGTGTGGCTGTTAATGATGCTGCAAGTAATATTGATGGTAAGAGGGTACTAACTACTCCTGTAACCATAAAACAAAAAAAGCTCCGAAGGATTCGGAGCAGTTTATGTTCGGAAGTTTAACGAAAGTAGCATCATTTGTCAAACTCAGCAATCCTAACAGCCTTAATTATGGCCTTGATTCAGCTCATTTTAAGCTAAATTGCTATAATCTACAGTTGATGAAAATCCTCATCGTCGAAGACGAACATAAAATCGCAAATTCTATTAAAAAAGCACTCGAACACGAACGCTACATAGTCGACGTTGCCTATGAAGGAACGACGGGGTACGACTTAGCAATGAGTGAGAACTACGACCTTATAGTCCTCGATCGACTCCTCCCAGGCATGGATGGACTAACTATTTGTAAAAAACTCCGTGATGAATCTAATCACACACCGATTATCATGCTGACTGCTAAGGGCCAATTAGAAGATAGAGTAGAGGGGCTTGATAGCGGGGCAGATGACTACCTCGTAAAGCCATTCGCACTTTCTGAATTATTCGCCCGCATTAGAGCTCTCACTCGCAGACCTAAGACAGCCCT
>CAZRDR010000035.1:0-9821 GCA_964598995.1 uncultured Gammaproteobacteria bacterium | reverse complement strand
GATCCCGCCAGGCTGGCAGGGCCATGCCATGACACTAGATAACGCACTCCAGCAAAGCCCTGAACTTAAAAGAGCATATGACAGTGAACCTGAGACCCACAGGCTCATCGAGATCTCTAAAAAGCTTGAAGGAGTGGCACGACATGCATCAGTTCACGCGGCCGGCGTCGTGATTGCAGATAAAGACATCACTGAGTACACTCCCGTCCAGCGAGAGACCAATGGCGAAAAAGTTGTTACACAATACGACATGTATACCGTGGGTGAAGACGGTGTTGGACTCTTAAAAATGGACTTCTTGGGACTGAGGAACTTAACCATCATCGAAGAGACGCTCAAGTTCATAAAGATCAACCAAGGTATAGAGGTTAACCTCAATAAAGCAGATCTTAACGATAAAATGACCTACGAACTCCTCGGACAGGGTGAGACTACAGGGATCTTCCAGCTCGAGTCTGCTGGCATGCGACGATATATTAAAGAGCTTAAACCAACAAGTATTTTCGACCTGCAAGCGATGGTGGCACTCTACCGTCCGGGTCCGATGCAGAATATCCCTGAATTCATCGCACGTAAGCGTAACCCTTCAATGATCACCTACCCTCACCCGAAATTAGAAAGTATTTTAAAAGAGTCCTATGGCGTACTTACTTTCCAAGACGACGTACTCCTGACAGCTATTCTCCTTGCAGGTTACACCTGGTTAGATGCAGATAAGTTCCGTAAAGCCATGGGTAAAAAAATTCCAGCTGAGATGAAAAAGCAGGAAGAGTTATTCCTGAGTGGCTGTATCAAAAATGGCCTCACCGAGAAAAAAGCGAAAGAGATCTACGAACTCATCGCGCCTTTCGCAGGCTATGGCTTTAATAAAGCCCATGCTGCTTGTTACGCAATGATCGCATTTAGGACTGCTTATCTTAAAGCTCATTACCCTGTTGAATTCATGACGGCAGTGCTGACGGCTGAGTCGAGAGGCACCTCCGGTCCGCAGAAAAATGAGAAGATCTCGCAAGCTGTGTCTGAATGCCGACGTCTTGATGTGCCGATCCTTCAGCCAGATATCAATCACTCCGAGGCGGAATTTAGTATTGAAGATAAAACCAATATCCGCTTTGGCCTTTCTGCAATTAAAAATGTCGGCGGTGCCGCTATTGAGAGTATTCTTGAAGCTCGG
The DNA here is from genome assembly GCA_964598995.1 of uncultured Gammaproteobacteria bacterium. Classification (GTDB taxonomy): domain Bacteria; phylum Patescibacteriota; class Microgenomatia; order Levybacterales; family UBA12049; genus JACROF01. The sequence goes on along the minus strand of CAZRDR010000035.1, from coordinate 8,647 downwards.
AGTAAGCGTCCATTTGTAAGTCTGCAGGATTTCTGTATGCGGGTTGACCTAAGTAAAGTAAATAAAAAGACACTTGAGAGTCTGATCAAATCAGGCGCATTTGACGCCTACGGCAATCGAGCCTCACTTCTTATTACTATGCCTGACGTGATGGCAAAAGTCACCAAGCTTAAGAAAAATGAATCAGAAGGCCAAAGAATGCTCTTTGGTGATGAGCCAGACGAACAAAATGAAGTGATCGAGACAACGATGTTCGACGTCGATGATTTTAGCCTCGAGGAAAAACTTAACTTTGAAAAGGAATTCCTAGGCTTTTATCTCACGTCTCATCCGCATATGGAGACGCTGTCTTTTATCAAACACCTCATTAGTCATGAAATTGAGCTTCTTGAGGGTGAGCGACAAGGGACATTCGTAAAGATTGGCGGTATTATCGAAGGGTATCGCAAGATCATGACCAAAAAGACAAATGCTGAAATGGCTTTTCTCTCAATTGGTGACGAGAAAGGACTAACTGTCGAGTGTGTCGTCTTCCCACGGGTCTTTGAAGAAGCGCGTGAATTACTCGTTAACGACAACGTCGTGGTGATCGAGGGCAAACTTGATAGTAAGGACGAGCAGCCAGTCGTCATTGCTAATAAAATCTACTCAGCCAAGAACCTCACAGCTTAATCCTGTTTACTTTTCAAATTTTCAGTAGCACAATGAGTATATGGCTCATGAATATTTTTTAGGCAGACTTCCCTCTCACTTTCATCTTAATCGCATTATCAGAGCGTATATCATTTCAGAAAGTCTCGTCTGGGCAGCCTGGAATTTCGTCATCCCTATTCTCGCAGTATTTGTCGTCAATCAGATAAAAGACGGCAACGTCCAGGCAGCTGCCTCGGCTTACAGCATCTATCTTATTAGTAGAGTCGTGTTCGAACTGATCTGTGGAAGAATGCTCATCAACACCAGTGATCGCAAAAAATTTACCATGGCAGTCGTTGGTATAATTGCACTTTCTGTCGCGTATTTCCTCTTTAGCCTTTCACACAATGTAACGTCACTTATCTTTGCTTACATCATCGCGGGATTTGGCTTAGGACTCTCCTCACCTGCTAAAAACGCACTTTTCTCGATTCATATTGATCGTGATAAAGCCGCAACTGAATGGAGTCTGGCAGATGCTGTCTCGTTCGGATGCATGGCCTTAGCATCAGCATTGGGTGGATTTTTCGCAACCCAATATGGCTTTACTGTTCTCTTTTTTGTTGCGGCTGTAATTAATCTTTTTGGAGCGATACCGTTTATACTTTTTATCTATAAAAAGAACTGGCTGTGAAGTGGACGTAAGAAGTTCTATCTTTCAGTATAACAAAAATCATTGACAAATAAAATAGCTTGACTCCAAGCTCCAATCAAAGGTAAAATACGCTCATATGGCAGCACTTGCCCCAGATGTTTTAATTCAGCTTGGTCCTCTACCAATTACCAATACTATAGTAAACACTCTTCTCGTCGACTCTGTCATTCTCGGTGGTGTGCTCGCTCTTAAAAATAACGTTAAAAAAATCCCTGGAACATTACAAAACATCGTTGAGATGGTCGTCAGTGGATTTTATGGACTTACTGAGCAAATCGCAGGTGTTGAAAATACGAAAAAAATCTTTCCATACTTTATTACATTCTTCCTTTTTATTCTTGTTGCTAACTGGAGTGGTCTTCTTCCTGGCGGAGAGTCAATCGGATTTATTCATCCAGTCGAGGTAGCTACAGAACATACAAGTGAGGCGAAAGCTGTTGATGCTGAGCACGCAGAAAAGCCAGAACTTATTTCGTTAAATCGTAATTTAACGAGTGACCTTAACGCCACTCTGGCACTTGCGATCATCTCACTCGTTGCAACGCACATGTTAAGTATTAAAACGTTAGGTCTGAAAGACTACCTAGGTCGCTTCTTTTCTCTCAATCCTATCCTCCTTTTTGTAGGAATTTTGGAAATTGTTTCAGAATTCACAAAAATCATCTCGCTTTCTTTCCGACTTTTTGGTAATATATTCGCGGGGGAAGTTGTCCTTGGAACTATTTCCAAGCTTTTTGCTTTTGGATTCCCAGTACCATTCATGTTCCTCGAGATCATCGTTGGACTGGTACAAGCCCTTGTTTTTTCTATGTTGACTATGGTATTTATGAGTGTACTTATGACATCGCATCACGCTGAAGAGCATGATGCGGCTAAGGAGGTGAGTCATACATGACGTTTAGTATCGCAGGCGGACTTATCGTAGCGCTTGGAGGTATCTTCCCAGCTCTCGCAATCGGATGGATCGGAAGTAAAGCTATGGAGGCGATTGGTCGCAATCCAGAAGCATCCGGTCGTATCCTTCCAGCAATGCTTTTGGGCATGGCCTTTGCTGAAGCTATCGCTATTTACTCACTTATCTTAGCGTTCACAAAGTAAGGAAGTAATTATGGAAGTTTTAGGAAAATTCGGAATTGATCCAGTCCTGCTTGTAGCCCAAATAGTCAATTTTTTGATTATTCTTTATGTAGTCAGAAGATTTGCTCTCAAGCCGATTTTACAAATGCTCAAAAATCGGGAGAAAACTATCACTGATGGGCTACGGCAGGCAGAAGAAGCTCGCAAACTTTTAGAAGAGACATCTGTAAAAGAGCGCGAGATATTAAAAAAAGCACAGCAAGAAGCAAAACAGCTTCTTGATGAGGCGAAGAGTCAACGTGATGAAGTTCTTCACGAAGCTGAGATGAAAACAAAAGCTCAGACTGAGAAAATGCTTCTTGAAGCAAAAGAGCAAATCGCTCTTGAGACAAGAGAGGCAGAGAAAAGACTTGCAGGTCACATCAGTGAACTGGCAGTCGCACTCATTGAGAAATCATCGCAAGAACTCTTTACCGGCAAAGAACAGACATTGGTAGTTGATAAAGCAGCAAAAACTTTGAAGAGAAAGGCAGACTAGTAATGAATAGACAGACATTAAAGCAACTCGTTATGGAAAGTCATTCTGAAAATGGCGAGTTAGATGCGGAGAAGATCAATAGAATTGCTGACCTATTGACGAAAAAAGAATTAAAGTTGTACATTAAAGCATTAAAGAACTGGGAAAAACAGACAAAGATCATGGTTGAAGTTCCAAGTGAAGAAAAGCTCAATCTTGATGAGTTAAAAGATCTCTTCCCAGACAAAAAATTTGTAATTAGTGTCGATCCTTCCCTCCTTTTGGGAATGAGATTACAAGATAATGATGATGTTTTTGAGATGAGTCTTAAAAACACACTTGATAAAATAACAGAACATATCGAAGAACAATATGATTAAAAGTAACGATATCATTAAACAATTAGAAGATAGAGTTAAAGGCTTTCATTATGATGCCAAGACTGCAAATGTCGGTAAAGTTGAAGTCAATCACGATGGCGTGATCACTGCTTCCGGACTTTCTAAAGCTGTCATGGGTGAGAGAGTTCTTATCGGCAAAGACAATGTCGCAGGTGTAGTCTTCGATCTTTCTGAAGACTCAGTCTCAATTATTCTCCTTGATCAGTCAACAGATATTAAAGAGGGCGATGAAGTTCGAACCACTGGTGAACTCTTAGGCGTCACTGTTAGTGAAGAAATGCTCGGACGTGTCGTTAATCCACTTGGAGTTCCACTGGATGGACGCCCAGCTATTAAAAAAGGTAAGTTAATGCCTCTTGAAAAAATCGCGGCCGGAGTAGTCGAGCGTGAAGGCGTCGACACTCCTCTTAAGACAGGAATTAAAGCAATTGATGCGATGATCCCAATCGGCCGTGGTCAACGCGAACTTATCATTGGAGATCGCGGACTTGGTAAGACTGCTATTGCTGTTGATACTATTATTAATCAAAAGAATATCGCTAAAGGCCGTAAGAGAGTACTCAGTGTCTATGTCGCAATCGGCCAAAAACAAAGTACTATCGCTCAAATCATCGGCAAACTCAAAGATGAGGAAGTCCTCGATAACACGATCGTCGTTGTCGCTGATGCTGCAGACCCTGCTGCTCTTCAGTACTTAGCAGCATACGCAGGTACAGCAATTGCTGAATACTTCCTAGAAAAAGGCGAAGATGTACTCATTGTCTACGATGATTTGACTAAGCAGGCATGGGCATACCGCCAGATCTCACTCGTTCTTGGCCGTCCAGCTGGTCGTGAGGCGTATCCAGGAGACATTTTCTACCTTCACAGTAGACTTCTTGAGCGCTCAGTTAAGTTAAATAAGGAAAATGGCGGCGGCTCTATCACCGCTCTCCCAATTATCGAAACTCAGGCTGGCGATATCTCAGCGTACATTCCAACCAATGTTATTTCAATTACTGACGGACAGATTTTCGTTGAGTCAGACCTCTTCAACTCAGGTATTAGACCAGCTATTAACGTCGGTATTTCAGTATCACGTGTCGGATCTGCTGCACAGACAGGTACGATGAAGTCAGTTGCCGGTAAGATGAAGCTTGAACTCGCACAGTATCGCGAACTGGCAGCTTTCGCACAGTTCGGCTCTGAACTTGATCCAGCTACGGCAAAACAGCTTGAGCGTGGTAAGCGATCAACTGAATTATTTAAGCAGCCTCAATACAATCCACTTCCAGAAGAGTACGAAGTATTGAGTATTATCGCTGTCACTCGTGGTCACTTAGACGAGATCCCAGTAAGTGAAGTAAACCGTTTTGAGGCAGAACTCCATGAATTTGCTGGCGGTAAGAAGCACGCTAAAGTCATGGAAAAACTAGCAAGTGGCGAGAAATTAAAAGAAGACGACCTTAAGGAAGTCGACAAAATGATCGAAGAATTTAGGAAAGGATTCTCAACAGAGGAAAAGAAATAATGGCGACACTCATATCTTTACGACGACGAATTAGAGCTGCTCAGAATGTTTCCAAAACTACCCGCGCGATGCAAATGATCGCTGCATCTAAGTTAAAACGTGCTCAAGACGCTGCGCTTGCTGGCCGTCCATATGTTAGTAAATTGACAGAGCTTGCTCAAGAAGTAACGCTGAGAACTACTGATGCCCAAAAGCATCCATACATGCAGCTCTCTGTCGATACCAATAAGACTCTTCTTATCGCTATCTCACCAGATAAAGGTCTTTGTGGAGGTATGATCACGAACATTCTGAGAGAATTCTTCGGCTATACTCGCGATAACAAAGAGACTGAGATGATCGTTGTGGGGAAAAAACTTGAGAATCAAGTCGTTAAACTCCCAAATGAGGTGTTAGCAACCTTCCATTTCGGGACGACTTTACCAACATTTGATGTCGTCTTCCCTATCATTAATCTCATTAATGATTATTATTTATCAGGAAAAGTAAGTAGTGTTAAAGTTCTCTATACTGATTTCGTCAGTTTCTTTACTCAGAGTCCAAAAGTCGTCCAGCTCCTGCCTATCGCACTCCCTGAGGTTACGGAGGAAAAACCAACAAATGAATTTATGCTTTATGAACCAAATCTTTCAGAGATGGTACCGACACTTCTCAAGCACTATCTAGAGATGTCACTCTATCAGTATTTCTTAGAGACATATCTCTCAGAACAAGCTGCTCGCATGCTCGCTATGCAAAATGCGACAAATAACGCAAAAGATATTATCGACGGGCTAAAATTAGAGTATAATAAGACGCGTCAAGCAAAAATCACTGGTGAACTGCTCGACATTATCGGAGGAAGGAAACAAGAAAGTCTTTAATTATGGCAAGTACTAAACCAACAACACAAAAAGTCCAAGAAGGAACAATTGTCAGTATCGCAGGTCCTGTCGTTAACGTTTACTTCGAAGGAGAATTACCAAGTATCTACGAAGCACTCTTAGTTGAGATGCCTGATGGTAAGACACTCACTCTTGAGGTAGAGTTCGAGACTGGCGGAAGTGAAGTAAAGGCACTTGCGTTCGGTTCCACTGATGGACTCGCTCGCGGTATGAAAGCAAAGCGTACCTTCGCAGCTATTTCTGTCCCAGTTGGTGATAAAACACTCGGACGCATCTTCAACGTTCTTGGTCATGCAATTGACGGACAGAAATTCGATGACAAGGGTGTAGCACTGCACCCTATTCATGCCAACCCACCAGAGTTAGTCGACCAAGAGACAAAGCCTCAAGTATTAGAGACTGGCGTTAAAGTTATCGACCTTATCGCTCCATTTACTAAAGGCGGAAAGATTGGTATCTTCGGAGGAGCTGGTGTAGGTAAAACAGTTATCATCCAGGAGCTTATCCGTAATATCGCTATCGAACACTCAGGTCACTCAGTATTCGCTGGTGTCGGCGAACGTACTCGTGAAGGTACAGATCTCTGGGTCGAAATGAAGGGCTCAGGCGTTTTGGATAAAACCGTCATGGTATACGGTCAGATGAATGAGCCTCCAGCTAACCGTCTTCGTGTCGCACTTACTGCTCTCACGATGGCTGAGTACTTCCGTGACCAAAAAGGTGAAGATGTACTTCTCTTTATCGATAACATCTTCCGTTTTGCACAAGCTGGTTCTGAAGTATCAGCGCTTCTTGGCCGTATGCCATCAGCTGTAGGCTATCAGCCAACCTTAGCTACTGAAATGGGCGGACTGCAGGAGCGTATCACCAGTACTAAGAAGGGTTCAATCACTTCTCTCCAGGCTGTATACGTCCCAGCTGACGACTACACAGATCCAGCTCCAGCTACGACTTTCGCACACATGGACGGAACTGTTACTCTTGAGCGCGGATTAGCAGAGCAAGGTCTTTATCCAGCTGTTGATCCACTTACTTCAAGTTCACGTATCTTAGATCCACATGTCGTTGGCAAAGATCACTATGAAGTTGCTCGTGGAGTACAGCGTGTACTGCAGCGCTACAAGGATCTCCAGGATATTATTGCGATCCTTGGTATGGAAGAATTATCAGAGGAAGATCGTCTGACAGTACGTCGTGCACGTAAGATCCAGAGATTCTTGACCCAGCCATTCTTCGTCGCAGAAGTCTTCACTGGTGCACCAGGAAAGTACGTAAAGATGGAAGATAACGTCCGCGGCTTTAAAGAAATCTTAGAAGGTAAGCATGATGATCTCCCAGAGCAGGCTTTCTATATGGTGGGAACCATTGAAGAAGCTGTTGAGAATGCTAAGAAAATGAAATAAGGGTAAAGGCGTACAAGCATTCTCCCCTTTCCCCTTGCATTACCCTATGAATCTTAAAATATTAACTCCAGAAAAAGTAGCTTACGAGGGTGAAGTCGATGAGCTCATCGTTCCTACAGTCCAAGGCGAGATCGCTATCCTACCGCATCATGTCGATCTCCTAACACAAGTTGGTGAAGGCGAGATTACCATTAAAACAAAAGGCAAAGATACGCATATCGCTGCTACCGGTGGATTTTTACAAATTAACAAAGAAGAAATAACACTACTAGCTGATTACGCGGTCCGTTCTGAGGAGATTAACGCTCAAAAAGCACTGGAAGCACAGAAAAGAGCAGAAGAAATCCTCAAGAAGAAAGCTGAAGATATCAGTGAGCGCGATATGGCGCTTGCCCAAGCAGAAATGCGTCGAGCAATTATGGAATTGAGAGTCGCTCGCAAGAGAAAAGCCAGTATATAACACATGCTAAATAAGCCTGCATTTTACGATCCAGCTAAAAGCTACGAAGACAACTACACCGCAGGTCCTCCAATTTTTTCTCAAGACGTCACCCCACCATTACGAGATCTAGAAAAAGCAAAAAAGTTCACGCACCTAGGTCATGAAGTTGCTCTTCCTTTTGGCATTCCTCCTGGCCCTCTGCTAAATAGCCAGTACATGAAAGCAGCTTTTGAGTTCGGCTTTGATGTCTCTACCTACAAAACAGTCCGTGCTGAGACTTTCCCCTGTCACCCCTTTCCTAATGTTCTCTATGTAAATACTCCTCCTGATTTACACCCCAACCAAACACCTCGCTTAACTGCCACCTCACAAGAACCTCATGCACTAGCCACTATGAGCATTACTAACTCCTTCGGCGTTCCCTCTAAAGAACCGTCTGTATGGCAGGAAGATGTTAAGAAAGCCTTAGGTTATGTGAAGAATGGTCAAGTAATGGTACTGAGCTTTATGGGAACGGTTAAGCCTGAACAGTCACAGGATGATTTCATCGCTGACTTTGCAGAAGCAGCTCGGTTATCTGCAGAGACTGGAACTATGATTTTAGAAGCTAATCTCTCATGCCCTAACATTGGTAACGAAGGACTCGTCTGTTATAACCTAGAGGTCACAGAAGCGGTTTGTGAGGCGATCAGAAAGCAAATCGGTAATCTACCACTCGTTCTTAAAATTGGTTACTACAAAGACGATACACAGCTTGAAAAACTTGCCCAGATCGCAGATAAGTACGCCCAAGGCATCGCTGCTATTAATACGCTCCAAGTCGAAGTCGTGGATGAGAACGGTGAACAGGCGCTCCCTGGGAAAAATCGTATGAAGAGTGGCGTCTGCGGTGCTTCGATTAAATGGGCTGGACTGGAGATGGTCGAGAGACTTAAGAAAATCCGAGACAACCATCATTACGCATATGAAATCGCAGGTATCGGCGGCGTCATGACTGTTGATGACTATTTCGAATATCGCGATGCTGGTGCGGACCTCGTCCAGTCAGCAACTGGTGCCATGTGG
>CAZRDR010000034.1:0-13209 GCA_964598995.1 uncultured Gammaproteobacteria bacterium | reverse complement strand
AGGAGGAATAGTAATAATGACAGTCGTAAAGCCAAGTGACTTGAGAAGTGCAGTTAGTTGATTACGCGCGTTAGTCGAAGCGGTATCTAAAATATTGCCTTGGCAGGCTGCTTGACGGATAAGATTTGTTGCTTGTTCACGAGCCTTGGACTCGAGATCTTTATCGCCTTTACTGAGTAACCCAGTTCGTCGGTCATAGACTCTAGTCTGGTCATTGTTAAGTGTTGTAATAAGGATCTCAGGCTGAGGAAGTGCGAGTCGAACTGTACCATTCTCAATAGCAATATCGTTCTCAGTTACTTTTGAAAAATCAAAGCCTGCGATGACCTCGCCCTGCGCGATGAGGAGTAATTTATCTCCGAACAGGAATTGCTGGAAGACATTCCCATTTGTCCCAGCATCGATGACTTTCTCGATGGTAAATTGAGCTGTCTCCATCCGATTAAGTGACTGAATCTGCTTAATAACGGTGCGGGAATTAGTCTGAAAGACATACTTTTCTTTCGGCTCAAAAAAACGGAAAATCGATAACGCTCCCACAATAACAATAGCGAGAATGACGAGAGTGATGAAGATAAATAAAACTCTGCGCGCTGTCGCTAAATTCATATGACTTATTATATGACGATTTAGCTTGGTATTACAAACAGTTAGTTTCGTGTCATGTTATTTAAAGAACTTTTATGGTAGGATAAATCCCATGACACGCTTCATTCTTGATTCTGGCAACCCTCAAGAATACGAGTCAATCGTAAAACTCGCCCATAACCACGGAAGTGAAATCTGGGGCAGTACCACTAATCCGTCCCTCATTGCGAAAAAGCTCTCCGAATCTGGTAAAAAACTCACCCTCGATGAAGCCTTCGCACTGCAAAAGGATATCGTCATGCAGATTTTGATGCTCGTTCCTGGGGCTGTCTCAGCCGAAGTCTATGCTGATACAGAGACCAAAGCTGACGAGATGGTCGAACAAGGGCTTGAGATAGCTGCCTGGGATGAGCGGGTCGTAATCAAAATACCAACGACTATCGAAGGCTTCAAAGCCCGCACGCAGCTGAGAAAGAAAAATATTACCATTAATAACACCCTCGTTTTCTCACAGCAACAGATCTATGCTATCTGCCTGCATGAACACCTCGTCCAGAAAGAATTTAACGCAATGAGCAAATGGCCGTGCTTTATCTCTCCCTTCCTTGGCAGACTCGATGATATCGGTGAAGATGGAACAGCACTTGTCAAAAACGGCATGCAGCAGAAAAAGCATTTCCAAGAAGAACTCTGGATGCTAGCTGACTCAATCAGAAGTACTCGCCACCTAGCAGACTCTATTGACTTAGGCACTGAGCTCATCACCGCTCCGGCTAAAGTCTATACCGAGTGGTTTGAAGGTGGTCAGAAGCCATCAGAGAAGACTGAAGGTTTAAAAGTCCCTCCACTATGGCAGCCAATTGAGACCATCGAGGAAATCGAATCGCTTGAGAACTTTATGTTGGCACTTGAGAATAAAACGCTTGATATCTCACACTCCTTAACTGACAAAGGCATTATTAAATTTACAGAAGATTGGCAGGGGATTCTTAAGTAATGGCTGCCAGACGCTCTACCTCCTCATATAAAGAGAACTATAGCGACTGCCTTGAGTATATCGATACCTACTGGGACCGCGTCATTCACAAACCAAGTAAAAAAGTCATCGAGCAGCATGTGGTCACCATCCCACAGCCTTACATAACACCTAATCCAAGGTGGCTCGGTAAATTCGGCTATATGTTCTACTGGGATAGTTTTTTTATGTTCCGCGGACTGATCGGAACCAAGCGTGAGTGGATACTCCAGAACCAGGTCGATAACTTCATCTACCTCTTTACTCGTTACGGAGTCATCCCAAATTTTAATGCACCAGTCTCGATGGGACGATCGCAGCCGCCTTTTCTTTCAAGTATGATTCTGGATACCTACAATGGCTATTATTTCCCAGCCATTCGGAAAAGTAAACTCCAAGAAGCACTCTTTAATCTCAAACCGCATAAGAAATGGCTGAAGAAAGCTGTCGAGGTTGCGAAAAAAGAATACGAGCAAGTCTGGATCGATAAAGACTGCCATTACAACCACTCAGTTAAAGGACAGACATTAGCCCGCTATGGAGATCGTGATATCGGCTACGCTCACTCGTCTGAACTCGAGTCAGGCTGGGACTTCACCTCACGGTTTTATCATCGCTGTAATGAATTTCTGCCGATTGATCTTAATGTCTTGCTCTATAAATATGAACGAGATTTTGCCAAAATTGCTTTTCATCTCGAGGATGGGGTGGAGGAGAGGAAGTGGCAGAAGATAGCCGAGAAGAGAAAGAAAGAGATCAATCGTCTCATGTGGGACGAGAAAAAAGGCTTTTTTTACGATTATTGTTATACTGATAACCGAATCAGTGACTTTCTCTCGCTCGCCTCTTTCACGCCTCTCTGGGCCGGACTCGCAACAGGTGACCAAGCTGCGAGGATGATCAAAAAACTTCATATTTTCGAAACTGACTATGGACTGGTCATTGATGCGAAAGAGTCGCTTCCGCCTGAGGTAAATTTGGACGTCATACCGAGTCGTTATCGTCCGGCTATTGAATATGTCCTTAAACCTAAGCAATGGGATTACCCAAACATCTGGCCGCCTCTTGAGTATTTGACTGTCATCGGCATGCTGAAGTATGGATTCGTCGAGGATGCTATGAGAATCATGGATAAGTCAGTCAGAGCGCATGCTTCACTGTATCGCAAATATAATACTTTCCTAGAGAAAATTAATGGTGAGACAGGGGATAGGGCAGCCAACTACTCCTACGCGCTGCAGGAGGGCTTTGGGTGGACCAATGCTGTCTTTTACCGCTACTGTCATATCTTAGATGAGATTAACTCAGGGAAAGATATTTATAAATCGCCAAAACCTAAAGATCCCCCATTTGGACTTTCAATTTTACATTGACAAGCCAAGGCAATTATATTTATAGTGAAATATATGACAGAGATAGGTGCACGACCAGACGGAATTAAAGGATTTCAGGAAACAACCGCAAAAAAACAGACTGACAAACCTCTCAGTCACAAAGTTCAGGATGCACTGGAGAATAAACGTACAAGAAGAGAAGTACTTGGTGGCTTTTTAGCAAGCGCATTAGCTGCAACAACAATTGGAACGGTAGTTAGAGAAGGAGCTCCAGAAGTATATCAGCCAGAACCGCAACTCCCCCAGTCAACACCGTCACCTGAACCAACACCTCAATCTCATTACGAATTAGATACAACTGTCGGTCGTGTCGATCAAGACACCTATAAAGAACTTCAAAATCATAATGCTAGATTTGCTCGTTTTGATAAAGATCGTGGCTGGGTTGATGCAAATGAACCAGTCATAAAACGTATGGTCTTAAGTCCAGAGGACGGGAAACTTATTGTGCGACATGGACCACATTTTGGTGACAACTATGATGAAGTATCTTGGGACGATTATATTAAGACGAATCCAGATCATATCGTCTATACAACGGATATTGTCGGTGATCAGTATTACAGTCTGTCTGGTCAAGGACAAATCCATTTAAATGGCAGCGATGGCTATAATGGTATCTGGCCAGCGATCGTTAACAAAACTCACACCGAAGATGGTATGTTGCGTTTTTCATTCTCATCTATTTATGGAGAAAAGATCGCTGAAGAGCAAGAACCAGACTGCGTTTCAGCTAGTTTTGCTACTAACGCCGACAAGCTTTAAACCCCTAAAATTAGCCTCAGCTACGAGGCCCTACAATGACCTACAAGGCCCCTGAAATATATTAGACGCCCAGTTAGTCATCCTCTTTTGAGGCGTCATTACATGATGTCGGTTTTTCTTATCAAAAATGGCAAAAAACTATCATATCGTTGTGAAATACCTCCTCCCCAGAAATAGCTGAAGCGAAGGGGAGAGTCATGTTAAAATTTAGCCTCAAATTGAAGCTAAAAATGATGATTTCGAGTGAAAAGTAGGCCGATAATATATAAATTCGTCAGTTTCCAGCTATGAGTATAGAAGAGTGAGAAGTGGTTGTAAGCTAAATTCATGGAACGAATGAAATTAAGAAATGATCTAGATAAATTTCAACCATGAGCCAGACTCCTCCCAAACCTTTCATGGCGTCGTAAAAGTATTATTGTGCGACATAAATACGTATTCACTCCTGGATAGGTAAATCCGCCTGTGTTCATTTGGGAGTATAGGCAGGCTGAGATAGCGATAATTATGTCAGTACTTAGCTTCAAATATGTCCTCCTCTGACGTCGTGTCAAAAAATACTTTTATGTCGCGATTTATTTTCACTTTCCCTCAGGCAAGCGTGTGAAAATTCACTGTGAAATGTAGGGGTCTAGACCCCCTCCTCCGAGGAGAGCCTCAAAATTACTGAATATCGTTGAATTTAGCTTGATTTGACGGCTAAATCTCATCATTTTAGCCTCAAAAATGTAAAGGTTTTCGTATTTTTTGCGTATAGTAGGGTTCTTCTAGCCTCGCTCCGTATGCAATTGTATGCATATATGTCTATTTTAGCCTCGAATCGAAGCTAATTTTTTAAATGATTTGTGAAAACTTGAGGCTAACTATCTGTGAAAACTCATGTAATATAGGCTTATAATATATCAAACTATATCACTTTATTATAGGACTCTTCTGTTCTCTACTTTCCTATTTACCCCACGAAGTAAATAATAATAAAACGAAAAATACAATTGCTCCGACCCAGACATACTCCCACATGACGCTTCTAAATAATCGTTTTTCAAACCAAACATGGGACAGCCCCACAAGCGTGTATAAGAACCCTGCTAAGAAAAGTGCGATAACTGTCGGACTGCTCGGCCAGAACCACACAGCTGCGGCGACTTCGACAATACATAGACTGATCACTCCCGCCCACTCCCTAAGCGGTACTGGAGTCTTTTGGATATTGTAAGTCCATAACGCTTGATAGACTAACGGATACGTGAATATAGCGATAAGCGGCACAGTAATAAATATAGTTTGATGCAGCGAGACGACCGTATTCGTTAAGAAGAAATATGATAAGAGTGTCAAAACAAATGACACGATACGTGCTCCAGATAATAACGCAATCGTTCTGATAGAGCCAACGGTGAAGATATTTTCACTTAAAAAAAGCGAATACAGTCCAAAGGCATACAACGTCGTCAGGATTAGTCTAAAGAGTAATCTCGTCGGGAGTAAAAAATAAAATAAAGCAAATGCCAAACTATAAAAAAACGGTAGCGTAAATATCGCTAAGGAAAAGTTGTCGTCTAAGTCATCTTTGACCGCCCAATATAAAATCAGGTCGGTCAACAGTCCTAAAATAATAGCTACCACGATCCCCGCTTTTTCAAACTGGAATTCTGATAAGAAAAGCCCGAGTGACAGAACGATCATTCCGATCACGAACTTCTGTCTCTTATCGATGGCAAAAACTATTGTTCTCTTCCCTTTCTTGTTGGACGTTACAGAAGGTTTGCGTGTGGTTGTTAGTGTTGAGTGCTCTTTCCTTCTGAAAAACTTCATGTGGTACTCTCCTGTTAGCTTCTATGCCCCAGAGATATCAAAATTTGCGTAGACTTTTTGGACGTCGTTATGATCTTCGAGCTTCTCAAGAAATGCAATAGCTTTATCAGCCTCAGATTGATCTTGGAGTTCTTTAATTACTATAGGCTTATGTACAATCTCTGCCCCTGTAATAGTCAAGCCATTTTCTTCAAGTCCTGATCGGACCTTCGCGAGATCTTCAGGAAGCGTATAGACGATGATATCTCCCTCGTCCTCGTCGACATCCTCTGCCCCATGATCTGCGGCAATAATGAAGACATCTTCAAGTGACTTACCATTTTTAGGAACAGTAATCTGACCACGCTGTGCGAACTGATAATTAACACTCCCAGGTACACCGAGTGTTCCGCCATTTTTATCAAAGATACTTTTGATTTCAGGAGTTGTGCGCTGCTTGTTATCGGTGATCGCTTCAACGATGACAGTAAATCCTCCCGGTCCAAAGCCTTCATAGACGACATCAAACATCTCAGTCGCGTTCTTGCCTGAACCACGCTCGATCGCGCGCTCGATGGTGTCTTTGGGCATGTTCTGTGCGCGTGCTGCATCGATCGCCAGACGAAGCCTAAAGTTTCCGTTAGGGTCGGTAATACCGCCACCTTGACGTACTGCCATGGTAATAGCAGCTGAAAGCTTGGTAAAGGCTAATCCGCGCTTGGCATCATTAGCACCTTTTTGACGTTTAATTGTTGACCATTTGGAATGTCCACTCATAGCGTTAGCAGAGCTTAATTATACCGTGTCTCTATTGACTTTTGCAAATAAACTGAGTAAAATTTCAACTTATAAATTCTCTTCAATAGATAGAGAAATCCTCAATGAGTCAACTAAAAGCGCAAGCTATACAAACTGCTCTCCTGGGTGACTGGGAAAAGTCAATCTCCCTTAATCAAGAAATTCTCAAAGAATCTCCCGACGATATCGATACACTTAATAGACTTGGCTTTGCCTATTCAAGTGTTGGTAATGTCAAAGAAGCTAAAAATATCTACCAAAAAGTCCTCGGTCTCGATAACCAAAACCCTATCGCCCTTCGTAACCTCAAACGTCTGAGTGACGGTGGTGCGAGTAAAGCTGCAACTATCGTTACTCCAGCACATGTCAGTAACCTTTTTATCGAGGAGCCTGGCAAAACCAAAGTTATTGAACTGCTCAATGTCGCCGATAAAAAAATCATCTCACCGCTTCGCTCGGGTGAGACACTGCAGCTCGTCATCAAACGAATGAAGATCTTTGTCCTCGACCAGAGCAAACAATACATCGGCATGCTCCCTGATGATATCGGCAGACGTCTTA
This sequence comes from uncultured Gammaproteobacteria bacterium, assembly GCA_964598995.1. Taxonomy (GTDB): domain Bacteria; phylum Patescibacteriota; class Microgenomatia; order Levybacterales; family UBA12049; genus JACROF01. The sequence continues at coordinate 6,294 of CAZRDR010000034.1, read as the reverse complement.
TCCGTTTTATGGAAGGTGGAAATACCTATGAAGCGTATATCAAATCAGTCGACGGCAATAAAGTTACCATCTTCGCACGTGAGACCAAACGCATCACCAAGTTCAAAAATCAGCCATCCTTCCTCTCAACTGACCGAAGTAAGCTGGTAGTTAATACTGCTAAAGGACGAAGTGACAATGATGAAGACGGAGATAACGAGAGTGACGAACCGCAAGAAGAATAATTAGTCCTTCTTAAATAAGATTTTCCCCCGGTGGAGTTCTTTTTTTACTGATCCGAGTTCTTTCATGTGCATGACGTGACGAAGTGACCGATACGCGAGTAATAACGAAATGATGAGGAGAATGATCATGATGATAAAAAATTGCATAGTTAGAACTGTGTCGTGGTAGTTTTATCCTTACCGAGCGTGATGATTATATCAGAGATGCCTTGGGTCATAACTTCTTCAGTCGGTAGAGACAGTAACTGAGATAGACGTTTTACTGTGTACGTCTTATCTCCAACATAGGTGATTTTAGAAGAGCTCTTAACGCCATCAGCGTTGGTGACTGAAATAACATTTACTCCCCTGAGACTAAGTGCTTGTTCAAGCCTCGTCCCGAGTCCTGGAAGTCCTGCACCGTTAATAATGGCAACTGTTTTATTATCCTGATCAATTGCGTCATCGATGAACAACTGCTCAAGCATCGTACTGGAAGCTGTTTGGTCGAATGGGATATGGACACTCTCACTCGTAATCGCCTGTCGGTCGATATGTTTGGTAAGGAGTGAAAGTCGGTAGAGGTCGTAGAGATTAAGAGGTGAAGTGACATTCCCCTGGTGCCAGGCAGCTTCTGAGAAATATTCTGAGAGTGAGTCAAGTGAAAAAGGTTTGGGAAGTGTTATATAACTATCCGGAATAACTCCAGCCTGCTGCAGATCATCACTGCTATTTTTTCCGCCTCTAATTTGGAGATGATTATATGCCTTCTGGGAAGGGTTAACTGATACGACATCGACATCTGCGTTATTGATAAAAGCGACGATAAATTGATGCTGTCCGTCAAACTTACTCTCACGCATAAGCGTAAACAAACGGTAGCCGAGGGAAAAAACAACCGCCAGAACAACAAGAAGACAAAATATCCATAGGAGTTTGAGACTACTCCGATTAGACTGTGTTTTATTTTTGTGGTCTTTCATGGGCAGGAAACACGCTTAAAAAGAATTCTTCTTTTTCTTGGAGATAACCTCTGGCATGGAATAGGTTGGAGCCCCTCCTTGGGTCATGCCATTAATTGCTTTATCTTTTCCTTTTTTTGGTTTTTTCTTTTCGCCTTTAAAAAAGCCTTCGTTTTTTGCCATAAAAGATCACCTCCTAGACTTCTATTATACACAAGCGAAGCAATAGTTAAACAATGGGGACTAGATGATCCATAACTGATGCGAGTTCTGGCGGAAGTGGAGCCTCAAATGTTACACGTTCCTCACTCTTTGGGTGGATAAAATTAATCTCTAGAGCATGGAGAAATACTCGCTCAAGCAGCTTACGATCTTCACGCTGTGTCTTACGCCCTGCATAAAGAAAGTCCGAAAATATTGGGTGCCCGAGGTATTGCAGGTGAACTCTAATCTGATGCGTTCTCCCTGTTACCGGCTTAAGCCGAACCATACTGACTACCTCTCGCCTCTTGTCATCAGTTCTAAAATATCCTGTTACCTCGTAAAACGTCTTAGCTTCTCGACCGCCTGCGACGATGCCGAACTGTCGTCTATTCCAAGGCAGCCTTCCAACCGGTACATTTATCTCGCCAGTTTCTGGTACTAAGCGCCCATGTGCGAGTGCGAGATAGGTCTTATGCACTTCTCTATTTTTAAACTGCGCCTGAAGATGCGAGAACGCATCGACGGTTTTGGCAATCAACAAAATTCCTGAAGTCTCTTTATCTATGCGGTGAACGATACCAGCTCTAGCCAAAAATGTCTCTTGTGGACTGGCAAATCCCCCATCTTCCTGGGCTTCACTATCCTCATCGGATTCAACTGGCTTACTCTCCTCCGGTTTTATCTGTAAGTACTCCTCTATTTGATCTTGGACTGTCACTTCCCCATCCGTAGTCTGGGATTTATTTACCGTAATTCCTGCTGGCTTATTTATGACGAGCAGGACCTCATCTTCATGAATAATTGGAATAGTCACAATATTACTATAGGCTATTTGCTCTTTCGCGGCAGCTGGATCTTTTTCTCTTGGATAATAAGGAGGACTAACGCAGCAATAAAAAGTAAGATCAAAAGGATACTATCGACCTGAGTAATCAGACTAATAACATTTTTAGCTCTTACGATATGGGAAAGTAATGTCGTGAATGAAAAGATGAGAAGGAATAAAAATCCTAGACTCCCATCCTCTATCTCGCCTCTGACATTTAAGGGAAGTAATACTTTAACAAAAAATAGCAATGTCGAGAGAAAAATAATCGGCATTAAGATACCGATAAATTTATCCTGCATTCCTAACAGGAGCTGCTCACCAACGTACCCAAATGGTAACGCTCCCAGAAAGGCCATGGCAAAGAAATCAAGAATACGGCCATTAGGATATTTTTTAGATTTATAAAACATCACAAAAAGCATCGCTCCCGCTACTCCACCAGCAAGTGATAAACCTGGGAAATAAGGGAATAAGAAAAATACTAACGGATTAAGAAAACCTTTAGAAAAATGCAAAATGACATAGACAATACGACTACTTAAAAGTCCAATTCCAGCTGTATAAAACGCTAAATTAAACAATGTCTCCATCGTAACGTTCTTTCGCACGAACACGAGGTCTTCCTTAGCCAGTACATGCAGACCGAAAAGAAATATTACAAAACAAATGATAAGAATAATAATGAGTAAATGCATTAGATTTCAAAAAAGACGCGTGACGTGCCTAACAAGAAAAGTGTTACGCCGATACCAATAATAACTTTATCTACGCCGAAAAAATCAGATAGTCCGCCAACGAGAAGAATCGGCAGTAATGAGAAAACTCCTACTAAAGCGTTAAGTGCGCCATAAATTTTACCTCTAAATTCGTCAGTCGTCTTTTCCTGAAGAATAGTGTTGGATGGAACGAACACGAAAGCATTTGCTAGACCTAAGATAAAGGCGATGACGACGACTAAATGCAGTGTCGTGATATCTAAAATGTGTGGCAGTAATGAGTTAAGGTCATGAACTATTTCTCTGGCTGAAATTTTAGCTCCATAAGGCAGAATAAGCATAGCAATACCTGAAAGGAAGAGTCCGACAGTTGTTAGCTTTTCCTTTGACCTGTTATGCAGCACTGTCACTAAGATAACTGCGCCGACGAGCACTCCAAGTGCAGCTGGCGCAATAAAGAAAATTGGAAACTTTTGAATACTGATCTTAAGAACTTGGGTCGCATAACCAGGCGCGATAGCAGCTAAAACAAGAAGGAGTGTCTGGGAAACAGCCAGAAGAAAAAGTGAATTATAAATAGGTCGCGAACTCCGCATGATAGAAATTGCTGTCCTAACCTCCTCGAGAAGTGCAGACTTGGATGCATTGAGAATGCCTTTTTTATTAAGTTCACTGGGTGCTGTGAGTCTAATGCCAGAGATAAAGATTGAACTAACAAAGAACATCAGTCCTAAAATAACGAGGGTGTTAACCTCTCCAAAAAGTAAGATAATTGGTCCTGAAAGTAGATACGCAAAGAGTGTACCGCCGTAGAGACCAAATCCGAACAGCGCGTTCGCAGAGTAGAGATCTTCTTTTTTGACAATAAGCGGAATAATCGGCGTCTCGGCAGGGATAAAGAACTGGGTAACTAACGCGACAAGAAAGGTTACAGCATAGACTGCGATCAACTCACTATGAAAAATCGCCAGGGCAAAAAGTAAAAGTCCGCGAACGATATTTACGATAAGCAGTACCTGTTTTTTATTCCACCTATCGACATAGACACCCGCTAAAATGCCAAATAAAATCGCAGGAACGGTAAATGAGACGACTGCTAAAGCTACGGCGATATTTGAATGACTGAGTGAATAAACCTGAAGAAGAATGAAGAAATTAAAAAGATTAAAAGCCAGGATCGTAAAGATCTCTGATAACCACAGAAACGAAAAAGATTGCTCGCTAAAAGCCCGAAATAGACGGTTTTTCATTATGCTTTCTCGGAGTAGGCCCCAGTTCGGGTATCAATCAGGATTGACTGCCCTGCATTGATAAAAAGAGGAACTTTGGTCTGTATCCCATTTTCTAGTGTAGCATCTTTAAAGACATTTGTGGCAGAGTTACCTTTAATACCTGGTGCGGTCTCGACGACTTTGAAAACCATTTTTGATGGAAGTGTAACGGTGAGTGCTTCATCGCCAAGAAATGCAATATTAAAACTCTCCCCTTCTTTTAAGAATTGATGATCAGGAATTTTTTTCAAATCGATCTGAATTTGATCGAAGGTATCAGGATTCATAAAGTATGCAAACTGATCATCCTTGTAGAGGTACTGGAGATCACGTTTATTTACCTGGACATCATTAACTTTCGCACCGTTAATATAACTTTTTTCAAGTGTTCCGCCGCTCTTAAGATTTTTAACTTTTACTTTAATGTTGGCACTGCCACGACCCATTTTGATGTGTTCGTAGGAGATGACCATCAAAAGATTGCCATCTTCTTCGTAGGTTGTTCCAGCTCGTAAATCAGTTACAGAAATCATGAATTTTTACTTACCTCTTCTATATATTGTAGCATAGTTCGTACTCCAAAACCTGTTCCGCCCTTCGGACTGATCGCTAATGGCTTATTCGCAAAAGCTGGTCCAGCGATATCAAAATGAATCCATGGAGTATTGCCAATGAACTCCTGGAGGAAAAGTGCAGCTGTAATCGTGCCGCCATAGCGAGAATTTGGAATATTTGCGATATCTGCGACATCACTTTTGTTAAGTTTTTTATAATCTTTCTCAAGCGGTAATTCCCAGACTTTTTCGCCTCTCTCGTAGGCTGCTGTCTTGACAGCATCAAGCAAGTCTCGATTATTTGAGAACATTGCCGCAATCTCGTCTCCCAGTGCTACAAGTGCTGCACCTGTTAAGGTCGCGAAATCAATAATCTCTGTTGCCCCTTCTTTGACTGCATAGGACAGACTATCTGCCATCGTTACTCGACCCTCAGCATCGGTGTTGAGGACTTCAATAGTCTTACCATTCATTGCCTTAACTATATCACCCGGAACGATCGATGAACCAGAAATAAGATTTGGCGTAGCAGCGATAAGACCCATGACAGGAAAAGTAGGTTTGATCTTAGCAATTACTGAGAACACGCCAAGCACGAGTGCTCCGCCTGACATATCCATCTTCATATCCATCATATGATCGCCTGGCTTAACATTAATTCCGCCGCTGTCAAAGGTAATGCCTTTACCAACGAGAGCTAATTTTCTCTTTCCTTTCGCTTTCGTAGGAGTATACTCGAGTACGATAAATTTAGGTGGTGTATCAGAGGCGCGGGCGATTCCTAAGAAAGCTTCCATACCCATTTTTTTTGCCTGAGCTTTATCAAAAACTTTGCAGGTGATCTCTGGATGTGCTTTCGCAATATCTTTAGCAACTTGAGCCAGATAGGTCGGAGTTGCGATAGACGGCTGTTCATTGATCAAATCACGAGCTAAGATAGTTGCTTGGGTATAAAGCTGGGCTTTACTAATAGCTGACTTAACTGATTTTAACTCAATAGACTGAGCAACAGCGAGAATAATTAATTCTAAATTCTTCTCATCTTTTTTCTGCTCTTTATATTTAGCGAACTCATACGCACCGAGATCTGTTCCTTCAACGACGACGGTAACAACATCCTCGATGACTAAATCGTCAAGATTTTCTGGAAGAGCTATCGTTAATGAAGTAATTTTTTTCTTATAACTCCTCACAAACTTAGCCGCTGTATTTCGCAAATCATTAAGGACAAATTCACTTTTTTTGCCAAGTCCCAGAACCACGACTTTCGTCCCAACAATTTTCTCTGATGTAAAAAACGAAACTGACTCCCCTTCTCCACCGGTGAATTTCTCAGACACGCAGACTTTAGACAGTTCGCCTTTAAGCGCTTTATCAAGTGAGTTAAAGTGATTATCTGTAATAAGTTCTGGCTTTTTAGCATCATTCTGGAAAGCGAAAACGAGGATGACATCTGAGGAAATTTTAGAGATTAAATTCTGAGAAACTTCAATTTTCATAACGCAAAGTATTGTAGCACTGTAACACATAAAATGGAAGCTTTCCGTGATATAAT
>CAZRDR010000033.1:0-11176 GCA_964598995.1 uncultured Gammaproteobacteria bacterium | reverse complement strand
TACTGAGAATAAAGATATTGAAGACGCTGTTAAAAGACTCGAAGGTAAAAAGACTCGCAAGGCAGAACGAGAAGCGACTAAAGCTCAACAATCAGCTGAAACTTCGACGAGTAGCTCTCAGACAGAAAGTCAGGCGAGTGTGACCCCAGCAAGTGATGAGATCCCCGCTGGTACGTTCCACGCTGATACTTCTTATGATAACTCTGTCAAGCCTACAGGTAAGCCATGGGGTATGCCGAGTGAGCAAGTTCGTGCTGAAGCTTCAGCCGCAGTTGGTACAGCAACTCCTGCTACCGCAGAACCTGTAGCTGCTATTGAGGAGAGTGGAATGCCAGAATTAACTCCTGAAGAGCAAGAATCTAAGCGGCGTCAAGAAGATCTCGATCGTGCTACAGCAAAAGTACTTGAGAATGCAATGAATAAGCCTTTCCAGAAGATAGAGTTAGCCTATGATGGATCGCCGACAAGAAATACTGGTAATTTAGGACCTAAGACATTTGAAGAGCCGTACGAACTGAAAAAACAGCGAGAGGAAATGGCAGCGCGTAATAATGCTCCACGATCTGACGGTAATCCAAATATTAGGAAAGAGGTTGGGAAAGAAAATTTCGAAGAAGCATTTAATCGTGCATTAAATGAGATAACGACTACCGAAGAATATAACCAGGATAATGATGGACCATTAGCTGATACTGTCAAAGTTGCAGGAGCGCGTCGACAGCCAACAGCTGAGGACATAGCCCAAGCAAAAGCAGAAGCGCTCAGTGGTTTGACCCCTGAGGAAATCGAGCGAGGGAAATTAAAGATTGACGCTGTCCAAGCTGCCAAAGATAAAGAAGAGGCCATTGACTCGATAGCTGCAAGGGCGCAAGAGAAGAGAGATGCGCAGTCTATGCCATCTGGCAGAACCAATGAATATTTCGCAGCGATTGGAGATAAAGCGCAGGAGCGAGTAGAAGGCAATCAATCAATAGCAGATCGACCTATCCCTGAAAAACCAGTTGCAGATACTAGCTTTGCAGATGACGGACCAGAAGGACTCACTGATGAACAGCGTGCGATATGGAAAGCGCAAAATCATAAGTCTAATGATGTACGGCAGGATGCAGTTATCCAGACAGTTGCGAATGCTGCTACGCCTATCTCAGCTCGCCGTATGGATGGAGCGTCAGAGTTCGCAGTCCCCATGAGTGATCCAAATGCTCCAACACCCGTTGATAAGCCTGCTGCAGCTCCATCAGAAGATGATAAGTTAACTGATGAGCAACGCGCGATGAGGGAAGCATATAACAGCGATGCTAAGGATTCCGTTGTTCCATTAAGTAGTGATACAACTGTTGCTCAGCGTCTGAGTGGTGATCGAGATTTCGCAGCTACAGGCAACGACGGACTTACCGATATTTCTGAGAAGCCTGTTACTCAGGTAAATGCGACGATTCCTGTCACGCCAGCTGTCGATACCGATGCTGGAATGTCAGATGACCGACGTGAGCTGCGTGATGCAATGCAAAACAATCTCCCTGATGCCGGTCCTCGTATGAGCGATCCCCTGATCAGAGCTAGTCGGTTAACTGGTGATAAGCGTGATGCAGTTGGAGCGAGTACAGAAACGCCTGATGCCATGACTTCAACAATGAATGTCCGGGCGGAACTTCCTGAAAAGCCGCCAGTGTCAGTAGCAGGGACCGATGATGTTTGGGGTAAGATCGGCAGAGATGCATTAGACAGAGTGCCAAATGATGAAACGAAAAGAGCGTTACTTACTAAGCTTGTCGGTGAATTTAAACGGAAGGAACAGGCTCTTGGGAATTCTGCTAGAGATAAAACAATGCGTGGTGGTGGACGAATCGCAGGAGCGATGCTGTTATCTGCTGCAATGGGACTTGGTGCAGTAGGAACAGCGAGTCAGGAGCGACACACTCCGACGCCAGTAGACCCAAATCCAAAGATAGAACTTGCTGGTCAGCAGCTGCCTCCTGATGTCAATCAACTTGTTGCAGTCGCTGGTCAAGAAGCTGAGAAAAGAGCAACAGAAGAAGAAGTGACAGCTGACAAAGCTGTGAGTGAAGCTCAAAGAGAGACAGGGGGAGGAATCTTCGGATTTGTTAAAAAAGCAGTGGAGAGTCTCACAAGTTAATATGGATGATACGCAAATGACCAACCGCCAAAAATTAGTCTTTTATCTGATGGATAAAGGACTTAGTAATGATGAAGTTGCGAGAGCGCTTGCAGATGTTGCTGAGGCAGCTTTAGAGGAATTCACCAACGAAGCCATGGGGCTTTTTAGTGACGAAGAAAAAAAAGCTATTGAGGATGCACCAAATGCAATTGATGCCGATGATCTCGTCAAGAAATATTATCAGGAGAAAAGCGGTAAAAATGCTGAGGAGCGTCTCGAGCAGTTGATCGAAGAACACGCTGCATCATATATGCATGAAGAAGAAAGTCATGCTTCAGCCGGAATGGCTCAATAACTCCTCTTTTAGTCCCCAGTTAGCAACAGTAGTTTTTGCAACCTCTTATGGAAGACAGCGAAAAGAGCAATCACGCCAAGACTCATAAGCGAGAGTAATTTGGCAATTTTACGAATTGCCGTATCTTCGAATTTGAGTTCTACCTGATGGGTGCCCTGCGGGACATAGTAGGTAATGACACCTTTATAATTTTGCGCTGGGTCTTGGTACTGAATAGGAGTTTCTTTACCATCAATTCGTAACTTCCAGCCAGGGAAATAAAAAGTAAAGTCGATCATGTGCAGCTCTGTATTGGCCTCGATGGTGTAGCTACGCATTGTGTCTTTGACAGAGTTGATCGTAATAGTTCCATCACCTTCGAGGATTTTAGGTTTTAATGTTTCGATCGGATAATCCTCACTGCGAGTCGACCAAATCGGATTCATGACGACTGCATGGAGGTTATGACTCGTAAAACTGTAGTAACTTTCTGGGAAGATAGTATAGTTTTTGCCATAAAACTGTGGGAATCTCAGAGTACAGACTACGACTATGAGGAGGACTCCAAGCCATGCCTTATTAAATTTTTGGAGAAGATACACAGCGAGAATTGGTAACACGACTATAAATCCATTAAGCATGCGCCAGGGGAATTGGATATTACTTAGAAGCGAAATATGGGTGTAGAGAGGATCAGAAAGTCGACTGACGAAGAACATGTAGATAAGCGTTATGATCAGACTGAATTCAAAAATCGAAAAAGCTCTGTCTTTTTTTACTAACCATTTCCAAAGTAAATAGACTACGCCGAGTATGGTAATGATAGTCTCGACATTTCCAACACTCACAAAAAATCCTCTTGAGAAAACATCGTATTTGGTGAAGTAATAAAATTCTTTGCCAAAAAAACTATCAACTAAAAGGGAGTTATTCGGCGTTAAGTGATTAGTTGTTAGTCCATAGTAAAAATATTTAATTTCGCGATTTAAAGGAATAAAGTAATAACTGGCCATACCGAGTCCAGCGCCAACTGCAACTGCGAGTGAGGTAAGGCGGATGATGAGCTTTTTACCATTATGACGGACAGTGTGATTCTTAAACAGTAAAAAGAGAGCATAAGGAAATATTAACTGCGAGTTAACGACGAGCATAAATGGATGGGTGAGGATTAACAGAGCGGTTGAGAGAATTGCCAGGAAAAATCCTGCCATTCTTTTTTTCTCGATCATTAAGTATAGTGCGATAAGGAGAAGTGGTACGAAAACGAGAGTAAAGAATTCGGGGATCGCTCCGCGAATATAGATATTGAGGATGCGATAAGGAATGAGATTAAAAATAATAACTCCAATAAGTGAGTAATATTTTTCAAAATAAATTCGCAAGAAAAAATAGTAAAAGAGTGATGAAAAGAGAACTCCCAAAAAAATCGTAATATTGAGAGATAGGACTGGATCATGAAATAAGATGATCCACAGTGCATCTAAGTACGAAGTGAATTGCTGGGAGATCAGGCCTAACGGAAGTCCGTAATTGGCGAAATGATCGATCCAAGAGACGGGAAAATTACCTTGGAGAAGTGACTTCGCGAAGAGATTGGCAGTTGTGATATGGACGGTCCCATCCATGTTGGCAGACTGACCGGTATTAGTGAATAATTCAAAGACGTAAAGAACTGAAAAGAGAAAAATGATAGCAATCTGGAGGAGATTTTCTTTAAATAAACGTCGCATAAAGTCCTGAGTCTAGACTCAAATTCACTTTGCATTAACGCAAGAATAAAGATATTATAGAGTCAAATGACTCAAAGCGAAATAGAGAAGACTGACAATGCGAACAGAATATATTATGGAGCACTTGTTATCGTACTCATTTTGACTTTTATCCTTTTTGTTCCGAAAATTGCAAGTCGGATCTTCCCCCAAAAAAGAGCAATGCTTTGGAATGATTTCAAATCGCAGACACTCACTCAGGGATTTGATGTGAAGAAATTTTGGCAGTTTCGTGAGTTTTACTCGCCTGGATATTTTAGGTTTTCAAAGGATGTTCCAGCTAAAACAATCGCTTATGACTTGTCTAAGTTTGGAATAACTAGTCCTCAGCCAGTAACTACCGAACTTAGATTCCATTCGCCACTTGTCATAAGTATTGATACGCTCACGACTCAAGCCACTCTTTCAGCTATTCTAGCTAAGAGTCAAATAGATACGTCTCATCCAATTTTTCAAGACTCGATGAGTGGGATTTATCAGATCGATCCACAGCATGTGGTCATCACGTTTTTAGTTCCACACAGTCAGATGGTACGTGCGTATGGATACTATGACTATAACGATGTCGATAAGGAGCTCGTAAAAGGGAAATATTGGTTCGATATTACGAGAATTACACTTCAGTAACTTTCGTTTTTCTCCCTCTTTTTGTGGTTGGTGCTTGTAGAAAGCGAATATAGACTTGGAAGCGCAGCAGGTTAATAATTGAACTTACTAAATGTCCATGACGTTCATTAAGGTAGGCATCGACCTTTGTTTTACTTTGCAGAGCATCGAGTAAGTTTTTTTGATGGGAGAAAGGAATAAATTCATCTTTTTTAGCTAAATAGAGAAGAACTTCTTTCGTCTTTAGACCGTCGATATTATTTAGCGGTGAAAGTGTACTCCACTTTCTTTTAAGTTTAGTTAAGGTAATATGCTCTTTTTCAAATCCTGCTTTGATTTCGGGTGCGACTTTATCAAGTGCCCAGATCGTCTCGGCGAAGTCACCACCGCTCAGATTGATCACCATTTTTTCAATCTTCTTCTCATTCGCAACAAGAAATGCGATATTTGTTCCCAGACTCATACCAAATAGCGAAACATTTTTTTGCTGCTTTGCAGGAAGACTTGTGATGGTTTGGCCTACTTGGTCGACCACTTCATGAATGTGTTTGGACGTCGTATCAGGGTAGATAGACAGAATGTCTTTTGAATAGGTAAAAATAATAGCTTTGAATTTATATGATGCTAATAAGTGACCAAGCAGCCAAAGCTGTCCCTGTGTAGTACCCCAGCCGCCAAGAACAATAACCACACGGTCATTTTTCTTCCCATATGTCTTTTGCTTGATCTCAAACATAACATGAATAATATACGAAAATTGTGCTTGAGGAAAGGAGCAAATAGAGATAACCCAATTAGTTTGACAAGAGGCTAAATTCACCTCACAATAAAAGAGTGTTTATCATTCGCAAGATTTATTATTTTCTCCTGGACACGATTCAGACCATCCTTATCGTCGCCTCAATCTTAATGGTCATTTATGCCTTTGTGATGCAGCCAAATCAAGTCAGCGGCTCCTCGATGTATCCTACCTTTAAAGATCAAGAATATTTATTAAGTTACTTACTTGATGTGAGATTTGATAAATATAAAAGAGGAGATGTCGTCGTCTTTCACTCACCGGTTGAATTAGATAAGTTATATATTAAACGGGTTATCGGAATCGCTGGCGATCGGATTAAAATATCTGATGGGAAAGTCTATCTGAATGGTCAGTTACTCGATGAGAGCGTTTACCTAAGTAATGATGTTCAGACATATGGCGGAGCCTCTCTCCCAGATAATGTTGAGAGGATAGTTCCACAGGGATCTATTTTCGTGATGGGAGATAACAGACCATATAGTTCAGATAGTAGAGAGTGGGGATTTCTCGATAAGACTCGTGTCGTCGGGCGTTCAATTGTTCGTATATTCCCGTTCAATAAATTCCACATCATCCATAACCCCTACACAGATCATAAATTATAAGTTACGGGTTAATAGTTACCTGAATCGGTGCTGAAGTTGGCGTTGGTGTCGGAGTACTTTCTGGGGTACTCGTTGGACTGGGGGACGGTGTCGGGGTCGGAGTATCTTCCGCTTTAGTAGGTGATACCGTGGGTGTTAACGTAGTCGTCGGAGTAACATCAGCTCCGCCTCCATCACAATAACGAATTGGCTCTGTTCCTGGTAAGAAGAATTCGGTTAACGCACTACTCGTCGCACCTCTGATCTTCAGGCCTTTTTCTTTACAGACACTTAATTTAATAATTCCGTTTGGCTGGTCAAATCTCTCGATGGTTGTCCCAGCGAGTATGTGTTCCATCATTTGTCTCCAGATAGGTGCAGCACCGAGTGAACCAGCGATACTATCCATCGGTTTGTTATCGTTATTTCCGACCCAGACGCCTACGACGAGACTTGGTGTGTAACCGATGGTGAGTGCATCTTTAAAGTCATTGGTAGTACCTGTCTTCACAGCAGCTGGGCGGGAGATAGTAAGTGCATTGCCAAATTCTTCAGCACGTGCGTTATTATCTGAGAGGATGCTTGAGATCAGGAAGGCAACATCGGGTGAGATGACACTTACCGGATCTGGCTTGTGCGTGTAGACGACTTCACCTTGTTTATTTTTAATCTCCATAATTGTCGTCGGCGTTACTTTAGTACCACCGTTCGCGAAGACTCCATACGCACCTGTCATTTGAATGAGCGGTACCTCTCCGGCACCAAGAACCAGTGAGATACCATAGTCAGATGGGTCTTTCAGTGTCGTGATACCGAGAGCCTTAGCAAAGTCGAGGGTATCTGGGATGCCGACTCTCTCGATGACGTGAAGAGCTGGGATGTTCAGTGAGTTAGCCAGAGCACGGCGTACAAGGACATCGCCGCGGAATTTACGGTCATAGTCAAATGGCTGGTAGCCATCAGGATATTTAATCGGCTTATCATCGAGAACTGTTGCAGGGGTAATGAGTTTCTTATCGAGTGCGAGGGTATAAACAATTGGTTTGAAGGATGATCCTGGCTGGCGAGGTGCAGTGGCCATATTTATTTTACCGTTATCTTCATCGAACCAATCGTGACTGCCGACAAGTGCTAAGATCTCGCCAGTCTTGGGGTCCATCGCGACTGTCGCACCATTAGTGACATTGTCGTATCTGAGGTTGGCGACTTGGGTTTTGACTGTGTTCTCTGCATAGTGCTGATCATCCAGATCTAGTGTCGTCTTAACATTAAATCCTGAGCTAGCTAACTTCTGTTCGCCATACTTATTGATTAATTCCTGCTTGACCATGAGTGCGAAGTGAGGCGCTGTTTGGTTAATAGAGATCGAAGTAGGCTTAAAGACGATTTTTTCTGCTTCAGCAGCTTTTTCTTGACTATCACTGACATACCCTTGGGCTGCCATCTGACGAAGAACTATTTTCTGGCGAGCAAAGGCTTTATTACTATCGCCTGAGAGAGGTGAGTAGGCTGATGGTGCAGGCAGTATAGCCGCTAAGAGCGAACTCTCAGCGAGTGTCAGATCCTGGACATTTTTACCAAAATAAGTAGTTGCTGCATCCTGAATACCATACGCTCCTTCACCGAAATAGACAGTGTTGAGGTACATCTCTAAGATATCTTTCTTGGAGAATCGTCGTTCGACTTCAAGAGCGAGGAAGATCTCTTGGTATTTACGTAAAAAACTTTTTTCTTGAGTAAGCAGTGTGTTCTTAACGAGCTGTTGGGTGATCGTAGATCCGCCTTGTGAGAGTTCATTGTTTTTAACGTCACTGACTAACGCGCGTCCGATACCTTGGAGAGAAAAGCCAGGCTCACTATAAAAGCGTTTATCTTCAACAGAGATGACAGCCTGCTGTACATATTCAGGGATTTGCGAGATAGGTGCAGTATTTTTGGTACGGCCTTCATAAAGCGTAAAGAACGGTTTATCACTGCGATCAAGCAATACGACTCCGGCGTTTTTATGATTAATAATATTTTCTTTACTCTGAAGATCTCTGACGAAGTAGAGATAGGTAAGTGGAGGAATAAGGATAAATAAGAGGACAAATCCTGCCAAAAATGCGAGAAATGGTTTTTTGAACGTAGTCCATAATTCTCGCAAGACTGAGCCTAGAATTGAAGGGTTTTTACGGACACGCTTGATGTCTTTGCCGATCAACTCAACGGTATCCTGTAATTCATTTTTTACATTGTCTAATTTCTCTTCCATAGACTTACTCTAGTATACGGGATTTTTGTAAGGATTACTTAAGAAGGCTGGAGGGTAGCGTAGATCACGAGTCGTTGTGAGTAATTGTGGGCACTGCTATTCCAGACACCGTCACAGGTAATAAGGTTCAGGCGCGGCTGGTCTGTCGAATTAAATACTTTCTGTAGTGGAAAGTCATTAAATGGGTAGAGTTCCTGATCAGTAACTACGAAAGTTAAGGTGTGACCCGCATTATCTGAGACGAGAATTTTATCGCCTGATTTGAGTTTATTAAGATTGTAAAATACTGCCGGAGCGCCTGAGGCACGATCGAAATGGCCATCAATAACTGCACTCCCCATCGTGCCTGGTTTGTAACCAAGGTGGTACCACGCGACGTCAAAGTCATCTTTTGGAATATCCATGCGTCCTTGGCTATCCATCCCAACAGATTCTACATCCGCAGTCACGCCGAGTTTGGGGATACTTAATTTGGTCGGAACAATTCCATCCGTGGTTTGCGATCCTACTTGATTTGAGGTAGCAGAACTTACCACCTTTTTATCTTGAGGTGGGAGAGCTTTGGGAGGAGTATCTTTAGCACCTAAAAATTTCGTGCCTACGATGACACCAAAAATAATACAGATAAATAAAAACAGTAATTTTTTCATAGCCTACATGCGGACAGGATACTTTTAAAGTTAATCCTGTCCGCATGAAATCAAACGGATAAGAGTTTATAACCCGCCGTGACCAGTTGCTGGTGCACCACTAGGAACAGTTGTACTCGTTCCTTGGACACTTCCAGTTGGAGTTGGTGTGGCAGTTACCGTAGTTGTAGTCGTTGGCGTCGTTGTAGGCGTGACAGTTTGAGCGTGAGCGCCTGCTGCGAACGCAGCTACGAAAAATGCGAAAACTCCAAGAATTGCTAATCGTACCATATATCTTTCACCTCCTTTCAAGAAGTACCAGACTAACAGCTAAGCTTTAGAATAGGTTATGAGGGATGTAAGAATTAGATAAAGACATTGACTTCATACTGGCACATTACTTCGTCAGAATCTGTGCTGCTCAACAACGTACATCTATGTACGCCTTATTCCGCTGCTCGATTCTTCCTCGCACTGTATTCACTATGAAGTCAATGATGGAGGCTATGGTCTAGTTACCTAATCTGTATTACACTATTTATATGAGAAAGCTGTTGTTTACCTTTATTATTAGTTGTCTCTTTGCCTTAAGTATTCAGACCACGAGGGCTGATGTAGTTACGACTGACAAACTCATCACTGTCGACACTACCAAACAAATGGTCTATGCCTGGGAAGGCGGTAAGATGGTCTTCCAAGCACCCGCTGCAACAGGTCTGCCCAAATCACCAACAGTGAAGGGAACATTTAAAATCTACCTTAAATACGAAAACCAGGCACACATGAAAGGCTTTTCACCATATATCGGTTGGTACGATTTTAAAAATGTTCCCTATGTTATGTATTTCTACCAAAGTTACGGACTCCATGGTGCATATTGGCATAACAATTTTGGCACACCGCGAAGTAACGGCTGTGTAAATTTACCCGTCTACGCTGCCAAATGGCTGTATGACTTCGCACCCGTTGGAACTACAGTGATGGTATTTTAGAACTTCAAGATACCAAGACCGATGAGTCCACTGGCAATGAGGTAAAAAGCTACCAAATAATTAAGAAATCTTGGGAATACAAGGATAAGTATTCCGACGACTAAAGCGAGTAATGGACTGAGTCCTGTTGAGAGAGAAAATGCCATAGTAATTCACCTCCTTTTTCTGCCTAGTATTAGTTTTAACCACAGCAATAAGAGCTAAGTGATAACTACGTAAGGACAGTGTAAATGTTGACTCATAGTATATTAATGGCCTATAATATGGCATGTCGAACGAAAGAAAATATAGTCCTGAAGGACCTTATCATAGGTCATTAAAGGAAAGTCTAATTGAGGCAACATTTGATCCCAATAGAGCTATTTCAGACTCAGTTAGGTCTATTGATGTGTTTGATTTTAGACAAGATATTAATTCATTACTTCGGTTATCCCAGCAGGATCCACTCCATAGAGAGACAGGAAAAGTCGTATATGTAACATCAGATAAAAGAGTATTAGTCCAGAACGATTTTATACAAGGAACAGAGACGTCAGTTGTCCCAATGCTCACGATGAAAGTTAACGTGGCCCAAAGAATGGGACCTAAGGTTATTCGACAAGATAGATATCTAGGTACAGTTTTACATACTCATGGTGTATCAAATACACCGCCATCACCTGCAGACCTCAAACCACTTTTCCATGATGATTTTAAACTTGAAGCTGCATCTGCAGCATTTATAATTACCCCAGAGCGAAATTATGCAATTTATAGAGGTGAGAGGACGCCAATGCTTCCTGATAATGAGTCAACTAGACTTGTGGAAAAGTGGAATAGAGCTTTAGAAAACCGTGTAGAGCAGCATATAGATTATTTAATGACGCCAACGCAAGTAACTGATATACACAATAGAGCAAACGCCGCTCGCTTACGAGATATAGTGAAACGTTACGATTTGAGGATGGTTACCGGTCCACAAATTGGGAATATATTGACGAGGAGCTTGCGATAATTATTTAATTTTGAGGAGATCTATTTCGAAAATGAGCGTCGCAAAGCCAGGGATGTCAGGCTCGACTCCATATTTGCCATAGGCTAATTGGTA
>CAZRDR010000032.1:0-5987 GCA_964598995.1 uncultured Gammaproteobacteria bacterium | reverse complement strand
CACCGACACGAAGAGGCATATTAGTGATCTTTTTTATACCTTTCTTCTATCTTATTCAACTTATCGTTTATCGCTCTTTCGAGATCTACACCCGCAGCATTAGCTAACTGGATCGTCGTGATAATGACATCAGCGAATTCTGCATAAAAGTTACGTTTATCAAATCGTTAGAGTTTGGACTTCCTTTGTAATTTAAGAACTGAAAGTGTATCGTTACACAACTCACCGACTTCTTCATTTAACTTAATTGTTTTGGTGAGAATTTCTTTTTCCCGTTGGGTATTGAGTTGATAAATGATGGGTTTCTTTTTATCGAGGTCTTTAATTTTTTCTTGTAATAAATTAATATCCATAGCCTCTAGTATACCATAGCTGATCTTTTTATCCTAAAGTGTGGTATAAATAGGCAACTATGGACGAAGCAGTAACTTATCTCAAGAAAAAAGATCCCATTCTTAAAAAAATCATCGAGCAGGTGCCACCATTTGAGCGTTACAAAGCCCGCAATTATTTTGAAGCCTTACTCGAATCGATCGTGTCACAGCAATTATCTGTCAAAGCGGCTGATACGATCTGGGCAAGATTTCTTAAATTACTTCCTGACGGAAAATTAAGCGCAGAAGCGGTTTGGGAGATTCCTGATCAGAAGATTAGAGATGTTGGGATCTCCTGGTCTAAGATTTCCTATATTAAAGATCTTGCTAGGAGGACGATGGAGTCAGGAATACTTTTTGAGCAGTTCGAGATCATGACAGATGAGGAGATTATTGAGGAATTAATAAAGGTTAAAGGAATTGGCAGGTGGACTGCTGAGATGTTTTTGATGTTCGCGATGGAGCGACCGGATGTCTTTTCTTACGGCGACTTGGGCCTTCGTCGCGCGATGCAGAAATGGTACAACATCGATCATGAACCAACGCAGGAAGAGGCTGAAAAGATAGCAAGTAAATGGAAGCCTTATCGAACGATTGCATGCCGTTATTTGTGGCGAAGTCTTGAGTTGTGATACCATAAACTCATGAATGTAGCATTTTTTGAGTTAGAAGATTGGGAGAAAAAGTTCTTAGAAGAAAAACTAAAAGACCACACACTTCGCTTCGAGTCCGCGCCTCTCACTAAAGACACCACAGGACTTGAGGAGATCGAAATTCTCTCCGTTTTTATTTATTCGAATGTTACCAAAGAGCTTATCGAGAAAATGCCAAAGTTAAAAATGGTCGTAACGAGATCCACTGGTTTTGATCATATCGACTTAGCGGCATGCAAAGCGAAAAATATCGTAGTTACCAATGTCCCTGAATATGGAACTCAGACAGTCGCAGAGCATACCTTCGCACTCCTCCTAGCTCTCTCTCGTAAGATAGTGCCATCTGTTGAGCGGACGAAGAAAAGTGATTTTACGCTTGATGGACTAAGAGGGTTTGATCTCTACAAGAAAACGATAGGAGTGGTAGGTGTCGGTAACATCGGCCAAGCAGTCATCAGAATTGCTAAAGGATTTGGTATGGATGTTCTCGCCTATGCACGTCATCCGAATATCGAATTAGCAAAAAAGCTAGGATTTATGTATGTTGATCTCGACCACCTGTATAAGGTTTCAGATATTATCACGTTTCATGTTCCTCTTACGGATGAGACCAAGCATATGATTAATAAAGATAACTTAAGTAAACTCAAGAAAGGAACTGTACTATTAAATACCGCACGGGGTGGAATCCTTGAGACAGAGGCTGTTCTCATGGGTCTTGAGAGTGGTACTATCGCAGCTGCAGGAATCGATGTCTTGGAGGAGGAGTGTTATGTCAGAGAGGAACGTCAGTTACTCACCGAGCAATTTCTGAAAGAGTGCGATATTAAGGCCCAACTTCTAAACCATGTTTTAGTTACCAAGGAAAATGTCCTGGTAACGCCTCATAACGCATTTAATAGTTCTGAGGCACTTCAGAGAATCCTTGACGTCACTGTCGAAAACGTGGTATCGTTTGTGCAAGCAAAACCGATAAATACTGTGCAGGGCTGAAACCCCTCACAAGTCAATTTATTAGTGAGGGGTTTCAGCCCAAATCCCTATGAACGATTTCTCCACCTGGGAAAAACAAGCCAAATTTCTTCGCAAACTTATTCTCACCTCAACAACAGCTGCAGGTTCAGGACACGTTACCTCGAGTTTTTCTGCCACAGAATTAGGTACGGTGCTTTTTGATAAGTATTTTACCTACGATCTCTCAGAGCCACTCAGTCTCACCAATGATCGTTTTGTTATGTCCAAAGGTCACGCCTCACCATTATTTTATGGACTTTATGCTCTTGCAGGTGCGATGCCAGTTGAGGAACTCCAAACGCTTCGTAAATTTGGCAGTGAATTAGAAGGTCACCCGACTCCTCATTTTAAGTACACCGATGCAGCGACGGGATCACTTGGACAAGGGTTGTCTGTGGGGAATGGTCTGGCATATTTGCTAAAGCAGAAAAAGATCGATGCAAAAGTCTATGTCATGCTCGGTGATGGCGAGATAGCTGAGGGACAAATCTGGGAAGCTGCTAATTTTGCTTCTTTTCACAAACTGAATAATCTTATCGTTATCGCAGACATTAATCGCCTTGGTCAGAGTCAGGAGACGATGTTTGGGCATCATATGCATGATTATGAGGAGCGATTTGAGGCTTTTGGATTTGAGACCATCATCATCAATGGGCATGACTTAGCTCAAATCGATGATGCTTATACAAAGGCTGTTGAGTATAAAAGTGAAAAGCCCTTTATTATTCTCGCTGAGACTGTAAAAGGGAAAGGCATCTCATTTCTTGAGGATAAAGATGGCTGGCATGGGAAAGCACTTAAGAAGGAAGAAATGGATAAAGCGCTCGAGGAGTTAGGTGAAGTCGATGAGTCAGTTCGTTTTACACTGCGAAAGCCAAAAGAAGTAAAAGTTATCGAGCAATTAGAAAAAACGAAAGAAGTAACGCTACCCGTCCTTAAAAAGGATGAAGAGATCGGAACACGAGAGGTATATGGCAAGACGCTCAGTGTATTGGCTACGGCGCATCCGCATATCTACGCACTCGATGCAGATATGAAGAACTCAACATACAGTGAGGATTTCTTAAAGACCTACCCAGATCGTTTTATCGAGTGCTTTATCGCTGAGCAGAATATGGTCAGTGTTTCAGTCGGTCTATCTCGACTTAATATTAAACCATTCGTCTCGACATTTGCCTCATTCTTGATTCGTGCTGCAGATCAAATCCGTATGGCATCTATCAGTCAAGCTAATATCGCATTTATCGGTGCACATGTAGGTGTCTCAATAGGTGAAGATGGGCCATCCCAGATGGGGCTTGAGGATATCGCACTCTTTGGTACCATCCCAGGGTCAATTATCTTCCATCCAGCTGATGCGGTTAGTATGCCTAAAGTCTTACCCCACGTTTTGTCATATCATGGCATTTCATATATTCGTATGCTTCGTCCCAAAGTTCCTGTTCTCTATGATACGAGTGAGGACTTCACTATCGGCGGATCGAAGGTATTACGTTCCTCTGATAGAGACGATCTGACCATAGCTGCAACAGGCATCACCGTTCATGAAGCACTGAAAGCCCAAACTGAGCTTGAAAAAAATGGTATCTACGCTCGAGTGATCGACTGTTACTCCATAAAGCCTGTTGATAAAGATACGCTGCTAACGAGTCTGAAGTCTACTAAAAAGCCAGTTATCGTCACAGTTGAGGATCACTTCACTCATGGAGGCTTTGGTGATATTGTAAATGAAGCTCTGGCTGGGTCTGGTGCGACGGTAGCGAAATTAGCAGTAGGTCATATTTCTCGCTCTGGAAAACCAGCTGAATTACTTGCTGATGCTCGGATTGATGCAACAGCAATCGTTGAATCAATTACTAATCTCCTCTCATAATTTTACAAACCCCAACAAATGGTCTAGACTAGGGAGACTTCCTGCCTATGAGTTTTCATCGTCATCACGAAAAGCGAAAAATTGCTGTTAACCTCTTTGCCCTCCCGATGATGATCGTGGTTCTGACTATTGCGACAATTTTTAGTAAACCAATCCGTCGTGTCGTCAATATCCCCAAAAAATTAGTTGCTGGTGTGCATGATAATAACTTTCAGGATATTACGAAGGAGAATTTTTCTAAAGAGATAGTGAATGATACAAAAGAACAAGTGACAACAATTAAAGAAGATGTTCTTCAGACGACGATCGGCGACATTCTCAATTTTATAAGTAAAGGTAGTAAGATCAAAAGCGATGTAAATAATCTGCAAAAGCAGACAATCGATACGGTAGACTCTTTTGATCCGACGAAAATTGATCCTAAAAAATTATTGCCTCTCAAAAAATAATTTCTTTATATTTGCGCTAGGTAGCCTTCCTCACTTGTGTTCTATTAGCCTCACCAAGTACAATAGGCTCTATGGAAGACATAAAAAATCGAGCTGAGAAACTTATCGCAAAAATCAAACCTGACGACAAGCAGAAGCGGATTGAGGAACTCCAAAAAGAAAGTGAAAATCCAGAATTTTGGCAGGACCATCAGACAGCTGGTGAGAAGATGAAAGAACTCTCATCTTTGCAAAAAGAAGTTGAGGAGATAGAACTTCTTAAGCTCTGGATCGAGGAAGGTGAATTAGACGAGGCCGAGAAATTACTGCAAAAATTAGAGACACTTCTTTTCTTTACCTCACCGTATGATGAAGGCGGTGCCATCATCGCTATTCATTCAGGTCAAGGTGGCACTGAGGCGATGGATTGGGCTGAGATGCTCTATCGTATGTATACTCGCTATTTCGATAAAAAAGGCTGGGGGTATGAAGTCTTAGATGAGACACCAGGGGAAGAAGCGGGTATAAAAAGTATTACTCTGGCTGTGTCAGGTCAATATGTCTATGGCTTGTTAAAGCACGAAGCGGGTGTCCATCGCCTTGTCCGTCAGTCTCCTTTTAATGCAGATAAGCTGCGCCAGACATCTTTTGCGATGGTGGAGGTTCTCCCTCAGGTAGATCAGGCAGATGGTGTCGATCTCAAGGAAGAAGATATTGAGTTTGACGCTTTTCGTGCCGGAGGACATGGGGGACAAAATGTAAATAAAGTCTCAACAGCCGTGAGGCTTAAGCACAAACCTACAGGAATTGTCGTTACCGCCTCCGTTGAGCGTCACCAAAATCAAAATCGAGAATTTGCCATGAAATTATTACGTGCTAAATTGTGGGCATTGCAGGAAGAAGAACGACGCAAAGAAGAACAACGCCTCAAAGGCGGCTATGTCACACCAGGCTGGGGAAATCAGATTCGTTCCTATGTATTGCATCCTTACAAGATGGTTAAAGATCTCAGAACAGATGTCGAGACAGGAAATACTGACGCAGTCCTCAATGGTGAACTGGATCAATTTATCGAGGAAGAACTCCGTCAACTAAGTTAATTCCTTCGGGAGCGATCCGGTAGTGCCGGACCGCCCCCGAGCAAGCGCAAAGCAGACGTCCTACTTGGACGTGAAGACGATCGTGAGGATGTCCCCGAACCGGTGGTTCGTCTGCGGGATTCGCATTTCGAATTGGACGAGGTAATTCCCAGGCGCTGGGACTGTGAAGCTCACAGGAATATGGATCTCCTCTCCGTGTTCAACGTCGGTTGTGAACGTGTAGTAGGAAGGGTTCTTGTGTTTGTTCTGGCCCTCGGGGAGCGGATTGGCTGTGCTCCAGCTGTTACCGCCACCATTCACGAAGGTGAGATCAAGGCTGTAGCCTTTCCAGTCGGTCGTTCCGCAATTACGGATCAACCAACTTTTCGTCTGACTGCTACCTTGATCAAGTTTCGACCCGTCGGGAATGTTGTCGTCGCTGACGAATTGCATGCAGTCGCCATTTGAATCGCCCTGTTGTGTGGTGATCTGTGATGGCGATGTGTCGGCTTGCGCCAGAGCGACTCCACTGAAACCTAGCATCGCTGCGAGGACAGATATCCAGA
>CAZRDR010000031.1:0-3663 GCA_964598995.1 uncultured Gammaproteobacteria bacterium | reverse complement strand
TTTTAGCCTCTTTGACATGGGTTGGGTTAGTGCGGTCATACAGAATTCCTCCCTCGACCTCAAAACTAATCGTCTTCATGCGGCCATCAAAACTCTCGGGGTTATGCGTGATGTCCTGAATCGGCGTGACAGGAATATTGTTTGATGTGAGTGTTTTGGCAGTGCCGCCAGTCGAGCCGATGGTAAAGCCTTGCCTTACTAATGCTTGGGCGAGATGGGTGATGCCGGTTTTATCAGAGACGCTGAGGAGGGCGTAACGGGGTGAAGCTTTTTGAGACGCTGCCATAAGGACTATATTTTTATAGTTCAATTATGTTGAGTTGTCAATAATAACGATTAAATTGCTTTTCTTCTTGTTACTTTTCTGCCGAGAAAAGTAACCAAAAGCTCTGAGCTAATGAACGGTCGCTAAAATTCTTACGCTCACTAGTCGGGTGATTTCACCCCTTCCTCGACAAGTTTGCGAGGAATCCCCCTGACAGCTCGCTCCAGAATTTTTTAACGCGCTGCGTTCAGACGCTCATTATTTGAAATTTTTATATTATTGCGATCGGGCGATTATGGGAGTTTTGTTATAATCGAGACATGGCTGATGAGTATGAGATAAAACTTTTTAAGAACCCTTCGGATTTTGAGAAATGGCTTGAAGAGAACCACAGTACCATGCCTGGTATCTGGCTGAAATTTGCTAAAAAAAATAGCGGCGAGACTTCAATTAATTACGATCAGGCTCTCGATGTCGCACTGTGTTATGGCTGGATCGATAGTCAGGCAAAAGCACTTGATGACAAATTTTATCTGCAGAAATTTACACCGAGAGGGAAAAGGAGTATCTGGTCGAAAGTTAATACCGAGCACGTCGCGCGTTTAGTTCAGGAAGGTAGAATGCGTCCTTCCGGTTTGGCTCAGGTAGAATTAGCCAAAGCTGATGGTCGGTGGCAGGCAGCCTACGACTCGCCTAAAAATAGTACACCTCCTGATGAGTTCGTAACAGCTCTTAAAAAAAATAAAAAAGCCTACGGGTTTTATCAGACCTTAAATAAATCTAATACCTACGCTATTACTTGGAGATTACGAACGGCCAAAAAACCAGAGACAGTCACGAGACGCATCGAAGCGATAATCGCGATGCTCGAACGGGGGGAAAAGTTTCACTAATGATGCATTCGTTTTCTGCAACTATTGAGATCATTGGCGTTAATCCATATGTAGAAATCCCCGAAGATATTTTGCAGTCATTGTTTGAGTCTGCAAAGAAATCGAGCGGACCGATCCCTGTTAAAGGAAGATTAAATGGACATGCGTTCATACAGACGCTGGTCAAATATCAAGGATTATGGAGGCTCTATCTGAATGGTCCGATGCGCAAAGCAGCCGAAATCGATGTAGGAGATATAGCTCATGTTGAAATAGCGTATGATCCCTCAGATCGAACAGAGCCTATGAATCCGCTGCTTGCGAAGTTTTTAGAGAAAGATACCGTAGCTCGTGAAGAATTTGAAAAACTACCTCCATCACATAGAAAAGAATATCTGCGTTATTTAAATAACATTAAGACAGACGAGACACTAATGAAAAATGTCGAGAAAGTTATCAAACATCTGCACGGTGAAAAGGTAGAAGGGCTGATCGCGGTGACGTATCGGAGTAAGAAGCGTTAGAAAGAAGAAAATCCAGTTTCTACCAATGGCTTGGCGATAACGACGAAGCGCTTCGTATCAGCAAAGCCGGTGCAGGTATAAAGAATTAAGGTCTCATCTTTTTGATTAAAGACAGAGACTTCCTCAGGTGAAACCTCTAAGGTATCTTTCACGACATAGGTATAGGTTTTATTATCAGAAGTTGTGACTGCTATTTGATCCCCATTACTTAACCACCTAATCGGTCCGAAGCGATCATCAGTATTATGCGAGTAGAGGATGATAGCGCCTTTTTGGGTAGGTCTTGCAGAGATAGCTAGATAGGAAATAGCGTCCTGTGCGACACCCCAGGTGTTACCAGAAATAGCAGTCGGTTTAACAGGCAGTGAGATATGTACCTGAAGAATTGCGATGTGAGTAGGCTGGGGGAGGGAATTTTTCGCTCCAGCTATTACTTGAGGCGTAAAATAGCTAAGTTGGATCGTTTCATTAAGCCGAAAAAGAGCAGGGATCACCAGAAAAACGATACCGATGATAATGAGTATCAGAGAAAGAGATTTGCGAGGGGAACGGACTGACTTTTGAGGAGTTTTTTTAGTCCGTGGAGTAGCTTTACGCTTTTTTTGACTTGGCATAGGTAAGGGATCCTACACTTAAGGATACCATACCTATGAGTGAGAGTGCATTCATGAGGGGATCTTCGAAGACACCAGTTTTTGCCATGGTAGTCGTGCCAAGAACAGTCTTCGGTGGTTGTGAATTTGACGAGTTATTACTGTTATTTGATGGTCCTGGAGTTGGTGTAGCATTCGGTCCAGGTGTTGGCGTCGCAGTTACTTTAGGAGTTGGAGTACTTGTCGGAGTAGCGGTTGGAGTTGGAGTGCCGCCGATAGCTAATTCGCATTCGCCTTCACCATCACAATCAACTTTGAAACATGTACTGCCTTGATCACAAGTAGGCGTAGGGGTGATTGTTTCCTCAGGTGTATTAGTTGGAGTAGGAGTTACGCATGACTCAGACTCGACATTATCAGTACAGATAAAAGGAATTTCATTGATATTATTGACTGACTCAGTAGCAAATGCGAGTCTAACACCAGCAATTACGATAACAACTGCGATAAGCAAAAAGGCTGGAAGAGTTCGAGAAATATTTTTCATAAAAAAATCCCACAGAAGCAGGATTGATCATAGTATATCATAGTGTATCAGTCTCTGCAATAATGGGTTTAGATGTTGAGCCTACTATAGGAATGATATACTAAGATTATGACTGAAGAAACAATCCAAGCGCTCCACCCAGATCCGAATAAAACAAATAAGCGTATAAGTCTTGAGAAATATACTCAGATGAAGGCGGCAATGTTTAAAGTTCTTGCCGATAAGGCATTAACACATAACGAGCTTTTCAAAGCACTTGATACCGAGTTAAAAGGGAAATTTGATGGTGCTATCGGCTGGTATGGTGAGACAGTAAAGCTCGATTTAGAGGCACGAAAGATACTTAAACGCACTGACGATAAACCTCAGAAATATCTTCTTTCTTCGAAATAAGTTATCGACCTCGCCGTAGGAAAAGATTTACCGCGATTGTTAATACAATACTTAAGATAAGTGATGGAAAGAGTAAAAACATGTCACAAATGGCATAACCAAGGAAAATAAGGAGGCAGTAATCGCCTCCTTATTTATAACTCCTCAAGCTCGTTTAGAAACCAGAACCTCCATTCTCACTAGATGGAGTATCTGTTACCGAACTACTTCCATTACCATTCATGTTAGTGCTCCCGGCACCATCATTGGTAGTGTTACTACTCGATCCGGTTGGAGTGATAGTAGTAGCTGGACCTCCTCCAACACCAGGCTGGATGGTAGACTGTTGCTGCGCGACTTCATGAGTATCTTTCGTCGTAGCGTCATGTCCTGCCCAACCAAGTATAAAAGCGATAGGTAAGAGGAGAAGAGGAAGCCAATTAGTATGCTTCTTATCCCGCTCATGTGAGGCTTCGGCATGACCTTCTGG
>CAZRDR010000030.1:0-3302 GCA_964598995.1 uncultured Gammaproteobacteria bacterium | reverse complement strand
TCCTGACTGATCATTTGTTGACGACGAAAGCGTTCCATCAAGATCAAGTATTCTTCCATTCGCTACATCTGGGGCTGTACCGAAAATAGCAGCTGGATAAGCTGGGACTGCGGTACCTATGCCGACATTTCCACCATTATCGATGATGAATTTGGTAGTGCCTGAGATAGAAGCTGTAAAGACAGCTTGATTCCCAGTTTGGTTAAGTGTAACAAGAGCCTTTCCTGTCGCAGCACCCTCGACATTAAATTTTCCAATTGGTGAGGTCGAGCCGATACCAACATTACCGTTATTAGACCCGACAAAGAGCGTGTTACTCCCCCCTCCACCATTAACCATGATGACACCACGGCCGAAGTTGAAGTTATTACTCGAGTCGAGGTTGACCGCGACGAGGTCAGCATTGTTAGCTGCATTTCTATACGAAATGTTGACATTATTAGGTAGTCTAATAGCTCCGCTTTGAGCGATATTACCCCCACCTACCCCGATATTTCCAGCCACATCCAGCAGATTGTTAGGTGAGGTGCTACCTATCCCTACATTCCCTGCTGAATTGTAGGCTATAGTTAGAGCTGATGCGTTTAAATCTGTGCCTAAGGTTAAAGCCTGACTATACCCAGCCAAAGTTACTCCACCCAACAATCTCATTTGATTCACTCCACCAAACCCTGTATAAAGCTCAAACTTCGAAACACCCGTTGAATC
Source organism: uncultured Gammaproteobacteria bacterium (assembly GCA_964598995.1). Lineage (GTDB taxonomy): Bacteria > Patescibacteriota > Microgenomatia > Levybacterales > UBA12049 > JACROF01. The sequence goes on along the minus strand of CAZRDR010000030.1, from coordinate 2,594 downwards.
AGCTACCTTCCACCCTAAGTTCGAACTATCTGAAATGTAGAGTGGGAAAGTTGATTTGCCTGTCTTATCGCCATTCCCAATTAGCGTCTGTCCAGAGACATCTAACTTAGCTTGAGGATCGGTGCTTCCGATTCCGACATTACCGTTGAAAGTGGATTTGGTAGCCTTGACTTGGAATTTTGTAACGTCTCCGCCACCTGGTTTTTCGATGCCGACGTAGCCATTCGTGCCACTACCGAAGATGTAGGTCCCACCTGGGTAACTGCCGTTGTTAGTAAAGTAACGAGCGATCACTGGATATGAAGCAGCATCCCCACTATCGTACTGGCTAAAAATATCCCCCTCAGCCACAGTTCCGATCGCTCCACCGGTGGTGACTTTAAACAGCGATGACGTCGTACCAAGACCGATATTTCCACCCGTGTTTATAAAACTGTTTCCTCCTGAAGTTCCCGCCAGCCTGACCAGTGCTGAACCTGTCGAGGTAGCCCCAAGCAGCAAATCATTGGTTATATTCGCTGGACTTAAGGCGCCATTGTTAAGCTGTAAATACTGAACCCCAGCAAAACTTGCAGGATCTACCCACGATAACGTTCCTGATCCATTTGTTTGGAGTACGTAGCCATTTGATAAACTCCCCGGCCAGGTATAGGTAATGCCATTAAGCGTGGTCGTCCCCGAGAGCTTGAAATTACCTACGACATCTAGTGCCTGCGTGGGACTCGTCGAACCTATTCCAACATTCCCGGTCGTGTAGTAAATGTTTAGACCTGAGGTTGTCCACTGAGTTGTTCCTCCAGTGCCTGCGATAGAGATAACCTTATTGGTGGCATCAGTTGTAACAGTAATTCCCCCACTCCCTGCGAAAGTAAGCGTATCTGAGTTAGACCCCGCCGTGATACTCGTCTGACCTGAGACTGCGATCGTCTTAAAGATGTTTTGAGCTGAGCCTTTGTCTGAGTTGGTGAAGGTTAACCCATCAATTGTGATGCCTGACCCCGCGCTAAAGTCGATATCGCCAGTCTTATCCTGGAGCGACAGCACACCAGTATTGGTGATAGTCGGGTTCTGGCCTGACGTGACAGTTATACCACTGCCTGCTACAAGTGTGTAGACGACATTCCCAGCTGTAATTTTGCCTGCACCCAAATCGAGATCCTGCCCTTTTGCTTGTAAGCCACCATTGACGATGAGACCTCCCTTGATACTGACATTTCGTTCAAAAGTCGCGTCTTCTTTAAAGTAACTCGGGACATTGACGTTAAAGACGAAGTTGGGAGCAGTATCCTCGGCTGCAAGGACACTCAGTCCACCATCCTGTTCGCTGACAGTGTGGAGCTGAGCGTGGGTTAGCTGATTGACGAGGCCAAATCCTCCGAGGCTTAATGAGGAGACAGTCACCATGCCAAAAAGGACAAGGATAACCTTGCCTTTCAACGTTCCGAAGATTGAGGCTAAATTTAAAAGATTCTTGTTGGGAAGCAGATGTTTTAACTCCGATCCCCTGCCGAAAGATAAACCCTATACATATATTAATACAACTAGCCTCAGTTATGTCAATATTCATAAAGCCTTCCACCACACCAAACTCTTCCGTGAAAAATTATGTGAAAATTTAATAGTTTAGCTTGTTATTTCAATCTAGTCACTCGATAGCAATTACTACCCCACGAGTGCTAACCCTAGCCTCGTCTAGTGACTGCTGACTACTTCTCGAGAAGTTATTAAAGCCGGAGAAAGATCTCCTGCTCCTGACTTACTGTCTTAAAAGTTCTCCCCCCCAACCCTATCATTTCGTGAAAAAATGAAACCCTAAATGATAGCAATTTCACAATTGTGAAAAAGTAAAAAAACTTACCATTGGAAATCGGACAAACTTAACTAATTGGTGTTATTTTTTGATCATGTCTTTTGATTGATTTAACAGCCTAAACACTGTAGTAAATCTCTTTAAACAAACATCTATTTCGTCAACAATTTTCTTCCAGTTTTATAGCTATTCTTGCGTGAAAAACAAGGAGTTTTCTGCCCGAGAATGTGAGAATTGACATAGGCTGCACGCATTTCCTAAGCTAGGATAAGGGGTATTGTCCCTCCTGCCTATGCATTACTCTAAACTCACTAAATTGCAGCAGCCTCTCGTGATCGGGTTAGCGCTTATCATGCTCGCTTCACCTGCATTTGCTCAGAGTAATGATATCTCCAGCGGTATAGCGACATATATTCCAATTGCTGGTGAGACACATCCAGGCGACATCGTCGACCTGAGTAAAAATGGCTACAAGCTCTCCTCTACTCCCTATGACCCAAGTGTCTTCGGAGTTATTGCTGAGAACCCTTCAGTCTCATTTGAGAATACCAACCTCAAAGGTACCCAGCCTGTCATCTCTACTGGCAAGGTCTATGTTCGCGTCACGACGGTTAATGGTCCCATTCACAAAGGTGATCTGATCTCAGCTTCCAAAACCCCAGGCGTTGGCCAGAAAGCGACTCAAGATGGTTATGTGATTGGGACTGCACTCCAAGACTATACGGCATCAGACCCCAAAGCTATCGGTCGGGTGTTAGTCGTTCTTAATATCACCTTTAACGCA
>CAZRDR010000029.1:0-7447 GCA_964598995.1 uncultured Gammaproteobacteria bacterium | reverse complement strand
CTATAATCACAGATGTGAAACAGCTTGAGTTTGTTAAGCATCCACCCAAACATTTAGTCTTCGTAATCCACAAACACGATGCTACTTCTCTTCATTATGATTTCCGATTACAGATAGGTTCAGGTATGCCGTCATGGGCAGTACCGAAAGGTCCAACCCTTGATAATACACTCAAGCGACTCGCCATGGAGACAACGGTACACAGTATGGAGTATCGGGAATTCGAAGGAGTTCTTCCCGAGGGATCATATGGAGCAGGTCCTGTCATGATCTGGGATAAAGGTTATTATATCCCTGAAATAGAAATCTCAAAGGGTGTGAGAGAGGATGTCGAGGATTTAGATGCAGGACAGAAAGTAATGAAGGAAGGCTATAAAAAAGGTGAATTGAAATTTAAATTATTTGGTAAAAAACTCCAGGGATCATTTGCGCTTGTTAAGACGAAAGGCTTCGCTGGTCCTAAAGCATGGTTACTCATCAAACATGATGATGAGTTTGTAAAAAAAGATTACAACGCAAATGATTATGATTCTTCAGCAAAAAGTGGGAAAAGTATTAATGAGATAAGAGAAGGAAAATGAAAAAGTATTCGATGGTTTTTATATTTACAAAAGATCTTTCGAAAGTTCTTCTTATTCATAAAACACGTCCTGAGTGGCAAAAGGGGAAATTAAATGGTTTAGGTGGAAAGATAGAAGAAAATGAAAGTCCGGTAGATTGTGTTTTACGTGAGGTAAAAGAAGAGTCGACGTTAGGTATTAATCAAGATGACTTAAGGTACTTTGGTGAGATGATAAATGCTGATAAATCATCCACCCAGCTTTTCGCAGCAATATATCTAGGAAATGAGAACGATGCGCAAAATAATGAAGATCAAGAAGTTGAATGGGTTGAAATTAAAAGTTTACCAACTACTATCATGACTAATTTAAGCTGGCTTATACCAATGGCTCTAGATCAAGTAAAAAATAATAACCTAAAGTCAGTCCAAATTGCGTACTAACGTTTAAATGATCGGTGGAGTTCTTCCAATGTGACTTGAATACTCGTCGGGCGGCCGTGGGGACATGTATCGTTATTATCTGTTTGCTCAAGTTTTCTAAGAATATCCTTCATTTCTTTATCTGTCAGTACATCACCTGCTTTTACCGCTGCTCGACAGGAAAGGAATGCGAGCATTCTGCGGGATCGTTCATCAACAAATTTAATAGTTTCATTTTCAAGATCAGTTACTAGCTCTCTGATCACCTTCTCAATATTTCTTCCTTTAAAGACCAGTGGTACTTTCCGGATAATAATCGTATTTCCTGGGAACTCCTCAATCATAAATCCTAACTCTCCAAAATATTTTTTATTTTCATCAATAATTTGTAATTCATTTAGTGCAACTTCAAGCGTGAGTGGTTTTTCGAGTTCGACAGATTGCTTTTGCAATTTTTTAGTTTCAAATGATTTGATAAATTCTTCATAAAGAATTCGCTCGTGAGCTGCATGCTGATCAACAAATACCAGACCATTTTTTGCCTGGGACAGAATGTATGTCTGATGTATCTGGATGAGCTTAGTTGAAGGATTAATACTTATAGAGTCTGACCGATCCCACGGGAGAACACTTTCCCGTAACAATTCACCTGCAAAAGATGTCGTTTCTCCAATACGAGCAGAATTTTCTTGGCGGAATTTAGCAAGCCCTAAAGTAAGGTTATGCTCATTAAGTACTGTAGTCACTGCAGTTTTCACTGCGTCAAAAATTTGTTTGGAATTAATAAATGAAACATTCTCTTTTCTGGGGTGGACGTTCACATCAACTGTCTCAGGAGGTAATACTAATGAGAGGATAAAAATAGGTGTACTGCTAGAAGGGAGAAGAGTGCCAAAGGCTTCTTTAACACTAAGTGAGATTATCCTGTCTGAAATAGGACGGGAATTAACAAATAGAAATTGTTGTCTATTTTGGCGAGAAGCGATATGCGGTTTACCGATGAAACCTCTTATCTTGATAAATCCTTCTTCGTAATCGATTGGTAAAAGCTGCTCGGTAATAGCTGAACCAAGGAGAAAAGCAACTCGATCGAAGTTATCCTTTCTTGCAGGAAGATCAAAAATGGTTTTTTTATTATGAGTTAAGCTGAAATGAATGTTTGGATATGATAACGCAAATTGAGTTACAACATCAGAAATAAGACGAAATTCAGTCTTATCAGATTTCAGAAACTTTTTACGGGCTGGAATAGACACAAAGAGATTATCAACAGTGACAATAGTTCCTGGTGGTGTTCCAACAGGTCCTAGATGTTCTATCTCTCCATTTCGGACAATAAGTTTGGTTCCCCCAGGATCTTTATGTCGCCTCGTTTTGATAGATAACGTCGCTACCGCTGCTATGGAGGAGAGTGCTTCGCCGCGAAACCCTAACGTCCTGACTCCTACTAGTTCGTGTTCATCATGGAGTTTACTTGTCGTATGTGGAAGAAAAGATAATTTTAGATCTTCCTCAGTCATCCCTTCACCGTTGTCTTGAACAACCACTCTTTTAAGACCAGCTTCTTCAATATGAACTTGAATTACTGTCGCTCCTGCATCTAGCGCGTTATCTATGAGTTCTTTTACTGCATAGGCTGGTCGTTCGATAACCTCACCGGCAGCAATTTTAGATACAAGTGATTGAGGGATTTGATGAATTTTATTCATTATGTTGTATGCGATTAATCATAATGAACATTTACTGGTCTGGCAATAGAAACTATCGAGTCTGGAGTCTTCTCTGCCGGATCCGATCGAGCGGGTTCTCAAGAAAGATAATGAGAAAAGTTGAACCTGCTAGAGTAGTAAAAACTACGAGAAGTGTGAATGACCATGCCTCAGTGATGTTCAGATTCGTAATAAGTTTGATGAAAAAAATATGAGTGATATAAACGGGATAGGAGAGTTGGCCTAGAAAACGGTCAACTCTACTTTTTTGTGTTGAAAGAAAAATAGCCGGCAATGACAAACCAAATAGTGTCATATAAATTAAAGTAGACAAGTCGAATGATTTTTTGGCATTGCTATAAGGAATAAATTGATATAGCACAATATAAAGAGAAACTATCAATAACAATAACTTTGGCAATGAAGTATTTTTGAGATGAGGCTGGAGATATTTATAAAGAAAGTAACTCCCAATACCGGTAAGAAAAAAGATCAGATAGTAAAAGAATGAGAACGTAAGTGAGTAGGTAGGTAATTTGGGTTGAGTAATAAAAATGAGAAAAATGGAGGAGTAGAGAAGACAGCTTATAAGCACGAGTAATTTTCTCATGCGAAAAAGGAAAGGTACTAAAAGATAAAAAATTAGTTCAAGCTGTAATGTCCATGCTTGCTGAACTATCAAAAATCCGCCAGTTTTTGAGCCAACCCCAAAATAGTCTGTTGTTAGAATAAGAGTTAAATTACGCATAAAAAAATTCAGCTGCTGCCAGAGAGGAATATGCTCTTCTTGCGAATAGAAGAAATAATGAGTCAGTGCGTTGTCCGGGGTTCCTATATGGAGTACGTATTTTGCGATGACAAACGTTATGGTAAGGAGAAGCGTAACATAATAAATTGGATAGATCCTCAGAAATCGATTAGTGATGAATAACCAGTAAGAGCCGTTAGATTTAATGTACTTCTCGTGGAGGATAAGTGCCATGTAAAAACCGGAGATGATAAAAAATGAGTTGACAGCGATTACCTGGTTAAAGAGCGTATATGGAAGTGGCCTATTAAGATGAAATGAGAGAACACTGAGTGCAAGGAGAAGTCTGATCAATCCCACATAAATAGTATAACTAATTAATCTGCTTCGAGGAATGAGGAATGTGTTGACCCTAGAATCTTTAGTTTTTCTTTCAACTCAGCTAATTTATTAAGTGCCTCGAGTGGAGTCATATTGGCAACGTCTAACGATGAAATTTCTTTGAGAAGTACATGGGAGAGTAATTGGTCATCTGCTTGGTCGTTGTCAGTGACAAGATTTTTGATTTGATCTGGTATCAGAGGCTGAAGCAGTTCAGGATATCTCTTACCATTTTCACTGACATCGCGATATTCTAACGTCTGTAACATTTCCTCAGCCTTATCGATGACGACCTGGGGAACTCCAGCCATTTTTGCGACAGCGACTCCGAAGCTGTGTGAAGCACCTCCAGGTAAGATGGTATGCAAGAACACAGGTGCTCCTTTATCAGAGACAACTGACATATGGAAATTTTTGATCTGCTTTGGATATTCATCTTCTAACTTTTGTAACTCATGGTAGTGAGTGGCGAAAAGGACTTTGGGTGATGGATGAATCGACTTAACGAGATATTCTGCAACAGCCCAGGCGATCGAGATACCGTCATAGGTACTCGTACCGCGGCCAATCTCATCCATGATGATAAGGCTATTTTGGGTGGCATTGTTCAGGATGTGAGCTGTCTCTACCATTTCCACCATAAAGGTCGATAAACCTGAGGTGATGACATCTGAAGCCCCAGATCTCACGAATATCCGATCGACGATACTGATATGAGCACTTTGGGCAGGGACGAAGCACCCCATCTGTGCCATCAGTACAATAATTGCAACTTGTCTAATAAAGACTGACTTACCAGCCATATTAGGACCGGTAATCAGAAGGAGTGACTGGGTGACGTTATCAAGCGTTACATCATTTGGGATGAACGGGTCATCAATAAGTTGCTCGACGACTGGATGACGTCCTTGTTTGATTCTAATTTCACCTGAATAAAGGAGTTTTGGTCGAACAAATCTTCCTTGCTCAGTGAGCGAGGAGAAGTTAATGAGACAGTCAATAACTGCTATGCTTTCGGCAGCATTCTGAATACTTTCTGTGTGCTCTAGAGTCTTTGCTAAAATATATGTAAATATTTTGTACTCAAGATCGTTAATTCGTTCCTCTGCAGTGAGAATAATTTCTTCATGCTCTTTGAGTTCTTTGGTAATAAAGCGTTCGCCATTTACTAATGTCTGTTTGCGTTCATAGTTAGCTGGAACTTGTGAAAGATAAGATTTAGATATCTCGATATAAAATCCAAAGACTTTATTAAATCGAACTTTCAGTGAGGTGATACCTGTTCGCTCTTTCTCAAGCTTCTCAAGCTCAATAATCCAGTCTTTAGATTTATTAATGCGCGACTTGAGCGTATCGAGTTCCTTATTAACTCCTTCTCGTATCATGCGACCTTCACGAGTGGTGATAGGCGGTTCATCAACAATCGTAGTCGTAATCTCATCAATTATGGTCTGCAGTTTGTCTGAAATTGTGTCGGCTTTAAATCGTAAGAGGTCAGATGACGAATCATTTAGTGACTTCTTGATGATAAGGATTTTCTGAAGAGCAAGTTTGAGATTGACAAGATCTCTAGCGTTACCTAAGTTAACTGAGAGGCGTGAGACTAATCGTTCAACATCAGGGATTTCTTCAAGGCATAATTTGATTTGTTCGCGTAAGTCTTGGTGATCGAGGAATTCCGCAATGGAATCATATCTTTTCTCAATTTCTTTTTTATCTGAAAGTGGTCTTTTCATCCATTGTTTGAGTAACCTTCCACCCATGGCAGTTATCGTCTGATCCATAACCGAAAGTAACGATCCTCGTGTGTCGTGTTCGCGAATCGTCGAGAATAATTCAAGGTTGATAATCGTCGAGCGATCAAGAACAAGTCCATCATTTTGACCAAGTAGTGAGAGTTTTTTGATATGACCTACATTTCCTTTTTGTGTCTCCTTCAGATACCCCAGGAGTGCTGCCGCTGCCTGAAGAGAATAACTCTCATCTTTTAGTCCAAATCCTTCAAGTGTTTTTAGCCCAAAGTGGCGTTTGAGATAGTGGTTGGCATCATTGGCATACCCTTCAAATTGGGCAAAGGCATAAATATTCATGCCGTTAATGCCTTTGAGGAGCTTGAGGATGTCTGGATCGTTATATGTTTCGTCTGTAAGAATACATTCACTAGGCTGCAGCCTCGCTAGCGATTCAATTAATGTCTTCTCAAGACTTTCAATTTCGAGCTCTGTGGCGGCAAAGTAACCCGTTGAGAGATCCGCAACACTGATGGCAACTATATAGTCTGTTACGACCACACTCACGATATAGTTATTTGATTTCTTATCGAGATTATTCTCATCAAGAAGCGTTCCAGGAGTTACGATACGGACGACATCTCGCTCGACTAGCCCTTTTTTATTTGGTGGAGAGAGCTGCTCACAGATGGCGACTTTGTAGCCAGCTTTGACTAATTTGGCGATATAACTATCAACTGCGTGATAGGGAACTCCTGCCATCGGTATGCGGCCATCTTTACCGCCTGCTTTACCAGTTAGGGTGATATTGAGAACCGCACTTCCGATATGGGCATCTTCGTTAAATAACTCATAAAAATCGCCCATGCGGTAGAAGAGGAGACAGTCGGGATACTGCTCTTTGATAGAGCGGTATTGCTTCATCATTGGGGTAGAAAAATCTTGCATATGGGCAGCGTTATTAACTATAGCATGAACTGAGGAATCAAGCCAAACTCAACATTATTGCTTGGTTGAGAGTCTGTTAAGTGCTTGGACAGCATAGAATTTAACATCATGCAGCAGTTCTTCGTTATTTTCGAGGTCTTGTCTGGTAAACCATTTAACCTCATCACTCTTTTCGCTTTCAGAAAGTTCTAATTCAGCTGTTAAGGCTTTAGCAAAATATATAAAATCGATATGTTCGTGTGTCTCATTAATTCTATGACGACCCAGATAATAGGGTGGAATGAGGTCTCTTGAGTGAGAAGAAGGTGGAGTAGGTGGTAGAAGACTATCATCTAATGAAACATCCAGACCTACCTCTTCTTTTACCTCGCGGACAGCAGCTTCGGTCGGATCTTCTCCTAGTTCGATATGACCGCCAACACCTAACCACATACCGTATTTGTCATGTTTTCGAAGGAGGACTTTGTCGTTATAGACGATATAGACTGCCACAGTAAAATCAATTTTCTCGTGAATATGCGGCATGGGATGATTATACATTTTTTTACTTGAAATTAGTTAGCTATCTCTCTACTATAGATATATGAAGCTCAAGGGAATAATAATTGGGTTGTTTATTGTAGTGGTTTTACTTGTTCCCTTTAAGAAAGCCTCTGCAGCTTCACTTCTTAACGCTTCAGCCTCAGCGAGTACCTCACGCCCATCACCCTCAGCTCCTCTTTCAAGTCCAGATCCACTCACGGCTGGCTCATCACAGGTCACAGTTATTGATAACTTATCTACTTTCCTTGCCTCAGATACGGCTAAATTTTTCAAGACAGGAGCCTATTCTGAGACTATTAGTATCGCTACTACTTCAGCTACGAGGACAACGCTCAACTTCACGGCTGGTACGGTAAATGTCCAGAATAAGACAAGTGTCATCGCAGTGCCAATTACAGCTGTCCAT
>CAZRDR010000028.1:0-4996 GCA_964598995.1 uncultured Gammaproteobacteria bacterium | reverse complement strand
GCAGAGTTATCAAAAGGAGCCATTTCATAGCACAGGCATCATAGTCGATTGCGGATATCGTTGCAAGTGTGGAGGATTATGAGGTCTGAGGGAGAATTTCGAGTCGTTTTGCCAAAAGTATTGCCTGTAATTCTTTGACTGCGTCATCGAGTTTGTTATGCCTATTCACCAGCAGATAATCACAGTCCATATATTGTTTTAGCTCCCAAATAACGAGTGACTCGTTCCACCTCACCTTTGCCCCATCTTCTCCCTCAGCCTTCAGTACTCGCTCCTTCATCTCCTCTATCGACTCACCGGTGATAAAGACGAAGACGACCCGCGGAACCATCTGCTTAATTTTCTCCTGGATATTCTTAACGCCTTTGGTCTCTATTTTCCAGACGACCGTGACGCCAAGATCTAATGCGTCTAAGAGCGTTTTCTTCTGGGTACCATATAACTCACCTCTAAATTCGACCCACTCAAAAAAAGCTCCCTCAGCGATCAGTCGCTCGAATTCATCACGCGAGACAAAATGATAGGGATGACCTTCAGACTCTCCCTCGCGCATCTTTCGACTTGTTGTCGTTACGATCTTAACGAGGGACTGATCTTGTTCAGCGAGTTTGGCTATGACGGTATCTTTACCAGCAGCAGTTGGTCCGGTGAGGACTAAGAGGACACCACGACGGTGTTGTGATGAGATTTCTGAATCAATATTTGCTTCTGACATAGATGATTAGTATAGCACAGCTCTGACTACGATTTAAGCATGCGTACTTCTTCGACCAAGCGATTGGCATAACCATATTCATTGTCATACCAGGCGACAACTTTCGCGAGTGTCCCACCGACGACTTGGGTAAGACTCAGATCAACAATACTTGAGTAGGGGCTCGCGATGATATCACTTGAGACGAGTGGATCATCACTTACGGCTAAAATTCCTCGGTAAGCCGGATTCTGTGCTTCTCGTTTAAATATGTCATTAATCTCCTCACTACTCGTTGCCTTAGACAGAACGAACGTAAAATCTGCGAGCGACCCGACAGGGACTGGGACACGCAGTGATAAACCTTTAAACTTCCCCTCTAACTCTGGAACTGCTTTCGAAGCTGCCTCGGTCGCACCGGTTGAGGTTGGGATAATATTGAGTCCAGCTGCTCGAGCGCGCCTGTAATCTTTATGCCCGCCATCCTGCAACCGTTGATCAGAAGTATAGCCATGGACTGTGGTCATCATCGCTTTTTCAACGCCGAAGTAATCATGCATCACTTTAGCAACTGGTGCGATACAGTTAGTCGTACACGAGGCATTACTAATAATTGTCTTACCCGTATAGACCTCTGGATTTACCCCAAGTACAATGGTGTCGACTCCCTCGCCCTTCGTCGGGGCTGAAAGAACGACTGCTTTTGCACCTGCCGTAATATGTTTTTGCAGATCTTCTTGTTTTCTGAAGTGGCCGGTTGACTCGATAACTACATCAATACCTAAATCTTTCCACGGCAAAAGACTTGGATCTTTTTGCGAATAAACAGCTATTTCCTGCGAATTGATGATCAATTTACCTAAATACTCTTCAGGATCGCTGTCGGTGCGTTCCTCGATATCAATTTGTTCAAGCAGCGGGCCATAGACCGAGTCATACTGCAATAGGTACTTCCAGCCTTTAAGGTCAGTAGACGAACCTGCATTAATAGCTACAACCTGCAACGCATCAGTATGCTTTTGTAACATCACCCGATGTGCAACTCTCCCTATCCTTCCATATCCGTTAATTGCGACTCTGACCATATATATTTAGTATAGACAGCCCACCTAAAATTACAAGCCGATAGAACTTCTTGTTGACGCATGTTAAATCATCCGCGTATGATGGATCTAAGGCCGTGTTCGGCACTTACTTGCTGTGACAAAAAAACGAATTCTCGTCATTATCTTCTCGATACTTCTTATCATTGGTCTGCCTGTGGGGGTTTATCTCGCACTTCAGCAACAGAATTTACAACAACACGCTGCAACAGGTGCTGACCTTACTATTTCGGCCTTTCAGTTAACTGATGCTGGCGGTAATGTCCGAACGACATTCGCTCCAGGCGAGGATATCTACGTCAAAATCACTGTTAAAAATCAAGGAAGTGCCAAGGGAGTCTCCAATGATGGCCATACCTATACCGAGGTCTACAGTAACGCTAGCAGTACCGTTAGTGCTGGTAAGGCTTCAGATGTTAATCTTGAATTAAGAAACGGCGAATTCGGGGCAGGTGCAGAAAAAACATATGCCTCAACCTACGTCGGAGTAAATAACAGCTATTTTGATAAAAAGGTCTCTTGGCACCGTAACGCTCCGGGTACCTATACCGCCCGAGTCTACGTCAACTACAATAATTTTGTGACTGAGTTGGATACTACTAACAACCAGCTAGCTATCGCCTACACTATTAGTGATACTCGGTATGTCAAAGGAACAACGTCATCATCAGCTCCGTCTGGCTTTTCCTCTCTCACTTGCGTAGCTAATGAAAATAACGTCGAGCCTAACCTCACTGCCTGTGTCACTGATGGATCAAGTGGCGGTAAAGCTTTCGCAAAAGTGACTAATAAATCCACTACTCAGACCTTCCAAGTTGGGCTGGCCTCATACCAAGCCTATCTTCCCTACCCTACCCCTTATCCTAGTTGTGAACCAGCTGACTGTCCGAGTTCATATGGATGGATCTGGACCCAAACCATCCATAGTGCCGTGACCTACTCGCTTGCACCTGGCAAAACAGTCTATCTTTCTGTAGCAGCCCCTACGTGTGCTTGGCAGACAGATGTCTTTACCGGCAATATCATCCCATCATTCAGGTTGCCTGATATCTGGTATTCAGGGCAGAAGACGTATCTTGATGGATGGTATGAAACGAAACTCGGTGTTTGTACACCTGTTGCACCAACACCTACACCACTTGCGACTCCTACTCCGACACCAACACTTCCACCTGGTGTTACGCCTACACCGACAAATACGCCAACACCTACTGAGACTCCAGTTCCGTCAGAGACTCCGTCTCCAACACCAAGTATTTGTCCTACACCTGGCGCAGTCACTAATGTTAAGATCGTCTGTCCGAACTGTAATCTGACACCGACACCAACAATATAATATGAGAATACGTAAATCATTTGTTATCGGAATTATCGTTACACTGCTTCTCTTAATAGGCTTAGCAGTGGCGTATTTCCTCTCCCAGAAACCGCAAGATGTACGCCAGCGTGCATCAGGTAAACCATTTGGTAAAGCTCTCGTATTTGACGGCTCAACGACTGTCGTGAAATCCCCTGCTGCAGTCACACTTCAAGCCCCGTTCACAATTGAAGGCTGGTTCAAAGCAGAAAATAGACCATCACCCGCCACCATCTTTAGTATTCCTGGAAATACCAATAATGCTTCCTGTCGAGGAAGTATGGAAGCATATATTGTGGGTTTAAATCAACCAGGTGACGCTACGCTAACCATAGCAAATAGTATTTCAGGTGATAACCTCACTTATACAGGTGCAAATAAGGCGACTATTAAATATGGCTCATGGAATTATTTTGCATTTTCAGTGGACCAAGATGGCGTAACCCAGCTCTTCCTTAATGGACATAAAGTAGACGAAACGCCACAAGGAGCAACATGTTATAACTCCACAGTTTATGTTGGAGGATACAAACTATACACAGATGGATTAGGTCAAATTGATCCCACATCATTTAAAGATACACAAAATGCTTTTAAGGGCGAGATGGATGAAATAAAAATTTCAAACGGTGGTCATTGGGCAGGCGACTTTCCGTCACCAACTGAGCCCTTCACTATTGATCCACAAACTATTGCTCTTTTCCATTTAGATGGATCTCTTAAAGATGAATTTAGCAATATCGAAGCAACAGGTGTGGGATCTATTACCTACGTTGATTCTGATCTGCCTGTCTCGACTGCTCCTCCAGCCTGCCAGGCAACGACCTCAACCTGTCAGTGGGATCCAGCTGATAATGCAGTCTCTTACAACGTAACCGTTGAGGAAATAGATGGTAACGGAACTATCGTCAAAACAATCCTTGATAACCAGCAAGTTACTGCTCCAGCAACGAGTACGACCTTCATCTCAGAAGCAAATAAATCCTATCGCTGTAGTGTAACAGCAGTTAATGCCTGTGGTAATGGGGTATCTGGTACAGCAACTGCAACTTGCGCAGCACCAACTGCTACTCCAACACCACTCCCATCTAGCACGCCAACACCGGTGCCACCGACGAATACGCCTACGCCATTACCAACTAATACGCCAACTCCGCTACCGACCAATACCCCTATACCACCAAATACGCCAGTCCCGCCGACGAATACGCCTGTACCTCCGACTGCTACACCTGTGCCACCAACAGCAACTGCCGTACAGCCAACACCTACTACGCCTCCTGGTGTGACCAATACGCCTACACCGACCTTGCCAAGTCCTGGCTCAACTATTGAGACGATCACCATCGCCGGCGGAGTCCTCTTAACGATCATCGGTGCTATCCTTCTCCTCGCCCTATAATTGGGTTCTACGACCAAGGAATTAAATAGCAATCATAAAAGGAGCTAATCTGAGGAATTAAAGTTAATCAGTGAACTCTTGCACGAACATTTTGCCGTAAATTCCGCCATCCATGACACCGATCCCTACTTTTTGATAGTCTTTCGAGAGGATATTTGCTCTGTGTCCTGGGCTATTCATCAGTCCCTGATGTGCTAACGATTCACTTGGCGCAAGCGCTAAATTCTCTCCAGCGTGACTATAGATAATAGTTGCCTCATCCATACGATCAAATGGTGATTTCCCCTCAGGCGTGTAGTGAGAGAAATAGCCTTTCTCAAACATTAATGAGGCATATGACCGAGCCAATACTAATAACTGTGAGTCAGCTTTAAGCGGCGCAAGTCCGTTTTTTACTCGCTCACGATTGACATCGCTAAACATCTCAGCCTCAGCCTGTT